>NZ_JBUPWE010000001.1:0-399511 GCF_055502615.1 Pseudoduganella sp. jia 9 | reverse complement strand
GGTTCTTCGCGGGGAATGGGGGAAGACGGGATTGACGATCTGAGCAGGAAGTGGTGGCGGGGGTCTGAAGTTGGTAGATTGATAGTCGCCAAACAAGTCAATCTTTCAAACCACCGCCATGCTCAATGCTATGTCGTCTCTCCCGTTTTGGGAAGGCCATATTCTCGACTCCGTCCAAGAACAGAAAGACGGTTCCCTGCTGATCGTTCTCGAACCCTGTCCGACAAGTGATGCTTTGTGTGGGTCGTGCCGCCAGCCTTGCGCCTTGGTGCATGAGCGCCGAAGACGCAAGGTGCGCGACCGCGATATTCTGGACAAACGCGTCTGGCTTGATGTGCCAGTGCGGCGACTGGACTGCCATCACTGTAATGCACGGGTTGCCGAGCACATTGTCTGGCTTGACCGGCGTTCACGCATTACGCATCGTGTGCGCCTGTGGGTCGAGGCGCTGGCGCAACTGCTTCCGATAGCACATGTGGCCCGGCTGACCGGCCTACACTGGCATACCGTCAAAGAGATCGATCATCGGCGCTTGAAGCACTTGCATGCTGACTTCTCAGCAGAGGGTGTACGGCGCCTGGTGATGGACGAATTCGCCCTGCACAAGGGACACCGCTATGCCACTGTCGCGCTCGATGCTGAACGGATGCGCGTATTGTGGGTTGGAGAAGGCAATAGCCGGGAAGCGATCCGGCCATTTTTCGAGATGCTGGGACCGGAAGGCTGCCAGCGGATTGAAGCCGTGGCGATGGACATGAACACGGCTATGGATCTCGAAGTGCGCCAGCAATGCCCCAATGCCGAGGTGGTCTACGACCTATTTCATGTCGTGGCCCGTTTTGGCCGCGAAGTCGTTGACCGGGTACGGGTCGATCAAGCCAATGCACTACGTGCAGAGCCAAAAGCCCGTCAGGTCATCAAGCGCAGCCGATGGCTTTTGCTGCGTAATCGCGACAATCTCAAAACCGACCAGGCGATCAAACTTGACGAACTGCTCGCCGCCAACCAGCCCTTGGCAACGGTCTACCTGCTCAAGACCGAACTGAAAGAGATCTGGTATGCGCCATCGGCCTGGGAAGGTGCTCGTCGATGGAAAACCTGGCTCAAGCTCGCCCTGGAAAGCCAGATCGCACCGCTGATCCAGTTCGCTAAACGCTTGGCCAAATACCGGCGCGGTATCTTGGCTTCGGCCATCTATCCGATGAACTCATCCATCCTGGAAGGCGTCAACAATCGCATCAAAGTGATCAAACGCATGGCTTACGGATTCCGGGACGCATCCTACTTCTTCTTGAAAATCAAGAATGCGTTCCCCGGCAAAGTGCGATGAACCTTTTTTATTGGGTGACGGGACGCTGGACCGGGGCCGTGTGTATCGGCGCGGGTTGGCCGGCGGGCCCGACGGGCGTGCCGGCCGGCGGCGTGACCAGCGGCGATACCGAAGGCTGTGGCGTGGGCATGGGGGCCGGCGGCGGCGGTGCGGCGCGGTTCACGGGCGGCAGCGGCGCGGCGGTGGTCGAGGAGACGCCGGCGTCCGGCAGCAGATCGAGGCGCTTCTGCACACCGCCGTCCAGCAAGGTCACGTGGCGCGGCTGGACGTCCTGCACGATGACGCCCGGCGCGACTTCCTTGCCGACCGGGTAGGCCTTCGGCGTATCGCCGCTGGTGGCGATGATGGCCACGCTGCCGCGGCCGTCGCGGGTGGCCACCACGCCACGCAACTCGTACGTGCTGGCGGTAGCGACCGTGGCCTGGCCGCCGAACAGCCCCAGCGCCGCATCGACCGGCGGCGGCGGTGTTTCCTGCACCGGTACCACGGCGATCTGCCGCTGCTGCGGCTTGAACAATTGCAGGCTCCAGTAGGCCGTGGACGCGGTCAGCGCCACCACGGCGGCCAGGGTTGCAATGGTGGGAAGGTGATGCGGCATACGGTTCATGCAAACTCCGGTAAGAATCTCGCGGCGGCCATCAGCGCACCAGCTGGTTGATCTCGATGATCGGCATCAGCACGGCCAGCACGATCAGCAGCACGACGACGCCCATGGCCAGGATCAGCGCCGGCTCCAGCAACCCGGCGATGGTCAGCGTGCGGCGCTCCAGGTCCGCTTCCTGCGCGGCGGCGGCGCGCTCGAGCATCGCCGGCAGCTCGCCGGTGATCTCGCCGGCACGGATCATGTGGATCAGCATCGGCGGAAAGTGCTTCTGCGCCGACAGCGCCCGCGCCAGGCTGACGCCCTCGCGCACCGCATCGCTGGCCTCCTCTACCAGCTGGCGCATGGCCACGTTCGACAGCGTATCCCGGCTGGTTTCCAGCGCACGCAGGATCGGCACGCCGGAACCGGTGGTGATCGCCAGCGTGCTGGCGAAGCGCGACGTATTCAGGCTGCGCTCGAACTTGCCGTACAGCGGCGCGGTCAGCAGCCAGGTATGCCAGCGCGTCTTCAGCGCAATGTTCTGCAGCGCGCGGCGCCATGCGACCCAGGCGCCGATCAGCAATACCAGCACGATCAGGCCGTAGTTGCGCACGAAGTCCGACACCGCCAGCATGATCACCGTGAGCAGCGGCAGCTTCTGCTTGGTATTCGAAAAGACCGACACGATCTGCGGCACCACGTACGTGAGCAGGAAGATCACGATGGCAAACGCCACCACCGTGACGATGGCCGGATAGGTGAACGCCAGCCGCACCTTCTGCACCAGCGCATTGCGGCGCTCGATGTAGTCGGCCAGCCGCGACAGCACGCGCGACAGCTGGCCGATCTGCTCGCCGGACGCCACCAGCGCGCGATAGATCTCGGCGAAGTCGCGCGGGTGGCGTTTCAGGACGTCGGACAGCGCGGCGCCGCCGATCACCTCGGAACGGATCGATGCGATCAGGTCGCGTACGTACGGGCGCTCGGCCTGTTCCAGCAGCGCGGTAAAGGCCTGCTCCAGCGGCAGGCCGGCTTCCAGCAGGCTGGCCAGCTGGCGCGTGAACAGCGCCAGCTCCGTCGTCGACAGTTTTTCGCCCAGGCCGCGCCGGGTTGTGGCGCCGCTCGCGTCCACCTGCGCCGTGATGGTATCGACCTTGATCGGTACGAGTCCCTTGGCGCGCAGGTCGGCGCGCGCGGCGCGCGCGCTGTCGGCGTTGACGACACCCTTTTTCGTGGCGCCGCCCGCGTCGACCGCTTCATAACGGAATGCCGCCATTCAGTTGATCCCCAATCTCAATCCTTGGCCACGCGCAGCAGCTCGGCCAGCGTGGTGGTGCCGTTGGCGAGCCAGCGCTCGCCGTCGTCGCGCATCGTGGTCATGCCATCGGCCAGCGCGGTATCCTTGATCGCCGCTTCGGAGGCACGGTCGTGGATCTGCGCGCGGATCCGGTCGGTCGTCTGCAGCAGCTCGTAGATGCCGACGCGGCCCTGGTAGCCCGTCTGCCCGCATGCTTCGCAGCCGACCGCGTGCCACTGGGAACCATCGAAAGTCTTGCATTCGCCGCACAGCTTGCGCACCAGCCGCTGCGCCAGCACGCCCAGCAGCGAGGACGACAGCAGGAATGGCTCGATGCCCATGTCCAGCAGGCGCGTCACGGCGGATGCCGAATCGTTGGTGTGCAGGGTGGCCAGCACCAGGTGGCCCGTCAGCGACGCCTGCACGGCGATCTGCGCCGTTTCCAGGTCGCGGATTTCGCCGATCATGATCACGTCCGGGTCCTGGCGCAGGATCGCCCGCAGCGCCTTCGCGAACGTCATGTCGATGCGCGAATTCACCTGCGTCTGGCCGACGCCGGCCAGGTCGTATTCGATCGGGTCCTCGACGGTGAGGATGTTCGTCGTCGTCGAGTTCAGCAGCGACAGCGCGGCATACAGCGTGGTGGTCTTGCCGGAGCCGGTCGGGCCGGTCACCAGCACGATGCCGTGCGGCTGGGCCAGCAGCCCGTTGAACTCGGCCAGCATCGGCTCGCTCATGCCCAGGTGCTGCAGGTCGAGGCGGCCGGCTTCCTTGTCCAGCAAACGCAGCACGGCCCGTTCGCCGTGGCCGGTCGGCAGCGTGGATACGCGTACGTCCACCGGCTTGCCGCCCACGCGCAGCGTGATGCGGCCATCCTGCGGCAGGCGCTTCTCGGCGATGTCCAGCTGCGCCATGATCTTGATGCGCGAGATCAGCGAGCCGTGGATCGCCTTTCTCGGCTTGACGATGTCGCGCAGCGCGCCGTCGATGCGGAAGCGCACCACGGAAATCTGCTCGAACGGCTCGACGTGGATATCGGATGCGCCATCGCGCAGCGCCTGGGTCAGCAGGGCATTGATCATGCGGATGACCGGCGCATCGTCCGATGATTCGAGCAGGTCCTCGATGGCCGGCACGTCCTGCAGCAGCCGGGTGAGGTCCAGGTCGGCATCGAATTCATCGGCCACCTGCGATACGTCGCCGCCGGCGCCGGCATAGGCCGCCGCGATCGCTTCCTCGAGCTGCGCGCGCGGCAGCGGTGTCAGCTGGATGCGGCCGAAGCGGCGCGACACCTCGGCGATCGCCGACGGTGCGGTGGCGTTCGACACCAGCACCTCGACCGTGCCATCGCGCTCGCCGCCTCTCGCCAGCACGAGGAAGTCGCGGGCGAATGCGTAAGGGAGAAGATTATCCATGATGCTGCCTGCTCATGTGCATGTTCATGTGAGCCAGCATCACTGCTGCGGCGTCGGCTGCTGCGTCGGCTGCTGCACCGACTCGGCCGCTCCCGGCGCGCCGGCCGGCACGGGCGCCGCCGGCACCGGCGCGGCCACTGTCGGCGAACCGACCGGCACGCCGTTGTTCAGCGCCGGCAATTGCGGCTGGCCCAGCTGGCGCATCAGGATCGTGTCGCTCGGCGTGAATTCGGCGCCGGAGGCGCGCATGTAGTCGTAGCGGTCCGCGGCCAGGCTCATGCTCTGCTCCTTGTTGCGGATCACCACCGGGCGCAGGAACACCATCAGGTTGGTCTTCTTGCGCGCCCGCGTGTTGTACCTGAACAGGTTGCCCAGCACGGGAATGTCGCCCAGGCCGGGCACCTTCTCCAGGCCGTCCGATGCGGTATCCTCGATCAGGCCGCCCAGCACGATGATCTGCCCGTCGTCGGCGATCACGTTGTTCTCGATGACGCGGGTATTCAGGATGATGCCGGAGGCGGCGGTCAGCGACGACTGGTCCACCGACGACGATTCGTTGTAGATCGCCAGCTTGATGGTGCCGCCTTCGGAAATCTGCGGCTTCACCTTCAGCGTCAGGCCCACGTCCTTGCGGTCGATGGTCTGGAACGGGTTGCTGTTGGTGCCGGAAGTGGTGGTGAACTGGCCGGTCAGGATCGGCACGTTCTGGCCGACGCGGATCGTGGCCACTTCGTTATCGAGCGTGATCATGTTCGGCGTCGACAGGATGTTGCCATTGCCTGTCGATTCCAGCGTGTGGGCCACCGCACCCAGGCCAAGCTTGCCGCCCGCCAGTTGCTTGAATATGCCGACGGTGAGGCCGTTGCTCGGTGCCGCATCGCCGTTGTAGACGTTGACCAGGTTGTTGCCGCCGCTGGAGAACGACTGCAGGCCGCCGATCCGGTAATCGCTGTTGCTGTTGCCGGATGCGCCAACCCACTGCACGCCGAATTCGGATGCCTTGTCGACCGAGACTTCGACGATCAGTGCCTCGATATAGACCTGGGAGCGGCGCACGTCGAGCTGGTCGATCACGGCCCGCAGGTTGCGATAGATCGCTTCCGGCGCCGTGATGATCAGCGTGTTGGTCGAGGCGTCGGCCTGGATGAAGCCGGCCGTACTGTTGCCCGCCGTGCCCTGCGTGCCCGTGCGGTTGCCGGACAATAGCGGATTGGTCGGGCCTGTATTCTGCGACGAGGTGCCGGTCTGGCCGATCGTGTTGTTGGCGCCCGTCTGCATCGTCGCCTGGTTGTTCAGCGCATTGCCCGACGTGCCGCCATTGGCCGGCGTTTCGCCCGACATCACGGCGCGCAGCGTTTCCGCCAGTTGCGTGGCGTCGGCGTTCTTCAGGTACACCACGTGCACGTTGCCCGACTTCGACGTCGGCAAGTCCAGCTTGGCGATCAGCGAGCGCGCCAGGTTGGCACGCGCCACCGACGGCGCGCGCAGCACCAGCGAGTTGGTGCGCGGGTCGGCCAGCACCGATACCTGCCCGCCGCCATCGCCGCCCTTGCCCGGCTCCATCAGCTTGTTGATCATGGAAGCGATATCGCTGGCGATCGCATAACGCACCGGGATCACATCCATATCCGCGCTGGCCGGGGTATCCATCGCCGCTATGATCTTCGACAGGCGCTTCAGGTTGTCGGCATAGTCGGTGATCACCAGCGTGTTGTTGCCGGGATTCGCGTTGATCGTGTTGTTGACGGAAATCAGCGGGCGCAGCACGCTGACGAGGTTCGACGCCGATTCATGATTGAGCTGGAATACCTGGGTGGCCACCTGGTCGCCCTTCGGCGCGGCCTGCCCTTTCACGATGGTGGGCGTGGCCTGCAGCTTGGCTTCCGCTTCCGGCACCACCTTGGCATAGCCGTCGCCGCTGACGATCGCATAGCCCTGCAGCCGCAGCGCGGAGGTCAGCAGGGCGAAAGCCTGCGACTTGCTGATGGATTTCTCCGATACCAGCGTGATCGTGCCTTTTACGCGAGGATCGATCAGGAACGTGATGTTGGTGTAGTGGCCCACCGCCTTGATGACGGATTCGATATCGGCACCGACGAAGTTCAGCGCGGCTTCATCCTGCGGTGCGGCCCAGGCCGGGCCCACGGAAGACGACAGCACGCAGCACAGCAGCGCACCGGCGGACAGGCGCCGCAGCGCGGGAAGTTGATATTTGCTTGCAGTTTTCATTATCTGAACTCGAGTGCGATGATGTTTTTACCGCCGATATTACGGCGCTGGCCCAGCAGGTTGAGCAGGTTGCCCAAGGTGTCTTCGTAGCCGGCGGCAGCTTCGGCCTGGCCGGAGAATTGCAGCCGGCCGTTGCGCAGCTGGCCGCTGCCGGACAGCAGCAACGGCCCTTTCGTGGAAGTGAGCGCCACGGCGGCCTGCTGGCCTTTCCAGTCCAGCGCCAGCTGGTAGCTGCCCAGCGGCCGGATCGGCGCCAGCCGCGACGATACGTCCTGCATCTGCAGCGTGGTCACGCCATTGACCAGGATGTTCCTGTTTTCCAGCGCCAGCGCCAGCGATGTCCACGCCAGCTGCAGCCGGCCGGACAGCGCCAGCGTGTTCAGCGGCGCGCCCAGGCCGGACAAGCCGTCCGCCGGCAGCAGCAATGCCGCCGGGCTCAGTTGCCAGGCGCGCCAGCTGCCCGTGAAGGTGACCGGCTGCGTCAGCGCTTGCGGATTCTCCAGCTCCATGCGCACGCTGCCCAGCAGCGACAGCGGCGACAGTTTCCACGCGAAGCGCCCCGGCAGCAGCGGCGTCACCGCGCTGTTGCCGCTGGCGGAACCGCCGACAAAGGCGGAGCCGCGCCACAGCGTGCCCTGCGCGTCGCCCAGCGTCAGCCGCCCGCCGGTCTGCTTTTCCACCAGCGCGGCGACCCATGTGGCGGGAAAGAACACGATCAAGGTCAGCATGGCCGTGGCCGCGATCGCCAGCAACCACAAGATGAAACGCTTCATCGGCTGCCCGCTTCCTGGCGCAATGTCAGCGTGGCGTCGACCAGGCCGGCACTATCCTCCTTGCCGCCCTGTGCGCTGATTTTCGCTTCCTGCACCGCCAGCCGCTCATCGCGCCGCGCGGCGTCCAGCCATGTGACGAGGCCGGCGAACTGCACGCCCTTGAAGTCCACTTTGACGTAGTCGCCGGTCACGGCCAGGTTTTGCGGGTTCAGGCCGCGGGCGGCCAGCGCCGCGTTCAGCGTCTCGCGCGACAGCGGCTGCACCTGCGTTGCCGGCTGCGCGCCCAGTTGCGCCGCCTGGGCCGCCAGCGCCTGCATTTCCGCCGTTTCCTGGCGCAGCAGCGGCAGGTCCTTGCGCAGCTGTTCGCGGCCCGTCAGCGCCGGGTCGATCAGCACCGCGTAGACCAGCGCCAGGCCGACGACGATGCCGCCTACGGCGAGGAACCGGCGCTCCTGTTCGGTGCGTGCGCTCCAGAATCCTTCAACCGATGCGCGCAGGCCGGCGAGGCGGTTGCCTGCCGTTCCCTTCAATGTTTCGCTCATGACTTGCCTCCCGTGCGCAATTCCCATGTTCCCGCGCCCGTTTCCGTCAGCGTCAACCCGCGCGGCGCCAGTTGCGCCTGCACCTTTGCCAGTGCCGCGCCATCGACGCTGTTCGGCTTCAGGCGCACGACCAGCGCGCGCTCGCGGTAGTCGAGCCCGGCCACGACATCGCGCCGTGGCAGCGCTCCCAGCGCCTCGCCGAACGCGGCGGCCAGCGCCGTGAAATCGTCCCCCGCCATCTCGCCGCCGCCCACCCTGGCGCGCGCAAGGTTGCTGCGCAGTTGCGCGGCCGGGTCGAGCACCACTTTTTCATTCGGGTAGGCGCCACGGAAAATCTGCACCATCGACAAGCGCAACGCTTCGGCCTCGCGCTTCATGCGCAGCCATTCCACGTTCAGGCCGACGATATTGACCAGCACCGCCAGCAGCGCCAGCCGCAGTGGCCAGCGCCATTGCTTCCAGGCGCGCGCGCGGGCGCCGCTGGCGGCGCCGAGGCCGGCCGCCAGGTCCAGCTGCACGGCCTTGCCGGCGGCGATCCGGTGCGCCCAGTGATCCTCTTCCAGTGCGATACCCGGCGCCGGCGCGGGTACCGCCGCCAGCAGCGATTCATAGTGCGCGCGCTGTGCGGCCGGTACGTACAGCGTGACGGGCGCCTCGCCGGCCAGCGCGCGCAGCACCTGCAGCGCGCCTTCCGGCTGTGCCGGCAATGCCAGGCCGATGCCTTCGTACTGGCCGGTGCGCAGGGTCAGTTCGATGCCGCCTTCGTCATTGGCCAGCAATGCCGACACGCCGCCGGGCGCCAGCGGCAGGCACAGTTGCGCCGGCAGTGCGGACACCGCGCGCGCGCCCTGCTGCACCAGGGCCTTGACCAGCACGTCCAGCCAGGCGCGCTGCACCACGGCCACCGTGCGCTCGCTGCTGCCCGGCTGCACGGGGCCGAGGGCGAACACGCAGTCGTCCGGGTCGCCCAGCAATTGCTCCTCGACGAGATTGGGGATGGCGGCCTTCAGGCGGCTGCCGGACAGCGGCGGCACTGCCACGCGCAGCAGTGTCACGTCGGCGGCCGCCAGCAGCAGCACGACCTTGCGGCTGGCCGCCACCAGGTCGCCCAGCTTGCCCAGCGCGCCGGCGCCCTGCTGCATCACGTTGCCGCCATCGCCCACCTGCGCGTAGGTGCACGCGGCGCCGATGTCGGCCGCGGCCGCGCGGGCCGGATAGTTTATGTAGAGAGTGGTCAAAACGGTTTGCTTTCCTTAGATTTCCCGGATCCACACGACCGAGGTCTGATAACCCCGCGACTGGTCCCCGCGGCGGATCAGGGACCATGATTCCAGTGCCGCACGGTCCAGGCGCACCTGGCTCAGCACGAGGAACCAGTCGCTGCGCGCGACCAGATCCGTCAGCACCTGCCGGCCCGGGTCCTGCTGCTTCACGCGTGCGATGAACTTATCCTTGTCCATCGGGTTGCGCTTGAGGCTTGCGACCAGCGACTGCGCCTCGGCAATGGACATGCCTTCGACAGCCGCGGCAAGCACCTCGGCCGACGCTGTATTCAGATTCACCCCGGTCGGCACCGGCAGCACGACCACATAATCGCGCAGCCGCTCGACCGCCGCCTGCGGGAAGCCCGCCGCCAGCAGGTCTTCCACGCGCTGGAACGCCATCGGCGCACTGCCCGCACCGGCCTGCTGTGCGGCGGCACGAGTGGCGTACTGGGCGGCCGCCTGCGCCAGGCCCGCGTCGAGCTGGAGCAGCGACAGCAGTTGCCCGAATGCCCTGACTTCCGTGGCGGACGTGGCGCCGGCCTGGCCCAGGTTCGTCAGATTGTAACGCGACTGTGCATCGAAAATCTGACCCTGCAAGGTCGCATCGTAGTCCTCCCCTTCGACCCGCTCGCGCTCCACGTACTGGTCCAGCCGCGTCTCGGCCAGCGGCGTGGCCCACACGCCATCGGCGCGCGTGATGCTTCCCTGGCTGTCGATACCATCCTGCCGCAGGATCAGCCGTGCCCAGTCCAGCGCGCCGCGCAGGATCCAGCGCGTCTGCAGGTGCAGGCGCTGGTTCTCCACCGAGCGCACCTGCACCTGCTGCTGCCAGAACAGGCTGGCGACGATCGTCACCGCCAGCGTTGTCAGCAGCAGCGCGGTGACGACGGCGACGCCGCGCTGGCGCCGTCCGGTTGGCGGCCGGCGCATCATGTCGCCCCCAGCAGCAAGACCTTCACCATCGGGTTCGGTTCGTTGATCAGTTGCAGCGACATCTCCAGGCCGGTCGGCTGAGTCACCCCGACGGTGCCGGTGCCTGTGCCGCTACCAGTGCCGGTGCCGGTGCCGGTGCTGGTCGTCGTGCCCGCATTATTTTGCGGCAGTGTCCAGGCACCGTTGGTCCACAGCCGCACGCCCATGCCCGCCACCCCGGCATGCAGGCCCACGCCGGGCACCGGATCGGCATCGGAGACGGCGACCTGCCACAACGCGTCGAGCTGCACGAGATCGCGCGTGGCGGGCGATTCGCGCCGCGTCAGCACGCCGTTGCGCAGGCGGTAGCTGACCACCACCAGCTGCGTGGGCCCATGGTCCGGCGCATGCGTGCGCACGAAGATCAGGCGCAGGTTGTCAGCCACCAGGTTCTGCCGCGGCCCGATCACATCGTTCCTGGCCAGCTGTTCCAGGTCGTTCTGCAACTGCGCAAAGGCGAGCTGGATGCCGCGCGTGTGTTCCATCTGCTGCGTCAACACCGCGCGCGACCGCAGGATGCTGTCCAGCCCGCGCCAGCCCAGCACGGCCACGATCGCCAGCACGGTGATCGCCACCAGCAGTTCGATCAGCGTGAAGCCGCCGGCACCGCGCGCGCGCCGCATCATTTCAGCACCAGCTGCACCAGCTTGATGATGCGGCGCTGCGGATTGGCGGTGTCGTAGACGGAAACTTCGACGCGCCGCAGCAGCGGGTTCGGCGAGATGATCACCTCTTCTTCGCACTGCAGCTGCAGGTCGCCCTGAGGGCAGGCGAACGAGGTCTTGCCGACCGATGGGAATACTCCCGCCAGGCGAATCTGCACGAGCCGGTTCTCGGCCGACCAGGTGGCCATCATGGTCGTGCGCAAGCCTTCGCTGTTGCGGGTCAGGCTGCCGATCGCCTGCAACGCCGCAACCAGGGCGGTGCCGACGATGAACAGCGCCACCAGCACTTCGAGCAGCGTGAAACCCGCCTGCGCCCTCTCCACCGTTCGCTTCATGTCACTCCACCGTGAAATGGCCGATGCCGTCGGCGCGCACCGCGGTGCGCACATCGCCGTAGGCCAGCGTCAGCACGAACGGCTTGTCGACCGGCTCGCGGCCGAACACGATGCGCATCGGCGCGCCGGGGAGATTGGTCGGGGGATCGAGCAGCAGGGTCATCGGGGTGCGCTTGAAGGCGCGTTCGCGCAGCATGTCGTCTTGCGGCAGCGTCTTCCATTCGCGGCCTTCGCGCACCAGGAAGCGGTAACCCTGCGCGCCGGCCTCGAAGGCGATCGGCCGGTTGCGCACGATGGCTTCGTCGCGCGCCAGCTGCAGCAGCAAGGCCACGCGCTGCGCTTCCTGCTGCATGGCCTGGCGACCGCTCGGCGCCATGTTCGCCATCACCAGCCCTAGCGTGAGGCCGATGATGACCAGCACCACCAGCAGCTCGATCAGGGTGAAGCCGCGCTGGCGCATGCTGCGATCCGCTGCTTAGTTTTCCCAGGAGCCGATGTCGGCATCCTCGCCGGTACCGCCCGGCTGGCCGTCGGCGCCGGTCGAGAACACGTCCACCTCGCCCTTGATGCCCGGCGACAGGTACTGGTACTGGAAGCCCCACGGATCCTTCGGCATCTTTTCCAGGTAGCCGCCTTCCTTCCAGCCGTTGGCGGCCGGGCCCGACGTGGGTTTCACCAGCAGTGCCTGCAGGCCCTGCTCGGTGGTCGGATAGCGGGTATTGTCGAGCTTGTACAGCTTCAGCGATTGCATGATGGTGGCGATGTCGACCTTCGCCGCGGCCACCTTCGATTCGCCGGTGCGCGACAGCAGTTTCGGCACCACGAGCGCGGCCAGCACGCCCATGATGACGACGACGACCATGATTTCAATGAGGGTGAAACCACGCGCGCGGCGCGTGAGATGGAGACCTTTTTTCATGAAGCTTCAGGACACGGTGAAAAAGCGAAAGTGCTGAAGTATAAGCCCGAATTGCTACACGACGGTGAAAAAGGAGGTAAAGAGAAGTTACCGGAAGCCCGCCCGCGGCCTACATGGCGCACACCGGGCAGCCGGCGGCGCGGCCTACACCGATACTGGTCCACTCCATGCGCAGGCCGTCGAGCATCAGCAGCCGTCCGGCCAGCGAATTGCCGATGCCCATCACGATTTTCAGCGCCTCGGCCGCCTGCATGGCGCCGACCACGCCCACCAGCGGCGCGAACACGCCCATCGTCGAACAGGCCACGTCTTCGAAGGCCTGGTCCTGCGGGAACAGGCACGAGTAGCATGGCGCATCCGCACTGCGTGGATCGAACACGCTGACCTGGCCGTCGAAACGGATCACGGCACCGGATACCAGCGGCACGCGTGCCGCCACGCAGGCGCGGTTGACGGCATGGCGCGTCTTGAAGTTGTCGGTGCAGTCGAGGACGACGTCGCTGGCCGCGGCCAGTTCGGCGAGACGCGCATCGTCGACGCGCTCGATCAGCGCGGTCACCTGCACGTCGGGATTGATCGCCGCGACCGCCTCCTTTGCCGAGAGGGCCTTGGATTGTCCGACGCGGGCGGTGGTGTGGGCGATCTGGCGCTGCAGGTTGGTCAGGTCGACTTCGTCGTCATCGACGATGGTCAGGTGGCCGATGCCGGCCGATGCGAGGTACAGCGCGGCGGGCGAACCGAGGCCGCCGGCGCCGATGACGAGCACGCGCGCCGCGAGCAGCTTCTGCTGGCCTTCGATGCCGATCTCGTCGAGGAGGATGTGCCGCGAATAACGCAGCAGCTGTTCGTCATTCATGGATTACTTCACCTGCGATGGCGGCGCCTTCTTGTCTTCCGGCTTGACCACGTCCGTCTTTGTTTCCGGCTTGACGAGGATCTCCTCGGCCCCCTTTTCCGCCGGCGTGTCGGCCTTGGCCAGTTTCACCGGCAAGCCCTTGAAGTGATTCAGGGCCTGGGCCAGCTGGAAGTCGTCCTTGCTGCCGAATTCGACCGGCTTCTGCTTTTTCGCCAGCGCCAGGATGCGCTGCTCTTCTTCCAGCTCGTCGTGGCGCACGGGGCGGGTTTCATTGTCGTCGCCGGACAGGTGCTTCTGCAGGTCCGCCTCGCGCAGCCGCAGGCTGTTCAGGCCATCGCCTTCGGCCGTTTCATCGACATGCACGTCCGGTTCGATGCCCTTGGCCTGGATCGCCCGGCCTTTCGGCGTGTAGTAGCGCGCGGTCGTCAGCTTGACGGCGGTATCGGCGGTCAGCTGGCGCAGGGTCTGCACCGAGCCCTTGCCGAAGGTGGTGCTGCCCATCACGATGGCACGCTTGTAGTCCTGCAGCGCGCCGGCCACGATCTCGGAAGCGGAAGCGGAACCGGCATTGACGAGCACCACCAGCGGCACGGTCTTCACGGCCGCCGGCAGCTTCGCCAGCGGATCGCCCGGATGCCGGCCGGCGTAGTACTCGGGGCGCGCGTAGAACGTCTGTTTCGAATCGGCCAGCTGGCCGTTGGTGGACACGACCACCGAATCCTTCGGCAGGAAGGCCGCCGACACGCCGATCGCGCCCGGCACCACGCCCCCCGGGTCATTGCGCAGGTCCAGCACGATGCCCTTGATATCGGGGTTCTTCTCGTACAGCGCAGCGAGCTTCTTGACCATCTCCTCGACGGTGGGCTCCTGGAACTGCGAGATGCGCAGCCACGCGTAGCCGGGCTCCACGAGCTTTGCCTTCACGCTCTGCACGCGGATTTCCTCGCGCATGACCGGCACGATCATCGGCTTGTCCTCGCCCTTGCGGGAAATCGTCAGCACGACCTTGGTGCGCGGCTCGCCGCGCATCTTCTTGATCGACTCGTCCAGCGACATGCCTTTCAGCGGGACGTTGTCGATGCGGGTGATCAGGTCGCCGGAGCGGATACCGGCCTTGAACGCCGGCGTATCCTCGATCGGCGACACCACCTTCACATAGCCATCCTCGGTGGAGACTTCGATGCCGATGCCGACGAACTTGCCCTGCACCGATTCGCGCATTTCGCGAAACGCCTTCTCGTCCAGGTACACCGAGTGCGGGTCGAGAGACGATACCATGCCGGCGATCGCCTCCTGCAACAGCTTCTTGTCATCCACGTTCTCGACGTAGTCGCTCTTGATCAGGCCGAATACGTCCGACAACTGGCGCAGTTCTTCCAGCGGCAGCGGGGCGTCGATCCGCTGCGCCAGCGCGGAAAAATTCATGGTGGCAGCCATGCCGGCCACCATGCCCAGGCCGATCAGGCCGATACTCTTGAGTTTGTTACCCATTGATGTTCCACTGAGGTACGACAGAGTTGCGGAGAGGCGCTGGTGCCGAGCACCTTCCCGGGCGTTTTCCCCGAAAGATGCCTGGCACCGGTCATGTTGTCAGAACTTCACCCACCCGGCGGGATCGAACGCCCGGCCCTGATGACGCAGCTCGAAGTATAAACCCGATTCCTCGTTGCCACCGCTGTTGCCGGCGGCGGCGATGACGTCGCCGCCTTTCACCACGTCGCCGACGCGCCTGAGCAGCGACTGGTTGTTGCCATAGATACTCATGTACTGGCCGCCGTGGTCGACGATGATCAGGTTGCCGAAGCCGCGCAGCCAGTCGGCGAACACGACGCGGCCCTGGGCCACGCTGCGGATTTCGGTGCCCTCGCCGGCCAGGATGAAGACGCCCTTCCAGCTCGGGCCATCGCCGCGCTTGCTGCCGAAGCGCGCTGCCACGCGGCCGGACACCGGTGCGCGCATCTGCCCTTTCAGGCTGGCGAACGCGCCGGCCGGCGCAGCCGGCGCCAGCGCCACGTCGGCAGGCCGGGCAGCGGCTTCCTCGCGCGGCTCGGGTTTCACCGGTTCACGCTGGGCGATCCTCGGTTCCGGTTTCGGCTCGGGCCTGGATTCGGGCTTCTGGGCGATCCTTGGTTCCGGCTTCTGCGTGGACTTCTGTTCCCGGCGCTCGCGCGCCAGGCGCTCGCGTTCGGCCTTGGCCTTTGCTGCCGCCAGCGCCCGTGCTTCGGCTTCCGCCTTGGCCTTCGCGGCGCGTTGCGCGGCCAGCCGTTCCTGGCGCGCCTTCTCGGCCGCGGCGGCGCGCGCCTGCTCCTCGATCAGCTTGTTGAGGCGGACGACCAGCGCGCCCATGCGCTGTTCGTCGCGCTCGATG
Source organism: Pseudoduganella sp. jia 9 (assembly GCF_055502615.1). Classification (NCBI taxonomy): domain Bacteria; kingdom Pseudomonadati; phylum Pseudomonadota; class Betaproteobacteria; order Burkholderiales; family Oxalobacteraceae; genus Pseudoduganella; species Pseudoduganella sp. jia 9. The sequence continues at coordinate 383,962 of NZ_JBUPWE010000001.1, read as the reverse complement.
CGGCCGACTTCCTTGCGCTGCGTATCGAGCTTTTGCGACAAGGTCGCCACCAGTGCGGCGTGCCTGGCTTTCTGCTGTTCCAGCAGCGTTTTCTGCTGGCCTTCTTCCTGGGCGATTTCCACCAGCTCGTCACGCGCGTTCTGCGCCTCGGCCTGATTGGTTTCCACGGCCGCCAGGTTGGTGCGCAGCGATTCGATCAGGCTTGCCTGTGCCTGCGACACGTAGGACATCAGTTGCAGGTCGCGGTTGATGCGGTTCGGATTGTCGCCGGAAAGCAGCAGCTTGATCCGGTCTTCGTTGCCGGCCACGTATTGTTCGCGCAGCAGTTTCGCCAGTTGGCCCTTCTGGCTGGCGATGGTCGCCGCCAGCCGTTCGCGTTCGGCGGACAGCTCGGCGATTTTCGACGTGGTGGCGGCGGTTTCGTCGGCCAGCTCGCGCAACTGGCGGTTGGCGTTCGAGATTGCCTGTTCGGATTCGGCCAGCGTGTCGGCGGCATCCTCGCGCGCGCTTTCGGTCTGGCCGATGTCGCGCTTCAGGGCATTGAGCTTCTGCTGCAGCGCGGCGCGCTCCGCCTCGGCGACGGCCTTCTGCTTGCTGCGGTTGGTCTGTTTGGCTGCGGCGAGGGCATCGCCCCCGCCGAATGCCAGCGCCGCGGCCACGCCGAGTGCGGCAAGCCAGGCGCCGGCGCGCCGCGAACGGTTGACTGGCATCGAGCGTTACTTGGCCTTGCCCTGGTTGGCCACCGCGGCTTGCGCGGCGGCGATCGCTTCCGCATCGCCCAGGTAGTAGTGGCGGATGGGTTTCAGGTCGGCGTCCAGTTCATACACGAGCGGCTGGCCGTTCGGGATGTTCAGGCCGACGATTTCCTCGTCGCTGATATTGTCCAGCATCTTGATCAGGGCGCGCAGGCTGTTGCCGTGGGCGGAAATCAGGATCTGCTTGCCGGCCTTGATCTGCGGCGCGATTTCCTCGTTCCATGCCGGCAGCACGCGGGCCACCGTGTCCTTCAGGCATTCGGTCAGCGGAATCTGCTCTTTCGGCAGGCCGGCGTAGCGCGGGTCGTTGAACGAGGCGCGATCGTCGCCCTCTTCCAGCGAAGGCGGCGGAATGTCGTAGCTGCGGCGCCAGACCAGCACCTGCTTGTCGCCGAACTTGGCGGCGGTCTCGCCCTTGTCCAGGCCCTGCAGCGCGCCATAATGGCGCTCGTTCAGGCGCCAGTCGTTCTTGACCGGCAGGTACATCAGGTCCATTTCATCGAGCGTGAGCCACAGGGTGCGGATGGCACGCTTGAGCACAGAGGTGTAGCACAGGTCGAACGTGTAGCCTTCGCGCTTGAGCACCTCGCCGGCGGACTTCGCTTCCTTGACGCCTTTTTCGGTCAGGTCCACATCGGTCCAGCCGGTAAAACGGTTTTCGAGATTCCATGTGGACTCGCCATGACGCATGAAAACAATTTTGTACATAGAGCAATCTTCTCAGGAGGGTAGGATAGGAAATCGTCGGCCAGGGCCGTTGTTCGTCTTCTATTTTATAATGCGCGGATTGACTTCAACCAATGGAAGCTAAGTGAAATTCATCATCGACCATATCTTTCTTGTTGGCATTGCCCTGTTGTCCGGCGGCGCCCTGCTGTGGCCCGCGCTGACGCAACGGGGTAAAAAGGCGAGCCCGCAGCAGGTAACGCTGTTGATAAACCGCGCCAAAGCCACCATTGTGGACGTACGCGACGCTGCTGCTTTTGGTGAGGGCCACCTGCCGGATGCCAGGAATATTCCGCTGGCCGAACTGGCCAAGCGTAGCAGCGAGCTGGACAAGCTGAAGAACAGGACGGCCGTGGTCGTCTGCCAAAAAGGGACGCGCGCCTATGGCGCCGCAAAGATTCTGGAAAAGGCGGGATTCGCCGATGTGGTCGTTCTCGACGGCGGCATCGAAGCGTGGAAAACCCAGGGGTTGCCAATCACCAAATAAAGAAAGGATTACCGCCATGACCGCTCAAGTAACCATGTACACCACCGCCATCTGCCCTTACTGCATCCGCGCCGAGCGGCTGCTGGAAAGCAAGGGCATCAAGAATATCGACAAGATCCGTGTCGACCTCGATCCGGAGCAGCGCCAGGTGATGATGCAGAAGACGGGCCGCCGCACGGTGCCGCAGATTTACGTGGGCGAGACCCATGTCGGCGGCTTCGACGACCTGTATGCGCTGGACCAGGCCGGCCGCCTGGATCCGCTGCTGAACGGCTGACGGATCGCGGATTAATAAAATCACAACGCTGGGCAAAAAAAGGCTGGCAGGCATATTTGTTTTGCTACAATTGCCCACGCGTTTGATCCAGGCCAGCACAACCGGCTCGGGGCGGACGACGATAATCATCTGTCCATTTCATTGAAAGCGTTCCATGTCTGACGAAAACCTGCAACCCGTATTCCAAATCCAACGCGTCTACCTGAAAGACATGTCGCTGGAACAGCCGAATTCCCCGGCGATCTTCCTGGAACAGCAAGCTCCGTCGATCGAAGTGGCCCTGGACGTGGGTGCCGTGCCCCTGCAGGAAGGCATCTTCGAATCCACGGTGACGATCACCGTGACCGCCAAGGTAGCCGACAAAGTGGCGTTCCTGGTGGAAGGCAAGCAGGCAGGTATCTTCGAAGCACGCAACATCCCGGCCGAACAGCTCGATCCGCTGCTGGGCATCGGCTGCCCGAACATCGTGTACCCGTACCTGCGTGCAAACATCGCCGACCTGATCACCCGTGCCGGTTTCCCGCCAGTGCACCTGGCCGAGATCAACTTCGAAGTGTTCTACCAGCAGCGCCTGCAGGCGATCGCTGAACAGCAGGGCAAGGCTGCCGAAGGCACCAACACCGTTCAGTAATCGGCTGAACCGAAGCGGCCCGGCGATCTCGCCTGCCGCTTTCCCCCATATCAAAGGCCCATTGCGGCCTTTGATCATTTTGGACGAAAGTTTTTTGCAATGAGTATTACCCGCTTGATAATAGGGGCCGCTCTGCTGCTGAGCACCGCCAGCTGGGCTGCCGATTTCAAGACGGTTGGCGCGGCTCCCGCCGTGCTGTACGACGCGCCTTCTACGAAGGGCGTCAAGCTGTTCATCGTGCCGCGCGGCGCGCCGCTGGAAATCGTGCTGACCTATGGCGACTGGGTCAAGGTGCGCGATGTGTCCGGCGACCTGGCCTGGACGCCCGCCCGCGGCCTTTCTTCCCGCCGCAACGTCATCGTGCGCGTGCCGAACGTCAAGGTTCGCACGGCCGAGGACGACACGTCCGCCGTGGTGTTCACGGCCGACAAAGGCGTGCTGCTGGAGCTGGGCGAGCCCGGCGCGAACGGCTGGATCAAGGTTCGTCACCGCGACGGCCTGGCCGGTTTCGTCCGCAGCAGCGACATCTGGGGTATTTGACATGCAAGAGAAACAACCGAGCCGGCGCCGTATTACCGTACTGGGCGCCGGTGCCTGGGGCACGGCCGTCGCGATCGCGGTGGCTGCGCGCCATGATGTGATGCTGTGGGGCCGCAACGCCGAGGCCATGGCCGAGATTGCCGCTGCACGCGACAACACGCATTACCTGCCGGGCTTCCCGTTTCCTCCCGCACTACAGGTCACGGCCGATTTCGACGCGGCGGTTGCCCATGCCCAGCGCGATAGCGACGGCCACGATGGCCTGCTGATCGCGGCAACGCCGGTGGCCGGCCTGCGGCCGCTGCTGCACAGCCTGAAAGGCCGGCCGATTCCCAACCTGGTCTGGCTGTGCAAGGGGTTCGAATACGAAACGGGACTGCTGCCTCACCAGATCTTCCATGAAGTGCTGGGCGACGATATCGCCGGCGGCGCGCTGTCCGGCCCATCGTTCGCGCAGGAAGTGGCCCGCGGCCTGCCGTGCGCACTGACCATTGCTTCCACCTCGGCTGCCTTGCGCGACTGCGTGGTGGCGGCAGTGCACGGCGGCACGATGCGTGTCTATTCAAGCGACGACCTGATCGGCGTGGAGGTCGGCGGTGCCGTCAAGAACGTGATGGCCATCGCCACCGGCTGCGCGGACGGCATGGGCCTGGGCCTGAATGCCCGCGCGGCGCTGATCACCCGTGGCCTGGCCGAAGTGACCCGGCTGGGAACAGCGCTGGGCGGCAATATCGAAACATTCATGGGCCTGACCGGCATGGGCGACCTGATCCTCACCTGCACCGGCGACCTGTCGCGCAACCGCCGCGTGGGCCTGGCCCTGGCGCAAGGCAAGGCGCTGGAGACGATCGTGGCCGAACTGGGCCACGTGGCCGAAGGTGTGCCGTGCGCCAAGGCCGTACGCGAACTGGCGGCCCGGCTGGGCGTGGACATGCCGCTCACCAACGGCGTGGCATCGATGCTGTTCGACGGCGTCAAGCCGGAAGTGCTGGTGGCCCGGATGCTGGCCCGCGATCCCCGCGATGAGACACTTGCCCCTGCTTCCAAGTAAGCTTTGATCCAATCGAAGTCGTTCGCTGAAAGGCATGGATAGACTTGACGGGTCCGCTTGCCCGTTTGTCATCCATGCCCACTCGCCTTTTCTCTGCCATGACCGGCGCCCGCGCCAATTTCTCGGTGCGCAGCCTGCTCGCCTTCCTGTGCGTCGGCGGTGCGTCCACGGCGGCCCATTACCTGGTCATGCTGTTGCTGATGCGCGCCGGCTTGCCGGCCGTGATTGCCTCCGGCATCGGCTTCACCCTGAGCGCGCTGCTGAACTACCTGCTCAACGAGCAGCTCACCTTCCACAGCGATGAACAGCGCCGTGTCACCGCGCCCCGTTTCGCGGTCGCGGCGGCGACCGGGCTGTTGCTGAATCACCTGTTGCTGTCCGCGCTGATGCGCGCTGGCCTCACCACCGTACCTGCCCAACTGCTGACCACCATGGGAGTGATCATATGGAACTACTGCATCCATGGCGCCTGGACTTTTCGAAGCCACCGGAACTGCGGCCGCAACTGAGGCCGGCGCCTGTCGTCAGCCTTGTACTGCCGTGTTTTAACGAGCAGGAGGTGCTGCCGGAAACCACGCGCCGGCTGGTTGCGCTGCTGGCCCGGCTCGAAGCCGGCGGCTGCGCCGCGCCGGGCAGCGCGATCTACTATGTCGACGATGGCAGCAGCGATTGCACCTGGCGCCTCATCGGGGAATATGCGGCGGCGTATCCCGCCGTCTGCGGCATCAAGTTGAGCCGCAACCGCGGGCACCAGAACGCGCTGCTGTGCGGCCTTCTGACGGCACCGGGCGAAGTGCTCGTCAGCCTCGATGCCGACCTCCAGGATGACCTCGAAGCCATTCCCCGCATGCTGGACAGCTATCTCGCCGGCAGCGAAATCGTCTACGCGGTGCGGCGCTGCCGCGCTGCGGACAGCTTCTTCAAGCGTACCAGCGCGGAAGCGTATTACCGGCTGCTGGGGCTGCTCGGGGTGCAGGTACAGTTCAACCACGCCGATTTCCGCCTGATGAGCCGCCGCGCGATCGAAACCCTGCGCGGCTACGAGGAAACCCATCTGTTCCTGCGCGGCCTGATCCCCCAGCTCGGGTACCGCACATCGGTGGTCGAATTCGAACGCGCGGCGCGCTTCGCGGGCACATCGAAGTACCCGCTGCGCAAGATGCTGTCGCTGGCGTGGCAGGGCGTGACGTCGTTTACCGCCTATCCGCTGCGCCTGATCACCGGCGTCGGCGCACTGGTGTCGCTGGGTAGTTTGCTGCTGGCTGCGTGGGCGCTGGGCATCCGCATGTTCACGCACGAGGCGCTGCCAGGCTGGGCTTCCGTCGTCATTCCGATGTACCTGCTGGGCGGCGTGCAATTGCTGAGCCTGGGCATCATCGGAGAATACCTGGCCAAGGTGTACGAATCGACGAAAAAACGGCCCCGCTTCCATGTCGAAGCCGTCTGCGGCAACAACTTCGGCAACAGCGTCGGCAACAGCGTCGGCAAGGATAAATCATGAGCCGGCTTTCCACGGCACTGGTGTCGAAAGTGCCGGCCGGTGTGTCGGCGTGTTCCGCCACCGTGTACTTCGCCTGCAGCGAGGGCATTCGCAACCACTTCGCAATGCTGTGGCAGGCAATGCGCGCGGTTGCGGAACACCTGCGGTGAGCGCGTTCTGCTACCTGCTGCTGGGCGCGTGGACCGCGGCGCTCGTGGCGCGGCGCTTTGGCAACGAACGCGATCTGGTGGCCGTAACGGTCTTCTTCGGCGCACTGCTTCTTCCTTTCCATGGTTTGGGCGTGCTGGAACTGTTGAACGGCCAGCCCGTCGCAAGCCTCGGCAATGCAATACTGTTGCTGCTGGCGCCGGCATTGGCACTGTCGTTGACGCTGTCGTTGACGCCATATCGGCTTCCCTCCACTTCCGCTGTACCTGCGCCGCCTCGCGTGCGCCCGGGCTTCCTGCCGTGGCTGACCCTGGCCGTTTTCGTACTGGCTGGCCTGATGCTGGCCTTTGGCCGGCCCCAGGGATACGAGGTGGCGGCCTACCACCTGCCGCTGTCCGTCAACCTGCTGCAGACGCATTCGCTGATGGCATGGGACAGCAACTTCCCCCATACCTTCCCTGCCAATGCCAGCGTGCTGTGGGCAGTATTGCTCGACGGGCTGCCGGAACGCCTCGTGTCGAGCGCGAACGTGTTGCTCCTGGTGCCGCTGCTCCTGGCCGTGTTTACCCTGTGCCGGCTGGCCAATGCGGATCGCAAGGCTTCGCTGTACGCCTGCTGCGGCTTGCTCGGCGTGCCGATGATCGCGTTTTCCTCGGTGGAGCTGGGCGCCGATATCGGCGGTATCGCCTTCGCGGCACTGGCGATGTGCTTCGTCCTGTCGCCGTTGCGCCCGGCGCCGTCGATGGCCCTGGCGGGGCTGTGCATGGGGCTGGCGATCGGATTCAAGAGCCTGCACCTGTTGAGCGCCGTGGCGATCGGTCTGGTGGCCTGCGCACGCGGCGGCAATGTGACGGGCGCACTGCGCAATGCGGCAGTGTTCGGCGTGGTGGCATTGCTGGCAGGCGGCTTCTGGCTGCTGCGTAACGCAATCGAGCTCGGCAATCCACTGCACCCCGTCGGCGTGCCGCTGGTCGGCAAATGGCTGGGCTGGCTGCCGTCGGCGGATTTCAATCCATCGCTGCGCAGCATCACCGAGCGCGAATGGGTCAGCGATGCATGGCAGTGGCTAATTTATCCATGGACGGAATCGCAGCACTTTGGCCAGAACTTCAAACACAGTTCGGGTTTGGGGGCCTTCGTTGCCGCAGCCATTCCGGGCACGGTGGTGGCGCTCGGCGCGGCGATGGCGCGCGACGGCCTGCGCTTGCATCGCGTGCCCCTGTCATTGTTGTTCGCGGTGCTGTTCATCGTGGCCGCGTGGGCGCTGCTGGGCGACCGGCAACCGCGCTACGTGCTCGCTGCGCTGCCGCTGGCGCTGCCACTGCTGGCATGGGCAGTCACGCAGGCAGCAGGCCAATGGCGGCGCGTGTTCGATATCGGCCTCGCCGTCTGCATCGTGGCGATGCTGGGCGTATTCCTGTCGCGCCAGGTGTTGCAGTTCGGCGACCGCATTGTGCTGTCCCGGCAGACGTCACGGCCGGCATTCTATGAATATCCCGCCCTTGTCGATTCCTTGCCGGCCGGGTCGACGATCCTGAATACCGCGGACCGGAGCTGGCACTATCCGCTATTCGGCGCGGCGCTGTCGAATCGCGTCGTCAGCATGCCGGAAGGCCGGCGCATGCTGGGTGTACCGCCAAGCCTGAGCGCGCCGCCCGAGCTCGGACTGGCAGCCGGACCTTTGCGCGCGGCCGGCGTGACGCATGTATTTGTGGCCGGCAGTCATGTCACGGCCGGCGATTGCCTGCAACTGGAAAACGTTGCCCAGGTGGACCGTAATCCCCTCAACGGCAAACCGCTCGGCAGTCCGCGCGTGCTGTACGAGGTACGCTATCTGTGCCCGTAGCGGCCGCAGGCGAATCAGCTCTTCAGCAAGATCGTCAGCAGCGCCACCGAATCGGCCACCGCCGTCAACGCGTGCGGCGTCGCGCCGGCAAGGTACAGCATTTCGCCGCCATGCAGCGTTGCCGTGCGGCCGTGCGCATCCACGGCGATTTCGCCGGACAGGCATTGCAGCGTGATTTCACCCTTGACCCAATGTTCGGGCATGGTTTTTCCGGCCGGCAGTACCAGGCGGATCAATTCGACGTCGTCGGTCTTGGCCAGGGCGATCGAGGAAAATTGCGAGCCGTCTTCATCGCTGCGCTGCAATGCGAAGACCTGGCCGGATGAGGCGTGTTGCAGAGCCATGAGCACTCCCGTGTGTGAACGTTGTGCTCATCTTATCAAACCGGCAGGCGATGCCGCGCTGCATTGAAAAGGGCTCAGGAACCGGGCTGTGCCAGCGCCCGGGCATTTTCCTTCAAGGCACCGCAGGCAATCAGCGCGTCGATATCCTTGGCCCGGCCGCGCAGCGACTGCGTCGACGATTGCGCCAGCACGTCGCGCCAGTGCGCCTCTTCCACTGTATCGCTTTGCTGCGCCGCGCCTGGAACGGCGTCGCGCGTGGCGTTCTGCCTGGCTGACGCGGCGGTGAATGGCCAGCGGGTTTCCCTGGGTACGTATGCGGTACGCTCCGTCAGCAATTGCTCCATGCGCCCGGCTGCCGCCTTCATCTGCTCCGGCGCCGGCGCGCCGCTGGCGTGCAACTGGAGAATTTCCCTGGCCACCGCCATTTCGGGAATGATGAAGTCCTTGAGCAGAAAGTAATACCGGTGCTGGGCTGTCACTGCCGCCACGCCGGCCTGCTTCACGACAGCGCCATCGCGATCGATTGACGCCCCTGGAGCGCATCCGTCTTTCATCGACTGCACCACCGCGGTATCGAACGCATGCGCCACCGATGTGACCGCCACCGATTCGCGCACATCCTCGTGGAAAATCGCCAGCAGCCGGGCCAGCTCGGCCTGTACCTGCGCATCGAATCCGGACTTCTGCCTGTCGACCTTCTTCGACAGCGCGGCGAGCTGGCTTGCCGCTGGATCGCGGCAGGTTTCCACCAGTTCGCCGGTGAACGTGAAGACGTTCTTTTCCAGCAGCGCCTGGCATTGCCGGTAGGTGCCGGTCAGTTCCTCCAGGTTGGCGGCGATGCTGCCGACGTTCGCCGCCGCGTTCGGCGGCTTCGCGTTCGACGCATCGATGGCATTCTTGCCGAGGAATAGCGAACCGGCGCCGCCGGCCACGATCAGGAAGGCGGCGGCCAGCAGGGCCAGCTTGCGCTTCGGCGAGGACTGGACTTCATGGCCATAGAAAACATTCCGTACTTTCGGCCGCTGCCCGAGGTGCAGGCAAATCGTCGGCCAGCCCCAGACCAGCACCGATGACTGGCCCGCGGCTTGCCGGCTGGCGCTCAGCGCGGCCGCATGCGCCTGCACCCGGGCATCGTCCGGCCCGGCCGACAGCACGATGAATGTATCGGCCGGATGGGGAAAGTCCGCCGCATCCGCCAGCGCGGCATCGATATCGGCCGGCGTCAGCGGCTGGCCGTAGCGCTCGGTCCGCCCCTCGATGCGCAAGGCGATCACCCGGCCGTCGGCTGACTTCGCCCATGCGTCCACGCCGTTTTTCCGCTGGCCGGCGCTACCCCAGCGGCGCATGCGGGTCTCATGGACGTCGGACAGCAGGGCGATGGACAAACGCTCGAAATCCTGCCAGTTCGACGGGCGGGAAAAGTCGTTCGCAGGAAGGGTCATGGGAACTCCGGTACGGCCTGTAAAGACCGCGATATTAGCAGGCAGCCGGACATTGGCAATGTGCCCGCGCGCATGGCTGCCACGCCAGGCCCGTGGCAACCATGAAAAAAAGCGGCCCGCGGGCCGCCAAAGCGAGATCGGGCAAGATGGTCCTTGACGCCGCCTTGCCCGTGGGACATCTCAAGAGGTCGGAAGCGGCACCTCAGAAGCGGTACATCACCGATGCTTCCCAGGTACGGCCGAACAGCGGACGCGCGTTGATCGGGCCGCTGCCGCCGGTGGTCAGGCGGGAATTGCCTTCGGTCAGGCCCAGTTCGTTGTTCAGGTTGCTGCCGCTGACACGCAGTTCGATCTTCTCGCCCAGCCGGTACACGGCGCCCAGGTCGACCGTTTTATAGGATGGCAGGTACTGCAGGTTGGCCTGGTCGGCCCAGCGCTCGCCGATATACGTGTAGGTGCCGTACAGCCGCAGTTCGTTGTCGCCCATCGGGATCCGGTACGACGGCGTGAAGCGCCCTTGCAGTCTCGGTTGCCGCTGCACCTGCTTGCCGGCCGTTGCCGGGTTGTCCTTGTACTCCGAATCCTGCCAGTTGCCGGTCAGCGTCAGGGTCAGGTCGCGCACGGGCCGCACGGCCAGTTCGAATTCGACGCCCTGCCCTTTCGAGCCGCTGGTGGAATTGAGGATGGTGCCATCGGCCAGGATCTGCTGGAACGCGATGCCGTCGAAATCGGTACGGAAGTAATTCACATAGGCGCTGTACAGCGGCGACGCGGTCTTGAAGCCCACCTCGAACTGCTCGACGGTCGGCGTCGGCAACAGGCCGCGGTCGTTCACACTGGCCTGCGTGCCGGCGTTGCGCAGGTCGTCGAAGGCGATGAACGTGTGGCCGCGGTTGGCGCGGGCGAACACGCTGGCGTCGCGGGCCAGCTTGAAGTTGCCGCCGATCGTGAACGAGTTGGCCGTGTCGGTACGGGTCAGCGCCGTGTTCGAACTGGTGGGCATCGACGTACCGTTGTTGTACACGGTCAGCGGATTGTTGTCGGTGTCGCCGGTGGTCAGGTTCGATACCGTGGCATCGAGCTTTTGCCGTTCGCGGCGAATGCCGCCATCGACCTTGATGCGGTCATTGATCTTCCATTCGTTGGCGATGAACAGCGCCGTGTTGCTGCCGTCGTAGGAGGCCACCGGCGCATAGTTGACCGGCCCTTCCTTGCCGCCGTTCGACACGACGACACCGTTATCCAGGCGCACGTCGATCAGCCGGGCATTCGGCGTGGCCGTCATCAGGTGGCTGTTGCCCAGGTACCAGACGTCGTCCGACGAATAATTGGCGAAGTAGCCGCCGATCGTCACGGTGTTGTCCTTCATCCACTCGCGGCTGACACGGAGCTCGTTGGTGGCCGATTGCAGCTGCTTTTCGACCGCCCACAGGCCGGCCTGCACCACCTGCTGCGTGTCGGCGACCGGCGTGCCATCGAGGTAGGTAGCGGTTGCCGTGGTCGCGACACTGCCCGCCACGGCATTCCGATACGAGGACAGTGCCCCGGCGTTGTATGCGGCCATCGCCAGCGGGTTATTCCCGGTGAACATGGCGATCGTGTTCAGGTCGCCGTCGAAATAATTGAACTTGTTCGACACATTCCAGCCGCCGATCGTCTGCGCGAAGTCGATGCCGAACACGGTCGACTTCAGGCCGCGGCCGTCGCCCAGGTCGTAGTTCAGCGTGCGGCCGGGGCCGGCTTCCACCGTGAAGCGGCGCATTTCGCCGCTCATCAGCGTGCCCGTCAGCGGATCGAAGCCGGGGAATTCCGTGATCGTGCGGCCTTCGTTCGACGAGATCAGCGGTACACCCGTATAGAAGGCGTTCTTGTCGTCGGTGCGGCGCGCGTAGAACGTGACTTCGCCGCCGTCGAGCTTGCGGGTCAGCGTACCGGTCAGCTGCGTGCCCTTGTCGGCCGGGAAGCCGGCGTCGCGCACGCCGTTGGTGTTGCGGTAGAAGCCGCCAATGGTGCCATACCAGTTGTCGGCGATCTTGCCGCCATAGAAGACGTCGACGCGGCGCAGTTCGCCGGTGCCGGTCGAGAAACGGATCGAGCCTTCCGGCGTGTCGGTGCCCTTCTTCAGGATGAAGTTCATCGTGGCGCCGGGCTGGCCGTTCGAGAAGATCGTGCTGGGGCCGCCCCGCAGCACTTCAACGCGCTCCACCGTGTCGTCGAGACGGAACGCCGACGAGCCTTCGAAGAACGACAATGTCGGCACCGGATAGATCGGGTTGCCCATCAACTGTACGGACACGAAAGGCGAATCCGAGCCGGACGGGAAACCACGCACTTCGATATTGGCGCCCGACTGCCCGCCGGTCGCTTCCGCGTACACGCCCGGCACCAGCTTCAGGATGTCGGCCGTGCTGCTGGGCGCCGCCTGCCGCAGTTGTTCCTCGGTGGCGGTGGTGATGGAGAACGCCGAGTCCAGCTTGCGCACGCCGCCGGTGGCAACGCCCGTCACCACCACCTGTTGAATTTCAGCCTGGACGGCCGCACCGCCTTCCTGGGCACCGCCGCCGGAGGCACCGGATGCGTCCTGGACCGCTGCGGCCGGCTGTGCCGCTTCCTGGGAAGCAGCCACCGGTGACGCCACTTCCTGCGGCGCCGCCGGTGGCGCCACTTCCTGCGGCGCGGCGGCGCGCGCCTGGCTTGCGAGCGCGAGGATGGCAAGGGAAATCGAGGACAGCAGGAACCTGTTGTTCATGGCAATTTTGCTTTCATTGTGAATTGTCGTCTCCGGACAATGCGCCCCGATGGCGCCGCCGCTGGTCTGTGTGACAACATTGAAGCGCACAAATGACATCGATGTCAATCGAAATGCTATCGATGTCATTTCGCGTGACAACAGTGTTGGATCTGTCATAATGCGTCCAACTTTTTTCAGGAAACATGATGCCCGCCGCTAAACCCGACACCGGATTGACGATGGAAGACCTGGCCGCGCTGGCGGGCGTCTCCAAGATCACCGTGTCGCGCGCGTTGCGCAACAGCCCGCTGGTGACGGAAGCCACCCGCGACAAGGTGCGCCGCGTGGCCGAAGAGCAGGGCTACCGCTTCAATGTGAGCGCTCGCAACCTGCGCATGGGCCGCTCGTACTCGGTGGCGGTTGTGGTGGAAATGACACCTGCGAAGGGCCGGCCGATGTCGGATCCCTATCCGCTGGAACTGCTGGGCGGCATTACGCAGGAATTGACGACGGCCGGCTACAGCGTCGTGCTGACGTCGAAACAGCTGCTCGACACGGCGCCGGTACGTGGCGCCGACGGCCTGATCCTGCTGGGCCAGGGCTCGCACGGCGAAGCCGTGACGGCGCTGAAGAAAGCCGGCCTGCCGCTGGTCGTCTGGGGCGCGCCGGAAGCGGAGTCCGATACCGTAGTGGTCGGCAGCGACAACCGCAAGGGCGGCATCAGCGCGGCGCACCGGTTCCTCGAACTGGGCCGCAAGAAGCTGGTGTTTCTCGGCGATGTCGACCACGCCGAGGTGCAGGAACGCTGTGCCGGCTTCATCGAGGCGATCGGCAGCCAGGGCAGCGTGCACATCATGCGCCCGAAAGCCTTCACGTTCGAGGCCGGCTTCGACTGCGTCTCGGCCCTGCTGAAAAAGAAAAACCAGGGCTTCGACGGCGTGTTTGCCGCCAGCGACCTGCTGGCGATGGGCGCGATCCGCGCGCTGGCGGAAAAGAACCTGCGCGTGCCGGAAATCGTGTCCGTCATCGGTTACGACGATACGCCCGGCGCCGCCAGCTTCGTACCGCCGCTCACCTCGGTTCACCAGTACCTGCGCGACGGCGGCGTGCTGCTGGCGAAAAAAATGCTGGACCTGATCAATGGCCAGCCCGTCAGCTCCGAAATACTGTCCACCACACTGATGGTGCGGCAGACCTGATTTCCCATCGAACGGCCCCGCGGGGCGATTTTTTACATGGTATTCAAACCGGTTTGAAGGAGACAAGATGCAAGCCCAGAAGCACCGCTTTCCCCCTGACCCCTGGTCGCTGCGCGAGGCGGCGCCGGACCCCGCGACCCACTTCCTGAACGAGACGCTGTTCGCCCTGGGTAACGGGTATATCGGCGTGCGCGGCACGGCGGAAGAAGGCTGGAGCGGGCCGGCCGGCACGTCGCGCGACGGCACTTACCTGAACGGCTTTTACGAATCCGAGCCGATCCATTATCCGGAAACGGCGCATGCGCTGGCCCGGACCAATCAGTTCATGCTGAATGTGCCGAATGCCAAGGGCATCGCGATCTGGCTCGACGAAGAATGCTTCGATCCGCTGCAAGGCGAACTGAAGGACTACCAGCGTTCGCTGGACCTGCGCCAGGGCGTGCTGGAACGCTCGCTGACATGGACGTCGCCATCCGGCCGGTCGATCGCACTGCGCAGCCGCCGGCTGGTATGCCTGGACAACCGCCACCTGCTGGCACTGGAAGTGAACGTCACGCCGCTGAACTTTTCCGGCACGCTGCGCATCGTGTCGTCGCTGGAAGGTGCCGTGCAGAACCTGGAAGCAGGCGACGATCCGCGCATCGGTTCGGCTGTCTCCGGCGCGTCGCTGCAATTACTGTCGGCGGAACAGGAAGGCGATTTCAGCGCGCTGGTGCAGCGCACCCGTAACAGCGGCTTCATGCTGGTCAGCGCCACGCTCACCGAAGCGCCAGCGGAGGCACGGTGCAGCCGCGACGACCTGCGGCTTGAACAGTCGTATGCGATGGCCGTGACGCCGGGCGAAAAGATCACCGTGCGCAAATACGCCTGCTATCACACGTCGCGCGACTATCCGGAAGCGGAACTGATGCCGCGCAGCTGCGAGCTGCTGGACGGGGCCAAGCGCGAAGGTTTCGAGGCGCTGGCCGCGCGCCAGGCCGCTTACCTGGCGGACTTCTGGCAACAGTCCGACGTGGAAATCGATGGCGACGACCTGCTGCAGCAGGGGATCCGCTTCAATCAATACCACCTGCTGCAATCGGTGGGCCGCGACGGCAAGACCAACATCTCGGCCAAGGGAGTCACCGGCGAAGGGTATGAAGGCCACTATTTCTGGGACACGGAAATCTACATCTTCCCCTTCTTCCTGTACAACAAGCCGGAAATCGCCCGGGCCCTGCTGGAGTACCGTTGGGCTGGCCTGGACTCGGCACGCCGCCGCGCGCGCCAGATGTCGCACCCGAAGGGCGCGCTCTACCCGTGGCGCACCATCGCCGGCGAGGAATGCTCGGCCTACTTCCCGGCCGGCACCGCGCAGTACCACATCAATGCGGACATCGCCTATTCGATCCGCCAGTACCTCGACGCGACAGGCGACGACGACTGGCTGCGCGCGCACGGCGCCGAGATCGTGATGGAAACGGCGCGCATCTGGACCGGCATCGGCGGCATCGACCGCCACGGCCGCTTCGTCATCAACGAGGTGACGGGGCCGGACGAGTACACGGCCCTGGTCAACAACAACTACTACACCAACGCGATGGCGCAGGCCCACCTGGAATTCGCCGCCGCCATCGCGGCCAGGCTTGCCGCGCAGTTCCCGGAAGACTACGCGCGCATCGCCCGATCGATGGCGCTCGACCCGGCCGAACCGGAAGAATGGGCCAACGCCGCGCGGCTGATGTTCCTGCCGTATGACGCGGAACTGCGCATCCACGAGCAGGACGACAGCTTCCTGTCGAAGAAGCCGTGGGACTTCGCCAACACGCCGCCGGCCAATTACCCGCTGCTGCTGAACTATCACCCGATGGTGATCTACCGGCACCAGGTGTGCAAGCAGGCCGACGTGGTGCTGGCGCTGCTGCTGCTGTCGTCGCGCTTCGGGCAGGACGACAAGCGGCGCGATTTCGACTACTACGAGGCGGTGACCACGCACGACTCGTCGCTGTCGTCGTGCATCTTCTCGATCGTGGCCGCGGAAGTGGGTTATGCCGACAAGGCCTACGACTACTTCATGGAAACCGCCCGCCTCGACCTGGACGACACGCACGGCAACACCTGCCACGGCGTGCACACGGCGGCAATGGCGGGCGCCTGGCTGGGCGTGGCCTATGGCTTCGGCGGCATGCGCACCGATGGCGGCAACCTGCGCTTCTCCCCCACCCTGCCGGCACGCTGGCAGGGCTACCGGTTCCGCATCCAGTTGCGCGGCTGCCTGCTGCAGGTCGGCGTGAGTGCTGCCGGCACCACCTACCGCCTGATTCAGGGCGAATCGCTGCAGTTCACCCACCATGGCAAGCCGGTCGCGCTGACCGCCGCCCAACCCGAACACCAGGAGGCCGCATGAGCCCATTGTCCCAGTTCAAAGCCGTGATCTTCGACCTCGATGGCGTGCTCACCGATACCGCCCGCTATCACTACCTGGCCTGGAAGCGGCTGGCCGAAGCGCAGCGCGTGCATTTCGACGAGGCGTTCAACGAACACCTGAAGGGGATCGACCGGATGGGGTCCCTGGAGCTGATTCTGGCGTCCGCCAAGCGCAGCTATAGCGATGCGGAAAAACTGGCGCTGGCCACGGAGAAGAACGAACATTACAAGGAACTGATCGCCACGATGACGCCGGCCGACCTGCTGCCCGGTGCCGTCGAGGCGCTCGACGGCGCGCGCGCGGCCGGACTGAAAATCGGCCTCGCCTCCGTCAGCCGTAACGCGTTCGAGGTGCTGGACCGGCTCGGCATCACCGGCAAGTTCGATTACGTGGTCGATGCCGGCACGATCGCGCGGGGCAAGCCCGATCCGGAGATCTTCCTCAAGGCGGCGCGTGAACTTGGCGTGGCGCCTGGCGACTGTTTCGGCGTGGAAGACGCGGTGGCCGGGGTGGCATCGATCAAGGCGGCCGGGATGTATGCGATCGGTGTCGGCGATCCCAAGGTGCTGGCGCAAGCCGACATCGTGATCCCGGACCTGGCGGCGTTCTCCCTGAGCTGACCAATATAAAAACAACCGGGAGGAGACACCATGCAACGCCGCCGTATCCTGTTCATCCTGTTCCTGATTTACTTTGTTTTCGCGATCCTGCTCAACAGCGTGGGGACCGTGATCCTGCAGGTCATCAACAACTACGGCGTGGCCAAGTCCGCCGCCAGCGTGCTGGAAGGGTTCAAGGACCTGCCGATCGCCGTCGTGTCGTTCCTGGTCGCGTCGTTCCTGCCGCGGCTGGGCTACAAGCGCGCGATGCTGGCCGGCCTGGCCATCGTCACCTGCGCCTGCGTGGCGATGCCGCTGGTGCCGGGCTTCGCCACCGCGAAGCTGCTGTTCCTGTGCGTGGGCGTGGCCTTCGCACTGGTGAAGGTGTCGGTCTACTCGACACTGGGCCTGGTCGCCACCAGCCGCAAGGAGCATGCCGGCATCATGAACACGCTGGAAGGCTTTTTCATGGTGGGCGTGCTATGCGCTTACTGGGTCTTCAGCTTCTTCATCGATTCCGCCGACCCGCGCTCGCAAAGCTGGCTGAACGTCTACTGGCCGCTGGCCGCGCTATGCGCGCTGACCTTCCTCCTGCTGCTGGGTACCCGCTTCGACGAACGGCTGGCGGCGCCGCCGGCAGGCAGCACGCCGGCGCAGGATTTCGCCGCCATGCTGAAGCTGTTCTTCAAGCCGCTGGTGTGCGTCTTCGTCGTCACCGCCTTCCTGTACGTGCTGATCGAGCAAAGCGTGGGCACCTGGCTACCGACCTTCAACAACGAGATCCTGCACCTGCCGGCGGCGATGAGCGTGCAGGTCACCAGCATCTTCGCGGCCTGCCTGGCGATCGGGCGGCTGTCGGCCGGCGTGGTGCTGCGCAAGCTGCACTGGTACCCGGTGATGAACGGCTGCCTGATCGGCATGGGCGCCGTGGTGCTGGTGGCGCTGCCGCTGACGCAGGGCGTGGTACCCGATGCCGGCATCACCTGGTTCAACGCGCCGGTGGCTACCTTCCTGTTCCCGCTGATCGGCCTGTTCATGGCGCCGATCTACCCAGGCATCAATTCGGTGATGCTGAGCTCCCTGCCGCAGCACCAGCATGCGCCGATGACGGGCTTGCTGGTGATTTTCTCGGCGCTGGGCGGCACCACGGGATCGCTGGTCACGGGCTACGTGTTCGGCGCCTTCAGCGGCCATTTCGCGTTCTACCTGACGCTGGTGCCGATTGCCGTGGTGCTGGTGATGCTGTTCCTGTTCCGCCGCGCGGTGGAGGGCGCCAACGGCGGCGGCACGCAGGGCTCCGCTATAATCGGCGGCGAATCGCCCCCGCTCGGGCACTGACCGCCGTCCCGCTCCACTGCCCTGCCGCCGCATGAACCTGAAAGCCCTGGCCGACACGCTCGGCATGTCGAAGACCACCGTCAGCCGCGCGCTGAACGGCTATCCGGAAGTGTCCGCGGCCACGCGCGAGCGCGTGCTGGCCGCGGCGGCGGCCAGCGGCTACCGTGCCAATCCGGTGGCGCGCCACCTCGCCGTCGGCCGCAGCAATGTGCTGGGCATTCTCTACCCGCTGCTGCCGGCCGACCTGGGCGACCCGATGTTCCTCGACGTGGTGGGCGGCATTTCCGCCGCGCTGGAAGCGGCCGGCATGAACTTCATTATCGCGCCGGTATCGCCGTCGAACGAACTGCCCTCTTACCAGCAGATGGTGCTGGGCCGGCGCGTCGACGGCCTGGTTGTCAGCCGCACGCTGGTGGACGATCCCCGCATCGCGTTCCTGTCCGAGGCAGGGTTTCCGTTCGTCGCGCATGGCCGCACCAACGCCAGCGAACACCATGCCTGGTTCGATTACGACAACGCCGCCGGCATCCGCCTGGCGCTCGATGCCTTGCTGGCGAAAGGACATCGGCGCATCGCCCTGCTCGGCTCGCCGCAAACCCTGAACTTTGCGCGGCAGCGGCGCGACAGTTTCATCGATCACCTTGCCAACGCCGGGCTGGCCGTCGATCCCCGTTACCTGATCGAATCGGCGATCGACCGGCGCAGCGGTTACCAGGCGATGCAGCAGTTGCTGGCCTGCGCCGAGCGGCCGACGGCGGTGATCGTCGACAGCCACCTGTCCGGCGTGGGCGCCGTTCGGGCCCTGCTCGATGCGGGGATCGACATCGGGCGCGACATGTCGCTGGTGGTGTGGGGGCGCATGGCCGATGCGCTGGCCGGGCTGGACGTGGCGACCATCGATCAACCCGATGCGCGGGCAGCCGGTGCGAAGATGGGGGCAATGCTGCTGGCGCTGCTGGAGGGGGTGCCGGCAGCGTCGCTGCAGGAATTGTGGCAACCGGTGCTGGTGCCGGGGACGACGATCGGGCAGCGCGCGTAACAATGCAGGCCATGGCCGGGCGAACCTGGGCGGGAGCAGTTCAGGGAACCTTGGCCCGTGCACCCGCCAGCCCTTGCCGGTTCGTCACTGCCCGGTCACATGCACCCGTTATGCTGATGTCGATTTTTTGTCTCGTTCCATACCGGAATTTCGAACGCCGCTCGTCTATCAATCAGAGATGCTCAACGACCTGGACGAATGGTTTACCCGAGAAGTGCTTCCGTTGGAAGGCATTCTGATGCGCTACCTGCGCCAGAACTGGCGCGACGGTTCGGAATGGCTCGACCTGCGCCAAGAGGTCTACGTGCGCGTGTACGAATCGGCCCGTGGCGGCCTGCCCGAGCGCACGGCACCGTTCCTGCTGGCGACCGCACGCAACCTGCTGATCGATCGCGCACGCAGGAGCCACGTCGTGTCGATCGAATCGTATGCCGAACTCGACGACCTTTCGGTTTGCGAACTGACGCCGGAACGCCATGCGAGCGGACGGGCCGAGCTGAACGTGCTGCTGGAGGCGCTCGAATCCCTGCCGCCGCGCTGCCGCGAGGTGGTGGTGCTGCGCAAGGTGGAGGGCTTGTCTCAACGCGACGTGGCAACCGAGATGGGCATCAGCGAAGATACCGTCGAAAAGCAGATCGCGAAAGGCATGCGCTACATTGCGGATCGCCTGTTCGGCCGCGGCATCGGCGCCGACATCGTCAAGCTGGAGCGCAAGCAGCGCAATCAGCGCAAGCAGGCCGGGTAAACGTCATTGGATGAACGAAGCGGAATGAACGAAGCGAACGAATCTGCGCAGGCGGTCGAGGCTGAAGCTGCGCAATGGCTGGCCCGCCAGCATGGCGAACGGTGGAACCCCGGCTTGCAACGGGAACTGGATGCCTGGATAAGCGCCGACCTCAGGCACCGGTTGGCCTACCTGCGGCTGCACGCTGCCTGGGAACGGGCCGATGCCCTGTCCGGCCAGGCCGTTGTGCGTCCCGTTGTGCGTCCCGTTGTGCGCCCCTTCCTGCAGCGCTTCCCGATCTGGCGCCAGGCCGCCGGCGTGCTGCTGGCCTGCGGCCTGGCCGCCACGCTGGTGCCCAGGTTCGACTGGCGGCAGGGCGAGCGCTACGCCACCCGCACCGGCGAGAATCGGACCATCGCGCTGGCCGACGGCTCGCGCCTCACGCTCAACACCGCCACCCGCCTGCGCACCGCACCCGACGGCCAGCGCAAGGTATGGCTCGATGGCGGCGAAGCCTATTTCGATATCGCCCACGATCCCTCCCATCCATTCGTGGTGGAAGCGGGCAGCAGCCGCGTGACGGTGCTGGGCACGCGCTTCACGGTACGGCGTGACGGCGACAGCACGCGCGTGCTCGTCGAACAGGGTCGCGTGGGGCTGAGTGAGCACAACGCCTCGGTACAGGTCGGCCGCAACCAGGAGGCCACTGCCGAGGCAGGCCGCATCACGCGCACCGAGGTCGGCGCGTCGCGGACCGCGCAGCGCCTGGCGTGGCGCCAGGGCCGCATCGTGTTCGACCAGACCACGCTCGGGGTCGCGGCCGCCGAATTCAACCGCTATAACGACCGGAAGCTCGTCATCGCCGATCCTGCCGCTGCCGGCATCCTTATCGGAGGCAGCTTCGCACCGTCAAACGTCGATGGCTTCGTGCGCCTGCTCGAACAGGGATTCGGCCTGCACGCAAAGCGCAGCAGCGACGAGATCGTCATCACTCAGTGACATGGATGCGCCGTGCATCGCCCGCACAGGGTGATGCACCATTTCAAGAACGCGTACCGGATTTTGCAGCCTTGTCCGTCTTACTGGGAGGCAGCACCAAATAGCCCTCGGCAAACCGCGGCGGGCTCCCCTACGCAAGGAACAAGGAAAATGGCGAATCCAAAACTGATCGGCGCACTGTGCGCCCTCACCTTCTGCGGCACCCTGCATGCCCAGATGCAGGCAATCGATATTCCCGCCGGCGAACTCAAGTCTGCACTCGACCGCTACGCGCAGCAGACCGGCGCACAACTGCTGTATCGCACCAGTGACGTGGCGGGCCGCCAGACGAGCGGCGCGCGTGGACAGCTGTCCTCCGATCAGGCGCTCGAAGCGCTGCTTGCCGGCACCGGCCTTGCGGTGCGGCGCGACAACGGTGCCATCGTGGTCTTTCGCGAAGGGGCCGGCTCGACCGCAGCAGCAGCAACCGATGGTGCAGCGGATCAGGACACGGAACTCAACACGGTGACGGTAACCGCCCAAAAGCGCACCCAGTCAGCCCAGGATGTGCCGATCGCGATGACTGCGCTGTCGGCGCGAACGCTCGACTCCCACCGCGTCCAGAATCTGCAGGATGTCGCTCGCCTGACGCCGGGCCTGCTGGTGTCGGCCTTCAGCCAGGCCAATCCGACCATTGCGATCCGCGGGGTCAGCAATACGTTCTCGCAGATCGGCGTCAACAAACCGGTTGGCGTGTTCGTCGATGACGTCTTCATCCCCCGTAACAGCGCGGCCAGTTTCGAACTGTTCGACCTCGAATCGGTCGCCGTCCTGAAGGGTCCGCAAGGTACCCTGTTCGGCCGCAATGTGACCGGCGGGGCGATCGTGATCACCACCCAGCGCCCGGATCCGGGCGCGCTTGGCATGGAAGCCGAACTGGTGGCCGGCAACCATGGCGAGCGCCACGCCAAGGGCCTGATCAACATCCCGCTCGGCGAGCGGACGGCCGTCAAGTTCTCGGCCTCGAGCCGCCAGCGCGACGGGATCGGGCACGACCGCCTGACCGGCCGCGAGCAGGACGACATCGACAGCCAGAACTTCCGTGCCCAGCTCCTGACGCGCCCCGCGCCGGGCCTGGAAGCCACCTTCAGCGCCGACTACGGCAAGGACAGCAATGGCGGCCGTACCCTGTCGTCCGACACGCTTGGCGACGACGGCGACATCCGCACCTCCGAATTGGGCGTCGAACAAGGCTACGAGCGCACCATCAAGGGCGCATCTGCCAAGCTGGCCTGGCAGTTGCCGGCCGGCGAACTGACTTCGATCAGCGCCTGGCGAAAGTCGGCGGCCAGCGAAGATTACTCGGGCGTCGGCGCAAACTACAGGTTCCTGACGAGTGGCAGCCAGAGCATCACCCGCGACGAAGACGAGATCTCGACTTTCTCGCAAGAGCTGCGTTACGCCAGCCCAAAATGGGCGCGAGGAAACTTCGTGGCCGGCCTGTACTACGCGGACGAAGACGGCGAGCGCCTGCTCGGCACCCGCGGCCTGGCTGCCCGCAGCGGTGCCCTGGCCACGTCCACCCTGGCTGAGCAGCGGGTCGACAGCCGCAGCGCCGGTGTGTTCGCCGACGGCGTTCTGCACCTGCAACCTTCGCTCGACCTGACGCTGGGCGCGCGTTATACCCGCGACCGCAAGACCGCCAGCCTCGTGCGCAGCGATGTGCTGCGCCCGGCCAGCAGCTTCAGCGTGCAAGACTTGAGCCACACCTGGAGCGAAGTGACCCCGCGCGCTGTGCTGACCTGGCGTGCGGCGCCCGGGGTGATGACGTACCTGAGCGCGACGCGCGGCTTTACCAGCGGCGGCTTCAACGCCGATGCGGCCACCGCGGCCGCCTTCCGCTCGCCGTTCGAGCCCGAAACTGTCGACAACTACGAGCTGGGCATGAAATCGCAGTGGCTGGAGAACCGGCTGCGCGTGAATGCCTCGTTGTTCCGCATGAAGTATCGCGACAAGCAGGAACTGGTCTTCAACAACCTGACCGGTTTGCTGAACATCTTCAACGCCGGCAAGGCCACCGTCGACGGCAGCGAAATCGAACTGGCCTGGAAACCGCTGCGCTGGCTCGACCTGTCGGCCAACTTCGCTTACCTGGACGGCCGCTACGACCACTTCGTGCTCGGCAACGTCAACAATAGCGGCAATCCGATGTCGAATTCACCGCGCCGCCAGGCCGGTGTCGCCGCCGACCTGCGCTATCCGGTGTCGTTCGGTACCCTTGTCGCGGCCGCCAGCTACGCATGGAAGGACACCTACAACAGCGGCGCCGCCAACGATCCGAACCTGCAGCTGGCTGGGTTCGGCCTGGCGAACCTGTCGGCCGGCGTGGAAACACTCGACGGCCGCTGGCGCCTGCTGGCCTGGGTCAAGAATGCCAACGATACCGAGTATTTCCTGACCCGCTCGACCCAGGTCGTGCGCGCCAGCTATGCCGGCGAGCCGCGCACGTACGGCGTGAGCCTGACGGGACGTTTCTGATGGCGATCATGAATAGCAAACGGCGCCTGCTGCTGGGCGCCCTGCTCCCGCTGGCGGCGGGCGCCGCACCATTCGGGGCGCGGGCCGCCCCCGAGCGCATCGGCACCGCGCTGGCGCCTTGGCGCCCGGGCTGGCTGGACATCCACCACCTGGCGACCGGGCGTGGCAACGCGACGTTCGTCATGTTCCCGGACGGCACCAGCATGCTGATCGATGCCGGGGCATCCCTCAACGGCCTGGATGTCTCGGTGGCGCCGCGTCCCGACGCCAGCCGCCGGCCGGGCGAATGGATCGCCCGCTACCTGCGCCGCCACCTGGCAAAGGCTGGCCTCGAGGGCCTGGATTACCTGCTGGCGAGCCACCTGCACCCGGATCACACGGGCGACGTCGATGCGCGATCGCCACTCGCGGCAGGTGGCGCCTACCGCCTCGGTGGCGTGACCGACGTTGCCGAGCTGGTTTCAATCGACACCGTGGTGGACCGCGGTTATCCGGACTATGATTACCCGCTGCGTTTCGATGCGCCGTTCGCAGACAACTACCGCGCATTCATCGCAGCCCGGCGCAAGGCCGGCAAGCAGGTCGAGGTTTTCCGGGTCGGCAGCACCGACCAGTTCACTGGACGCCGGCACTACCCCACCGGGGCCACCTTCGAAGTGCGCAATATCGCCGCCAGCGGCGAGGTCTGGACCGGGGACGGCAACACCACGCGCAAGCTGTTTCCTCCGCTGTCGTCGCTGCCGCGTGCCGATTGGCCGAACGAAAACCAGTGCTCGGCGGCGATCCGCATCGCCAGCGGCCGCTTCAGCTACTTCACGGCGGCGGACATGACCAGCTACACCCAGGATGACGCCTTGCCCTGGCAGGACGTGCTGGGGCCAGCCGCGCGTGCCGCCGGCCCGGTCTCGGTCGCGACGGCAGATCACCACGGGATGTTCGACGGACTGAGCGCCGCCGTCGTACGCACGCTCAGGCCGCGGGTGTGGGTGATCCCGTCCTGGCACATCGTGCATCCCGACATGCTGCAGCTCGAACGCATGTTCAGCGAACGGCTGTATCCGGGACCGCGCGAGGTGTTCGCCACCACGGTCATGCGCGAAAACCTGCTGGCCAACGGCCGCCTGACGCGCAGGCTGCACAGTCACGACGGCCATGTGGTGGTGAGGGTGCCGCCCGGCGGCGAGCGCTTCTACGTGGCGGTGACCGGGAACGGCAACGAAAGCGACACGGTGAAGCTGGTGACCGAGCAGTTCGCCGCCTGACCGGGCGCCGGGCAGAGGCGTACGGCAAAACTCAGAGGGACCGACAGCAAGCAGCCAGACTTTGACACGGGCGGGAAGTGCTGCCGTGTCAGTAAACGCTTAACGCGAGGCAGCGCGCTGTCGTCGGCGCGCTGCGAAGCCTACGAGACCGAGCCCGATAGCAGACATGGCAATACCTGAAGGTTCGGGAACAGAAGAAATAGAAACGACGGTAGACCTATTTGTACTCCACGGACCGCCAGTGGTGTTGTGCCATCCTGCCCCGGTAGCCGTTACATAAGCATACTCCGGCCAGTCTGAACTGCCGTCTGGAAAGTGGATCACGTGAGAAAGAACTATAACAAGATCGCTGTTGCTACGGTATTGAAAGTCGTGGATGTAGTATGTGTCTTGAGGCGTAGATGGACTAAGGAAATCGATTCCAATCCCTTGCAGCTTGCTAACTTCATCGACTGTAATCACCTGATCATTGTTCAGATCTTCTCCTGCAAAGCTGACTTCCAGCCTGGCTGAAGGGTCCCAGCAATGCCCATGCTCACCACACGCATAGTCTGCGCCTACAAAGGAAATTTCGACTGATACTGGCGCGGCGTAGCACGCAGCAGTAATTGCTGATAACAGCAAGCCTGCAAGAATCTTCTTCATTTTTCCCTACCTCAATTCAACAGAATGCTGGACCATATCCTATAATTGATTTTTTTTCAATATTACTATCCATGTGCAAGTTATGGAGGAGCGCCTCTGCGATCAGGCTTGCCACTTGCTGAGTCGGAGCTGCTAGGCGCACGCCTCCCGACAAATTGGCAGGGCCGGAAGCGACGATATAGAGGTGGCGCGGAAGTGGCGGGGACCACCTTCGCAGCGTGCATGGTTAAGCCATTTGCAGATTATTTAGAACATCGGATGTGGTCGTTGCGGTCGTTGCAATCTCTGTGTCGGGTGTTGTGAAAAGTCTACGCCGGAAGCCGTGAGCAATAAATTTCCACGACTATCAAGTTATATTACATATATAAGCCTAAAAGCACAGTGTATGCTGTCCTTTCAAATTTTTTTTGGAGAGATCACTATGCAAAAAATAATGCTTCCCATGCTATTGGCAGTTGCAACAACGGCGCAAGCTGCTTCGGTAACCGGCTCTATAACGGTCCAGGGAATGCAATTTCAATACTTTTTGGGGGACACCCCATGGGAGGGTGGTTGGCAGCCGTCAAATATATTGGTGGCGAATTTCACTGGCGACGATGTCGATGGGAACAGCATCATTACAAAGAATGAGCTGACCAGCCTCGTCGTCAATGGTGGTAATATCTTCTATGACATGAATTTCCTCGCGCCGGATGACGATCGGCACGCATACCGTATTACTGACTTCACATTTCGCGGGGCGCAAGAGTACTCCATCGTCGCCGAATATCGCTGGCAGTACGAAAACCCCCCAGAGGGGTCGGGTGGTAGCAGCCTTAACCTGACGCAGGACGGGCAGAAGTGGAGCGCTTTCAACTTCGATTATGATGAGTACAGATACAGTAGCACGAGTGAGACCGTCGTCACTGTGGTTTCATCCGTTCCAGAACCGACTACGATAGCTATGCTGGGGCTGGGACTATCCATCGTTGGATTGGGCGTTCGACACCGTAGGCGAGCTGTCATGCGTTGACGGCCTTATCCGCAGCTATCAGGTCAAATTCGCAACCGCCGAGTGCACACTAGGCGCTAGTGTGCGTCGAGCGCCATGTTTCCGCCATGCATCCTATTTCCCATATCCTCAGTTTTTAGCCCGAAAATCTCTGCTAAAGAACGTTTGCATAATCGCCAGTTTTCCGCTGCTGATTCCATGTGGCAGCGTCAATCCATCATACCGCTTTGCAACACTACTACTGCGCAGCAAGCATTCTACGTAATGTCAGCTGTCGTACACAGCCGATCAAGAACCTAAAGGAAGATCGATATCACTCGAAATAACCGTAATCGACTGGCGCGGAAGCGGCGCGGGACACTTTACCTTCGTACCCCGCATGGCAATGCGGTTTGCAGATTATTCGGGATCGTCCGCTTTCGTACGAACTCCGCCAGGTGCTTGGCGAGCGACTTATCGCTCGCTGCGCGAAAGACGGTCGGATGATGGCATTCGATAAGGCCGCACTGGTCCACCCGAAGTGGTGGTTCACCAATATAGGCCGCCCAATTGGACACAGCGACCAAGGTCAATATTCTTTCAGAATGGACAGTGCGGAAATGCTGGTGCCTGCAACAAATAGCCAAGCTGTGGCACGAGCATGGGAGGTCCTGCCGCGCAGGGACGGAAGCTCAATGTTGCGCAGCGCGCGCCCGGCGGCGTGACGAAAGGCCTGCTAGGCCAAGACCAATAACAGACATGGCCACTCCGGAAGGTTCTGGAACGGAAGAGACAATGGAAATGGTAGTTGCATACGGGTCTGTAGTCCATGACTTCATCTGCCCATTGTCGACATACCAATGCGCATCGGTAGCCGATAGGCTGATGAGTCGGTCCTCAGTCTCCGTTCCATCTGGTCGCGACTTCGTATAAACGAGGTACATGGTTAGATCTTCATTGCTGCGATATCGAAAGTCGAAAATTCTGAATTTTTCCTGAGAAGAGTTTGGTCTAAGAAAATCTATCTCGAACGCTTGCAGTTTAGTAAGCTCATCAAAAGTAATGAATTGGTCATTGTTTAGATCTTGTCCAGTAAAGCTGGCTTCCAGCCTGGCTGACGGGTCCCAGATCCCATCCCCTATAACGTTCTCGGTTATTGCCCCTTGGAAGCTAATTTCGACGGCAACTGGTCCGGCGTAGCACGTGACAGCACTTGCCGACAGCAGTAATCCAGCGATAACGTTTTTCATTTTACTCCCCTCGTGTCAACAGAAAGGTTGACGATATAAGGTTTTTTCTTATTTTGCAACATGGCTATCATTCTGGAAGTTGCAGGGTGAAACTCACAATAGGTGATATTTATAAATGCACTTGATCTACGTGACGCGAAAGTGGCGCCGTATGCATACGCAGGCACACCGGCATGCAGATTGCAGATTATTCGGGAACATCAGTACCGGCAGGGCGGCAAACTTTTTATAGGGAATCCTTTCCACCCGGCAATCTTCATTTGTTGATGCCGAGATAAAATGAAGACTGGTTTACCGGGGAGGAAAACCATGAACGATCGTCTGTTGAATCAGCTCTGCCTGGATTGGGCCCACTGGTACTACACGCGCCGCTTCTACAACGCACCTGGAGGAAAATCGCAGCTTGGCGTTATGCAGCCAAGCAACTGCGCGAGCCGCCGGATGCTCGCAGCAACGCCGATCTGCAGTTCTTCAACATGGCGGTGCACACGCTGGAGGATATGAAGGAGCACCACGATGCGATGGTGTACTTCAACCTGTATTACGTCGAGCAGGCCGACAACATCAAGCGAAAGGCCGACGAGCTGGGCATCAGCCGGCCCACGTACTACAACCGCGCCAAAGCCTTTGCAAGGCGTACGTACTGGCGTGGAGCCTGAAGGCCGTGCACAATGGCGGCGCTGGATCGCCAGTTATGCGGGCCGGCGTAGCAATGCAGGCCACTGTATAAAGATGCGGTTAGACAAATTAGTCCGTGACTCGCCTTTACACAATGGCCTAAAATCGCCTCAGTTTCGATAGTCTGAAAAATATCGCCGAAGCAAATTGCTACTTACGAGATACGTCTGAGCACCTGAACGCCCGCGCTTCACACCGCGGGCGTTTTTGCGTTTGGCGGCGAATTCTTCCCCGTTGATGTCGCCGAACCCACCCATTCCCGCGAGGCTCCATGACCACTACTACGCACCTGACGAAGGAATCGGTGCGCGCGTTCATGGAGCAGCGCATCTTGTCGCCCGACCCGCCGCCTACCCCGGACGAGATCCGCCGCGCGCTGGGTTGGGATCTGATCCCTGAAGCTCGACGCCCTGATCGGCCGGGCAACCTGAACGACATCGACGCCTGAGGATCCCATGCGCTTATCCGCCTACCACGGCCACCCGGACTATAAGCCGGAGTGGCTGCCCTGTTACGTCTTCCTGGATGGCGAGCCCCTCGACGGCTGCACGCACGCCGACGATGAGCGCGGCCAGGTGGCCGTGTGGGCGCGCGATCGCCACGGGAATACCATCCTCGACGGCGACCAAGTCGTCACCGAGATCCTGGCCGGCAAGGTTGTGTTTCGACGCGACTGGAAGCACGTCGAGGCGATCGGCTTTGACGCCTGGATGCGTGACCGCATCAAACCGCACATCAGGAATTTATGAAAAGGACATCCGCATGACGATTCGACTGCTCGCCAAACACGAGAAATACGCCGCAAACACTATCGTCACGCTCGATGCCGCAACTGAGGCAGGCTTGCTCGCGGTCAAGCTGACCACTGCGGATCTGACCGGCGGCGTACCATACCGCCGCCGACCGCTCCGAACCAGCTCTATCAGGTGCTCGTCGAGGTTGATGCCACCGGCAAGCCGGTCGGTATTGTAGGCGGCCCAGGGGGGCGGCCGCTCTCGCTGAACGACGCACTGCGCTTCGATATCCTGTCCGCGGGGTCACCTGGGGCGATTCGCTCGCCGATATCGCCACCGCAGATACGCACGACCTGACTCGGGCCGATGTCGTCTTGTGGAACAGCAAAGATCTGCGCTCCGCCCGGATGGGGGCGAACATGCTGATATAGTCTGGCGGCAAGCTGATCCCGGTGGCGAACTGCGGGCTGGGCGGCACCACGTCGACGCAGATCCTCGCGCGGGACGATGCAGCCCCCGGCGTGAACCGCCGCGGCGCCGCTGATGCCGCAGCGCTGCGTGCGCGGGTACAAGACCTTCGGGAAAAACCTACACAGTGCCTACATGACGTCCAGATAGCAAAAAGCCCAACCATAAAGGCTGGGCTGAGTGCTTTATTTTACTGGTGCCGGCTGCCGGTTTCGAACTGGCCACCTGATGATTACAAATCAACTGCTCTACCAAATGAGCTAAGCCGGCGTGATCTGAACAACAGCGAAATTATACGCTATTTGATGCGGGTCAGGGTGGGCCGGCCGCCCTTCTTGGGACCGTCGCCGCCATCGTCCGGCCCGTTGTCGTCGGACTTGGCCGGTACCGCGGCAGGTGCCGGCGCCGATGGCGATGGCACGGAAGACAAGGTCGGCGCGGGCGGTTCGGCCGTGGGCGCGGGAACCGGTGCGGAAGACTGGCCCAGCACGGGTTCGAACGCCATGCCCTGCCCGTTCTCGTTGGCGTAGATCGCCATCACGTTATTGACGGGAATAAAAATCTCGCGCGACACACCACCGAAACGGGCGTTGAAGCGGATGCTGTCGTTGTCCATCTTCAGCCCGGCCGTGGCGCCGTAGCTGATGTTCAGCACGATTTCGCCCTTCTTCACGTACTCCATCGGTACCGTGGTCGCGGAATCGACCTTGACCGCCAGGTAGGGCGTGTAGCCGCTGTCCGTGCACCACTCGTAAATGGCGCGCAGCATGTAAGGCTTGGTAGAAATTTCTGCCATGATTATTCTTGGAAAGCCGACGCCCCTGCTAGGGACGCCGGTACTGCACAAGCTTCCGCAAATCCGCCGAAGGCGAATTACCGGCGCATCACTTTCTCGGACGGCGTCAGCGCTTCGATGTAGGCCGGACGCGAGAAGATGCGTTCGGCATACTTCATCAGCGGCGCGGCGGTCTTCGACAGTTCGATGCCGTAGTGATCCAGGCGCCACAGCAGCGGCGCCACGGCCACGTCGAGCATCGAGAATTCGTCGCCCAGCATGTACTTGTTCTTCAGGAACAATGGCGCCAGCGTGGTCAGGCGGTCGCGGATTTCAGCGCGGGCCTTGTCGTGGCTCTTGTCGTTCGTCTTGTTGCGCTCGCTTTCCAGCGTGTGCACGTGCACGAACAGTTCTTTCTCGAAGTTGAACAGCATCAGGCGGGCACGGGCGCGCATCAGCGGGTCGGCCGGCATCAGTTGCGGGTGCGGGAAGCGCTCGTCGATGTATTCGTTGATGATGTTCGATTCGTACAGGATCAGTTCGCGTTCGACCAGGATCGGCACCTGGCCATACGGGTTCATCGTCGAGATATCTTCCGGTTTGTTGAACAGGTCAACGTCGCGCACTTCGAAATCCATGCCTTTTTCAAACAGGACCAGGCGGCAGCGCTGGGAAAATGGGCAGGTGGTGCCCGAGTAGAGAACCATCATGTTGGTAGTTCCTTAAGAAAACAAAGGGGGCGAGACCGCGAACGGTTCACCCCAGTTGGCCGCGCGGCATGGTTAACGCGCGGAGCAAAAACGAGACCTTACCAAAATCGGCAAGCAGAAATCAAATTTTTATTTGACTTCTTTCCAATACGCGGCATTTAACCGCCACGCCAGGAAGGCAAATACCGACAGGAACAGCAGCACGGCCACGCCCAGCCGCTTGCGGGTCTGCGCGGCCGGCTCCGCCATCCATTCCATGTAACCGACCAGGTCGGCCACGGCGGTGTCGAACTCGAGCTGGCTCATGGTACCGGGTGTCACCTGCTGGAAGCCGGCGAACTTGTGGATCGTCTTGGTGGCGTCGTGCGGATCCTTTTCATCGACCCACTTTGCCGCCTGGACGCCCTGCAGTTGCCACAGCACGTGCGGCATCGCCACGTTCGGGATCACCAGGTTGTTGAAACCGGTCGGCCGGGTATCGTCCTTGTAGAAGGTGCGCAGATAAGTATACAGATAGTCGCCACCGGTGCCTGCCGGACCGGATTTCGCGCGCGAAATCACGGAAAGATCGGGCGGCACCACGCCGAACCAGGCCTTGGCATCCTTGGCCGGCATGGCGGTGGTCATCAGTTCGCCCACCTTCTCGCCGGTAAACAGCAGGTTGTTGCGGATCTGGTCTTCCGACAGGCCGATATCGCGCAGCCGGTTGTACCGCATCGACGACGCGTTGTGGCAGTTCAGGCAGTAATTGACGAACAGCTTGGCGCCGTTCTGCAATGCCGCCATGTTCGTCGACCGGTCCGGCGCCCGGTCCAGCGGGTGGCCGCCCTCGGCCCCGACTGCCAGGGCCGGCAGCAGCGTCGCCAGCGAGAACAAGGTCGAGGCGAAAAACTTCTTGGTGAAATTCATCATTCGTGTCCTTTGCCGATGGCCGGTTCAGTGTGCATGGAAGACAACGCGATCGGGAACCTTCTTGAAGGTGCCCATCGTGCTCCACCACGGCATCAGCAGGAAGAACGCAAAGTAGTACAGCGTGGCCACCTGCGACACGATCGTGCCGATCACCGACGGTGCCTGCGTGCCCAGGTAACCGAGCGCCACGAACGCGACGGCCAGCAGCGCAAACAGGTATTTGTGCCAGGACGGGCGGTAGCGCATCGATTTCACCGGCGAGTGATCCAGCCACGGCAGGAACGCCAGGATCATGACGGAGCCGCCGAAGAACACCACGCCCCAGAATTTCGCGTCCAGCACCTGCGGCAGCATGCCGATGATCGCCACGATGGCGATGACGGCGATGATCACCTTGGTGAGGTACGCCAGCTTCGACTTCAGCCACAGGAAGCACACGTACGCGGCCACGGCAACCATCAGCACCCACATGAAGTCGGCGGTGGTGGCGCGCAATACCGAGTAGAACGGCGTGAAGTACCAGGTCGGCGCGATGTGCAGCGGCGTCTTCAGCGGATCGCCCGGCAGGAAGTTGTTGTACTCGAGGAAGTAACCGCCCATTTCCGGCGCGAAGAACACCACGGCGGAGAAAATCAGCAGGAATACCGAGACGCCGAACAGGTCGTGCACCGTGTAGTACGGATGCGACGGGATCGAATCGACCGGGTGGCCGTCCGGCCCCAGGTTTTCCTTCACTTCGATGCCGTCCGGGTTCGACGAGCCCACTTCATGCAGTGCGATCAGGTGCGCGGCCACCAGGCCCAGCAGCACCAGCGGGATGGCGATCACGTGGAAGGCGAAGAAGCGGTTCAGCGTGGCGTCGGAGACCACGTAGTCGCCGCGGATCCACAGCGACAGGTCCGGGCCGATCAGCGGGATCGCGCCGAACAGGTTGACGATCACCTGCGCGCCCCAGTACGACATCTGGCCCCACGGCAGCAGGTAGCCGAAGAAGGCCTCGGCCATCAGGCACAGGAAGATCGCAAAGCCGAACAGCCAGATCAGCTCGCGCGGCTTGCGGTAGGAACCGTACAGCAGCGCACGCGTCATGTGCAGGTAGACGACGATGAAGAAGGCCGACGCGCCGGTGGAGTGCATGTAGCGCACCAGCCAGCCCCACGGCACCTCGCGCATGATGTATTCGACGGAGTTGAAGGCCAGGTTGGCATCCGGCTTGTAGTGCATCGTCAGGAAAATGCCCGTCACGATCTGCAGCACCAGCACGAACATCGCCAGCGAGCCGAAGATGTACCAGTAGTTGAAGTTCTTCGGCGCGTAGTAGCGGCCCCACTGGTCGTTCCACAGCTTGGTCAGGGGGAAGCGGTCGTCGATCCAGCCCAGCGCCTTTTGTGCCGCCGGCGCATCGGCCGGCAGTTTCGTCTCCTTGAACGCGCCCATGTTATGCCTCGCCTTTCTCGTCTTTGCCGATCAGGATGCGGGTGTCGCTCAGGTACATGTGGCGCGGCACGACCAGGTTGTCCGGCGCCGGCTTGTTCTTGAACACGCGGCCGGCCAGGTCGAATGTGGAGCCATGGCAGGGGCAGATGAAGCCGCCGGCCCAGTCATCGGGCAGCGACGGTTGCGGGCCAGGGGTGAACTTGGTGGAAGGCGAGCAGCCGAGGTGGGTGCAGATGCCGATGGCGACGAGGTACTCGGGCTTGATTGCGCGCGCTTCGTTGATGCAGTACTCGGGAGTGAATTCGTCGGGATTGCGCTCGGAACCGGGGTCGGCCACCTGGCCGTCGGTCTTCTTCAGCGAAGCGAGCATTTCAGGCGTGCGCCGCAGGACCCAGACCGGCTTGCCACGCCATTCGACCGTGACCATTTCGCCGGGCGCGAGGGAGGAGATGTCTACTTCGACCGGCGCGCCCGCGGCCTTGGCGCGCTCGGAGGGTTGAAACGTACTGACGAGAACGCCTGCAGTGCTGAGTCCTACCACGCCGCCGGCGGCACAGGTGGCTACTAACAGACCTCGCCGGCTGGGATCGACCTGCTTCTCAATGCTCATACAAACCCCAATCTTATAAAAATTCGAATATTTGTAAAGCGACAACAGACCTACAGCAACACAAAATTATAAGTGAACATAAACACTCATCAAAGCGAAAAGCTTGCAATAGTAAAAATGGTCGCCATGTTGCGGCGCACTGTAAACGCCCACCCTCACCGCTTGGGCTCGGTATCGAAAAGACAGTATGATCCGGGAGTAACAACTACCATTCATAGAGGATCGCCATGGGCATGATGAACGAATTCAAACAGTTTGCGATGCGGGGTAACGTGATCGACCTGGCAGTGGGCGTGATCATCGGCGCCGCGTTCAGCAAGATCGTCGATTCGCTGGTGCAGGACATCATCATGCCGCCCATCGGCAAGCTGATCGGTGGACTGGATTTCGCCAACTACTACGTGGCGCTCAACAACCAGGATCCGAACCTGCCGCTGGCCGAAGCCAAGAAGCTGGGCGCGGTGCTCGCCTACGGGAATTTCCTCACCATCCTGTTAAACTTCCTCATCCTGGCGTTCGTGATCTTCCAGATGGTGCGGCTGGTGCATAAAGCCCGCCAGCGGCTCGAGGAACCGTCGAAGCCGTCGGAGCCGGCACCGCCGGCGGAAGACGTGCTGCTGCTGCGCGAGATCCGCGACGCCCTGAAAAAATAACCGAGCGGCTTCGAGCCGCCATCCCTGTAGGAACGCCATGCAACGACTGTGGTTATTGTTTGCGCAAGCGGTGACCATCGTGCTGGCACTGTATTTCGTTTATTCCGCGATGCGGCCCGACTGGCCGCCCGCGCGCCCCGGCACGATACAGCAGCTCGGCACGGCGGCTCAGCCGGCCTCGGCCATGGTGGCCGCCCCCGCGCCCACGCCGAACTCGTTCCGCGCCGCTGCGGACCGGGCGATGCCGGCCGTGGTCAACATCCTGACGTCGAAAGCAATGCCGGAAAAACATCCGCTGCTGCGCGATCCGTATTTCAAGCGTTTCTTCGGCGACCGCGGCAATGACGACAGCGAGGAAGAGGAAGACGATCCGAACAGCCTGGGCTCGGGCGTGATCGTCAGCCCGGATGGCTATATCCTCACCAATTACCATGTGGTGGAAGCGGCGGACGAGATCGAGGTCGTGCTGGCGGATGGCCGCAAGTCTTCCGCCAAGCTGGTGGGCACCGATCCGGAAACGGACCTGGCCGTCATCAAGATCGAGCTGAAACAGCTGCCGGCAATCATTCTCGGCAACGCGGATGGCGCCAGGGTGGGCGATGTGGTGCTGGCGATCGGCAATCCGTTCGGCGTAGGCCAGACCGTGACGATGGGCATCATCTCTGCGCTGGGCCGTAACAACCTGCACATCAACCATTTCGAAAACTTCATCCAGACCGACGCGGCGATCAACTTCGGCAACTCGGGTGGCGCGCTGATCGATACCAACGGCAACTTGCTCGGTATCAACTCGGCGATCTATTCGCAAACGGGCGGCTCGGTGGGCATCGGGTTCGCCATTCCGGTCAGCACGGCAAAGACGGTGATGGAATCGATCATCAAGAGCGGCCACGTGGTACGCGGCTGGATCGGCGTGGAATCGCAGGAGATCACGCCGGAGCTGGCGGACAGCTTCGGCCTGCAGCGCGAGAGCGGTGCGATCATTGCCGGCGTGGTGCGCAACGGCCCGGCCGACAAGGGCGGCATGAAGCCGGGCGACATCCTGCTCTCCGTCGATGGCAAGCCGGTGCGCGACACCACCGAGATGCTGAACCTGATTGCCCAGCTGCAGCCGGGCGGCAAGGCGAAGATGCGCGTGCTGCGCAAGAACCGCGAGTCCGAACTGGCGATCACCGTGGGCAAGCGCCCAGTCCCTAAAAAGTAGAGAAATCAATGCATCTGCGTGACCTGAACGGCTACCTGCAAGAGCTGGCCGAGAACAACAACCGTCCGTGGTTCGTGATGAACAAGCCGCGCTACGACATCCTCCGCGAAGAGTTCCTGGAACTGGTGACGCAGGTGATTGCCGAAACGGGCAAGTTCGACCGCGAGGTCAAGTTCTGCAATCCGAAGAAGGCGATCTTCCGCATCAACCGCGACGTGCGCTTCGCCCACGACAAGAGTCCCTATAAAACAAATTTCTCTGCCGCGCTGGCGCCCAGCGATTTGCGGCGGCCGAGCCAGTCCGGCGGGCCCACCTATTACTTCCAGCTGAACGGGCACGGCCAGTTGCAGTTCGGCGCCGGCGAATACATGCCGCCGCCGCACCGGCTGCGCGCGCTGCGCCGGCACATGGTCGACGATGCGGCGGGTTTCCGGAAAGCGTTGAACAGCCGGGGCCTGAAGGCCACCTACGGCACGATCCAGAACGAAGGAAAGCTGCAGCGCCCGCCGAAGGGCTTCGACCCGGAGCACGAGCACATCGAGTTCATCAAGCTGAAGAGCTTTTTCGTGTGGACCGACGTCGACCTGGACCTGAACGATCCGGATGCGCTGGTGCCGATGATCGCCGGCGGATTCAAGGATGCCCTGCCGCTGGTACAGTGGATGCGTGCCGCCAGGGTGGATGAAGAGGACGAAGCCGCCTGATCATCAGATCGCGGCAGCCTCCTGCTGGCTGCGCAGCCATTCCTCGAGGAACTCGACGCACACCCGCAGCCGTGCCGACGTCGACAGGCGCGATGGATAGATCGCCCACACGTCCGCCGGCTGCTCGTATTCCGGCAATACACGCACCAGTTCGCCGCTGGCGAGCGACGGGCCCACGTCCCACATGGAGCGCAGGATGATGCCGTGGCCTTCCAGCGCCCAGCCGTGCACCACTTCGCCGTTGCTGGCCGACAGCGGGCCGCTCACCTTCACCGTTTCCATCCCGCGCGGCCCCTGCAGGGCCCAGCGTCCGAAGTCCTCGTTGCGCTCGCGGATCACGATGCAGCGGTGCGAGGCGAGCTCCGCCAGCGTGGCGGGAACGCCATGCTCCGCGAGGTAGGCCGGCGCCGCGCACAGTACCCGTGCGTTACGGGCAATGCGGCGCGAAATCAGGTGCGGCTCGTGCGCCTGGCCGACGCGAATGTCGAGGTGAAAATCCTCGCCGATCAGGTCGACTGACCGGTCCAGCAGTTCCAGCTGGATTTCCAGGGCCGGGTAGCGCTTCGCCAGCGCGGACAGCGCGGGCGACACGCGGTTGCGGCCAAAGCCCGAACTGGTGCAGATCCGCAGCAGGCCGGCAGGTGCGATCTTTTCGGTCGACACCGCCTCCCCCATCTGTTCGACGTCCTCCAGGATGCGCAGCGCCCAGCGATGGACTACCTGGCCCTGTTCGGTCAGCGCCAGCTTACGGGTGGTGCGATGCAGCAGGCGCACCCCCATCACCGTTTCCAGCACGCCGATACGCTTGCTCACGAAAGCGTTCGACACACCGAGCGCATGCGCCGTGGCAGTGAAACTCTTCAGGCGCGTGACGGTGCAGAACAGCTGCAGGTCGTCCAGCTCGGGCATATTTTTCACGATTCGTGAACAGTCGAGTAACGGGAAGTCAGATTATATCCATTTCGTAAAAGCGATATGCTGGACGCATTCCATCAAAGGAGATTCCATGAAGACTCAACGCATCGCCGTCATCGCCGGAGACGGCATCGGCAAGGAAGTCATGCCGGAGGGCCTGCGCGCCTTGCACGCCGCGGCACGGCGCTTCGACCTGCCGCTGGAGTTCACCACGTTCGAATGGGCCAACTGCGACTACTACCGGCAGCACGGCAAGATGATGCCGGACGACTGGTTTGCCCAGCTGAAGGACTTCGACGCAATCTATTTCGGCGCGGTCGGCTGGCCGGACACGGTGCCGGACCATGTTTCGCTGTGGGGCTCGCTGATCCAGTTCCGCCGGCAATTCGACCAATATGTGAATTTGCGCCCAGTGCGGCTGATGCCGGGTGTACCGTGCCCGCTGGCCGGCAAGCAGCCGGGCGACATCGACTTCTACGTGGTACGCGAAAATACCGAAGGCGAATATTCGTCCGCCGGCGGGCGCTTGTTCGAAGGCACCGACCGCGAGACCGTGCTGCAGGAATCGGTGTTTACCCGCAAGGGCGTGGACCGCATCCTCCAGTACGCATTCGAACTGGCGCAGTCGCGCCCGAAGAAGCACCTGACCTCTGCGACCAAGTCGAACGGCATCTCGATCAGCATGCCGTACTGGGACGAACGCGTGAAGGCCATGGCGCCGTCGTATGCCGATGTGAAATGGGACCAGTACCACATCGACATCCTGTGCGCGCGCTTCGTACTGAGCCCCGAGCGCTTCGACGTGGTGGTTGCCTCCAACCTGTTCGGCGACATCCTGTCCGACCTCGGTCCGGCCTGCACCGGCACGATCGGCATCGCGCCATCGGCCAACCTGAACCCGGAGCGCACGCTGCCCTCGCTGTTCGAACCGGTGCACGGCTCGGCGCCGGACATCTACGGCAGGAACATCGCCAACCCGGTCGCGATGATCTGGAGCGGCGCGATGATGCTGGACTTCCTCGGCAATGGCGACGCACGGTTCAAGGCGGCGCACGACGCCCTCATGGCGGCGATCGAACAGGTGCTGCGCGACGGGCCGCATACGCCCGACATGCGCGGCCAGGCTTCCACCACGCAGATGGGCGAGGCCATCGCCGCGCTTCTCTGACAGTCCTCTCCGGGCGTCTTCTTCCGGCTCATCGGCAGGCACCGGCCGGCGCACCCACGGTGCGCCGGAAACGCAGTTCATCTCGCGAAAACCGCCGTTCGTCGCATCCGCATGGTGGACGAACCGCGGGCTCCCTATAGTTCAATCAACGCAGCACACAACCCCAACGCCGCACTGACTGAACACCTCAAAGGAGAGCATCATGAACATCGCCAAACACATGGAAACCATCTTCCTCGCCGCCGCCGTCATCGTCGGTGCGAGCAGCATGGCCAGTGCCGCCGTCGCCCGCATCAACCATGCGGCACCGGAGCCGAAGGTCTACGCGGTTGCCGTCGAAGGCGCGCCGATGGCAGTCGTCAAGGTCAGCGCAAAACGCCTGAGCGCCGCGGAAAAAGCCGCGCTGTAAGCGCCACGGCCACCTGAACGAACGGAGACCCTGATGCACAAGTTTGTCAACGCAACGATGATGGCCGTGGCCCTGTATGCCAGCGCAGGAAGCACGGCCCAGGCGGCCGACATCATCAGCGAGTCCCGCGCCGTCGATGCGCGCATCGTGAAGGTGGTCCTGGATGGCGTGATCGACCTGAAGCTCAAGCAGGGCCCGCAGGCGGCGCTGGTGATCTCGGGTGAGCGTCGCTACCTGCCGAAGGTCGTGGTGACCCAGCGCGGCGACACGCTGCGCATCGGCACCGACCTGCAGGGTATCCATCTCGGCCGCCCGGCGCTGCGCGCCGAACTGACGCTGCCGAACCTGGCCGAACTGGTATCGGCCGGCGTCGGGTCCGCCGAGGTGAACGGCTTCGCCGGAGAACGGCTGCGCGTTGCGCTCGATGGCGCGGGCACCGTGCACATGCAGGCGCAATACCGCAACCTCGATGCCAACCTGAACGGCGCCGGCAGCATGACCGTGAATACGGGGCTGGCGGAAAGCGTGGCACTGAACCTGCGCGGTGCCGGCCAGATGGTGGTCAGCGGTGAAAGCCGCAAGCTGCGCGCACGCCTCGGCGGCGTCGGCAGCCTCGATGCGCAGGGCCTGAAATCGGACAGCGTCGATGTCGACATGACCGGCCTGGGCGGCGCTACCGTGTTTGCAAGAACTTCCGCCAACCTGCGCCTGACCGGCCTGGGCTCGGCCACCGTGTATGGCCGGCCCGCAAGCCGCAGCGCCAGCGCGCGCGGCCTGGGCCACGTGAATTGGCACTGAGCGGGCACTGAGCCGGCACTGAGCCGGCATTCGCCGGCCCGCAACAACGGCACCGTTCCGTGTCAGGGGGCCTGCATGGCGCCTTGCGCGGGTATTTTCACCGCTGGCGCGGGAACCGCGCGCTGATCCCAGCCCAGCACGATGCGCAGGTCGCTGCGGGCAGCACCCTCGGCCAGCAACTTCGGCGCAGGAAGGCCGAGCCGACTGGCCAGCGCACGTGCCACCGCGCCCATTTCGGCATCGCCGCGGTACTCGATGCGCGTCATCGGCACCGCATACGGTTTTTCATTTGTCAGCCGTACCGATTGCCATGCGGGCCCGGCCAGCCGGCGTTTCCAGGCCGCCGCCATGCCTCGCGCGCCGTTGCCATTGCTGATCTCGAGCCGCACGCCCCGATAGCCGCCGTTGCCGTGGGAAACCTCCCCGTCATCGCGTTTGCCTTGTGCGAGCGGCTGCTGCGCAGGGCCGCCAGCAACAACAGGAGCAGCAGCCGCCATGGTGTGCACCTCGATCACGGCGCCGGTTTGCCGCAGTTCGGTGCGGGCAAGGCCCTCGGGCCACGGACTCGGCTCCGGTACCTTGTTCACCGCCACCGTGGGCGCACGCACGCCGGTCAACGCATAGTCGTGGCGGATATCGTGCATCCGCAGCGCGTGCGCCTGTTTCTTCATCTGCCCCGCACGTTCTCCCTGGCCTTGCGCTTCGAGCACGCTGGCCAGCTGTTCCCATGTGCGCGGCTGATAGGGATCCAGCACGCAGGCCTTCTCCAGCAGCGCTACCGCTTCGCCGCGTTCACCCTGGAGGTACAGCGCATAGCCCAGGTTCCCGAGCAGGAAAGCCTGTTCGACCGGCGGCAGCGCCTTGGCTTCTGCGACCAGCGTGCGCCACAAGGCGATCGCCTGGCGAAAGTTGCCGCGCTCGGCGAACAGCACGGCCATGCCGTTGCGCGTATCGGCATGGCGCGGGTCGAGCCGCAGCGCCGCGTCCCAGGCACGTTGCGCGGCATCGAGCCGGCGCGCCGCGTGCTCGGCGCGGCCGATCGCGTAGTACCCGTCCGCACCCACCGCCGGTACCGGCACGGTATGTTTCGTCAGCGCCGGCTGGCGGCCGCCACAGGCCAGCAGCAGCGCCCCGATACATGCGGCAGCCGCCATCCGGCCCGCGCGCGGTGTCCAGGGTTGTGTCTTGATGATGCCCATATCGCCTCCGTTGATTACTGGCCGGACATTGCCGGCAAGACCACTTTCACCATGCGGATACCTGCCGGCCCCATCAGCACCAGTATCAGTGACGGGAACATGCAGAAGATCAGCGGAAACAGCAGCTTCAGGCCGATCTTGGCGGCCATTTCTTCTGCCAGCAGGGTGCGCTTGTGCCGCAAGCTGTCGGCGTGCACCCGTAGCGAATCGCCCATGCCGGTCCCGAAACGCTCGGCCTGGATCAGCATCGCCACCAGTGTGTCGACATCTTCCACACCGCTGCGCAGCGCGAAATTGCGCAACGCCTTTTCCTTGGAAAAACCGGCCCGCATTTCCATCAGCACGAGCTGGAGCTCCTGCGCCAGCACGAAGCTCTTGACGTCGATCTCGGCCGCGACCTTCGTCAGCGCCCGCTCCATCGACAGCCCTGCCTCGACACAGACTGTCATCAGATCGAGCGCATCGGGAATGTTCTCGAAGATGTCGCGCTGACGCCGGCTGGCGGTACGAACCAGTACGATGTTCGGCAGGTAATAGCCCACCGCCGCGCTGAAGAACAGCACCAGCATGAAACTGTTGCGCGCATCCGCCATGCTGCCGACCAGCAGCAGCGCGAGCAGCGCCGGTATGCCGAGCGACAGCGCGGTCTTGGCGGCGAAATACAGGGTGGGTGCCGACGAGCCGCGCCAGCCCGCATTGATGAATTTCGTGCGCAGCGGCGAACGTTCCCACCCTTCCTCGGGCAATGACAGCTTGGTCAGCGGCTTGGCCACGCGGGCCACGCGCTCGACCCATTCGCCTTCGCCGCGCTTGACCGGCTCCTCGGGTACGCCGCGAAACGCATGCAGCCGCTCGCGCAACGGAACCGGCGAAAAAATCGCCAGCGCAGCCAGTACCAGGCCGGCCACGACGACGAACACGATCAGCAGGAATACGAGTTGGTGCCCGTTCATACGCGAATCCTCACGACGTTACGCATCCAGAAGGCGCCGGCCGCCATCGATCCGCCGGCAAACCACAACATCCTGATACCGAGCGGATCGGTCCACAACAGGCTGATATAGCTGTAGTTGGCCAGGCTCATCAGGAAGAGCATGGCGAACGGCAGCAAGCCGAGCACCCAGGCCGACATGCGCCCTTCGGCCGACAGCACGCGCACCTGCCCCTGCAGCTTCAGCCGGGAACGTGTCAGCCGGCTGACGTTGCCGAGCAGCTCAGCCAGGTTGCCGCCCGATTCACGCTGGATCAGCACGGCCAGCACGAAGTAGCGCAGGTCGGTCAGCGGGATTCGCGCGGCCAGGTTGTGCAGCGCCTCGCTCATGGGCGCGCCGTAGTTGACCTCTTCGTACGTGGCCTTGAACTCAGCGCCGATCGGCTCCGGGATTTCGTCGCCCACCATCTTCAGCACGTTGGAGAACGAGTGGCCAGCGCGCAGTGCGCGCGCCAGGAAGTCGGCCGCCTCGGGCAACTGGCTCTCGATCTTCCTCATCCGCTTGCCGCGGGCACGCAGCAGCAGCCAGTACGGTGCGCCGATGGCGCTGGCCACCATCACGCACGCCGGCAGCAGCGGCAGTTTCAGCACCAGCAGCAGCGTGAAACAGGGCAAGGCAAACGACCAGGCGAGGAATTGCCCGACCTGCCAGCGCCCGCCGGCCTGCAGCAGCAGCCGGTCGAGCAATGCCAGTTGGGGAATGCTGCGCAGCCAATGCTCCAGGCCGGGCGACGCGGCATAGCGGCGCTGCTTCAGGATGCTGATCCGCTCGCTTCCCTCGACGCGGCCGGACATCAGGTCGAGCCGGTGCGCGATACGCCGCGCGCTGCGGCCGTGGCTGGTGCCCCACCACATCCACGCCCCCTCCACCATGAAAATGACGGCAGCGAATACCAGGACCGCGAACGCGGTGAATAACATATCCATCGCCGGCTCCTATTCGAACACGCGGTCGGGATCGAACACATTGTCGGGCACCGGCATGCCGAACATCGCCAGCCGGTCGGCGAAGCGAGGCCGTACGCCGGTGGCGAAGAAATGGCCCAGTACCTTGCCGACCGCATCGACGCCGGTCTGCTCGAAGCAGAAGATTTCCTGCATCGCGATCACGTCGCCTTCCATGCCGGTGACTTCCTGCAGGCTGACGAGCTTGCGCGCCCCATCAGTCAGCCGCGATACCTGCAGCACCACGGTCACTGCCGAGGCAATCTGCTGGCGCGCGGCACGCGGCGTCAGGTTCACGCCGGACATGCCCACCATGTTTTCCAGCCGCGTCAGCGCATCGCGCGGGGTGTTCGAGTGAATCGTCGCGAGCGACCCCTCATGGCCGGTGTTCATGGCCTGCAGCATGTCGAGCGCCTCGGGGCCGCGCACTTCGCCGAGAATGATGCGGTCCGGCCGCATGCGCAGCGCGTTGCGCACCAGCGCACGCTGGTTGACTTCCCCCTTGCCCTCGATGTTGGCAGGGCGCGTTTCCAGGCGTACCACATGCGGCTGGCGCATTGCCAGCTCGGCGGCATCCTCGATTGTCACGATCCTTTCGCTCGCCGGGATGAAGCCGGACATCACGTTGAGTAGCGTAGTCTTGCCGCTGCCGGTGCCGCCCGAGATCAGGATATTGATCTTGGCGTGGCCCAGCGCCTGCAGTACCTGCATCATCGGCGGCGTCAGGCTCTTGTACTCGATCAGGTTCTGCATCGTCAGCGGGTTGACGGAGAAGCGCCGGATCGACAGGATCGGGCCATCCACCGCCAGCGGCGGAATGATGGCGTTGACACGCGAGCCGTCCGGCAGCCGCGCGTCGACCATCGGGCTCGATTCGTCCACCCGGCGGCCTACGCGGGACACGATCTTCTCGATGATCTTCATCAGGTGGGCGTTGTCGTTGAAGGTCACGTCCGTCAGCTCGAGGCGGCCGGCGCGCTCCACGTATACCTTGGCGTGCGTGTTGACGAGGATGTCGGAAATGCTGTTATCGGACAGCAGGCGCTCCAACGGGCCGAAGCCCAGCATTTCATGCTGGATGTCGAGCACCAGCCGGTGGCGCTCGGTCTGGTTCAGCACGATCCGTTCATCTTCGATGATGCGCTGGACCAGCAGCGCCAGCTCGTGCTTGAACTGTTCGGCCGTCAGCCGCTTCAGGCGTTCCAGGTCGATGCGGTCCAGGATCAGCTGGTGCATCATGGCTTTCAGCTCGAGGTAGGCAACCTGCGACTGGGCAGGCAGCGCGGCGGAAAGCTGGCGGGAATCCTCCGCCACGGCGAGGCGTTCGCGCAGGCTCATATGGTTCTCCTTGGAAGTCGGGTTCGGTCAGGGTTCGGTCAGGCTTCGGCCAGGCTGCGGCCGAACAGCCGGTCGAACAGGCCTTTCGATTCCGTGACGCGGCGCTCCGTCACCACTTCCACCAGGTCCGCCAGGCTGCGTGCGACCAGGCTGCCGCGCGACAGCTGCAGCACGGGGATGCCCTGGTTGACCGAGTCCGTCGCCGACAGGTAGTCGTTCGGCACGGTGTGCACCACGTCCGCGCCCAGCGCCTGCTCCAGGTCAGCCAGCCGCAGCTTGCCACCCTTTTCGTAGCGGTTGACGATCAGGCGCGTGCGCTCCATCGGGTAACCCAGCGAGCGGAAGATGTCGAGCAGGCGGCGCCCGTCGCGGATATCCGGCAGCGCCAGCTGCAGCACCGGGTAGATCGTGTCCGCATTGTCGAGTGCTCGCAGCGACAGCGCGTCGATCTGGCGGCCCACGTCCAGCACGATGAAGTCGTAATGCTGGCGCGCCACGCGCAGGATGGT
Source organism: Pseudoduganella sp. jia 9 (assembly GCF_055502615.1). Lineage (NCBI taxonomy): Bacteria > Pseudomonadati > Pseudomonadota > Betaproteobacteria > Burkholderiales > Oxalobacteraceae > Pseudoduganella > Pseudoduganella sp. jia 9. Next base: position 339,378 of record NZ_JBUPWE010000001.1, on the reverse strand, counting down.
TTCCATGTGCTCCGGCTTCATGCCGGCCGCCTTGGCCGGATCGTCGGCCCCGGCCAGTACGCCGAAGTTCGGCGTCACGTGTACCAGGCATGAATCGAGGAAGGCGCCATCCACGCGGTTGATCTGGGCGCAGACATCGGCCAGCGTCATGGCCGGCTTCTGGTCCGACACGTACAGCGTGGCATCGCCGAACTGGCCATGCATGTCGATCACCAGTACCTTCCTGTCGGCCAGTGTCGCCAGCGCATAGGCGAAATTCGTTGCCAGGAAGGTGGCGCCGCTGCCGCCCTTGCAGGCGATAAAGGACAGCACCTTGCCGTCGCGCATCCGCGTGACGCCGGTTTCGATCTCGATGCGGTCCATCGCTTCATGGAAAGCACGGTGTACCAGCGGCAGCTGCAGTACCTCGCGCATGCCGGCCCGCATCGCGCGGATCAGCAGATCGTGGTGCGCCTCGCGCGCCAGCAGCATGAAGCGTGCGTTCGGATATTGCCGTGCGAGTCTTTCGACGATTTCCCATTCGCCCGGGGCGATGCCTCCTGCATCGAAAATCACCAGGTCGGGCGGATCGGCCAGCGGCCGTTCGGCGGCGTCGCGCAGACCCTGGCGCGACGCCACCAGTTGCAGTGCCGGCATGCGCGCCGAACCCTGCGCGGCGATCTCGGCATGCAGCAGGCTATCCTTGCTGATCATTAGTGCTTTCATGGCATGTTTTCCTTCATTCAAGAACGTTGTTCTCGCCAGGGATGTAACCAAGCGACTCGGCCTTGACGAGGGTGGCCGAGGGAGGGATCGACAGCGATCCGAAGCCGGGAACGATGCCCAACATCGGTCGATAGGGCAGCGGCGTGCAGGCGCCACCCGGGCCGGTCGTGCCGCAGATGCTGGCGCGTACCAGCCGGATGCACGGCCCGGCGTGCGGGCTGAGGGCACAATTGACGAGGTTCTGCGCCGGGGAAGGCGGCCGGGCGATCCCGGTCACCGTGCCGTCGGCCGCCTGGCCCAGGTACTCGATGCGCAACTGCGCGGTACCGAGTTCCGGCAGCAGCGGCAGCGTGCCATTGCCGGAGGTGAACAGCGCATGCGCGCGGATCTCCGCCATTGCGGTGTCGTCTGCAAAATCCGTCACCGCCGCGGCACGCGCCGCCACCCGCGTGACATCCTGCACGGTATTGAGCACGTACAGCAGGCGGGCAACCTCGAGCGTGCCCAGCATGATCAGCAGGAACGCGCCGAGCACGAGCGCCAGCTCGATGGTGACGATGCCGCGGGCGTCAGTTGGTCGACACGGCGGGAAAGGTAGTGGCATAGGTTTGAGTGGATATGGAACTGATCGTGAGTGCTTCGGGAATGACGTGATGGAAATCGCTGTCGAAGATCGTGTCGCGGAAATAGATAGTTGCGTCGACCTGGATGGATCCGAAATTGTTGTCGGCGCAAATTCTCCCGCCGCACGTGACTGAGAATGTTTCACTGTCTGGCTGCATGTCGATGCCGGCGGATGCGGTGACACCGTACAGAGTGTCTTGCGCAAACGCCTTGAGGGCGTTCGCCCCGCCGACGAGCGTCGTTCTCGGCAAGGTGGCAACGATGCGGTTGGTGTTCGCGACACCCTTCGTGAGCGCGACGGCGTGCCAGGTCAGGCGGCCGACAAGCACGATCATGGCCAGGACGACGATGCTGAACATGGTCACGACCGCCATCTCCATGGCGGCGATGCCGCGCTCGCGGTACAGTCGGCGGTTCATCGGATCAACTCCACGCTGCCGAGCAGCCTGTTCTCGTCGGCGATGCTGACGAAACCGGAGAATTCGCCGGGCACCTCGGTGGCACTGGCCGGGGCGCTCAGGAAGAACATGCCATAGGCAAGCACGACTGCACTCGTGATGTCCGCGCCGTCGGCCGCACTGCATTGCAGCAAAGGAATATGCATCAGCCGGCGCCCTTCCACGGCCGGCCTGCGGGGAGCTGGCTCCGTGTCGTAGGTGCTTCCGTTCCTGTCGGCAAAATATGGCGCAACCACGGGCCAGAACTGCGGCGCGGGATAGATCGATGTGGACGGATACAGCACATCCCAGGAGTTGACGATCCTGGCATTGCCGGGAGTACGGGGGCTGCGGAACGCCCACCGAACGCCGTACTCGGTCGGCGCAGGTTTCAGGGCCAGCAAGGTCGCCGGCGACACGTCGGCGACGGTGGCGAGTTCGGTACCGATCACTCTTGACGCGGCGCTGGTGTTGACAGGCTTGTCCTGTTGCCAGACGGCGCCTGCCTGCGCGTAGCTCATGATGTTGATGTCGGGTGGTGCCGCGTCACGGGTGCAGTCCAGCGAGACGTTGCCAGCGCCGCCATACAGGTTGAAGCGGGAATTGAGCTGTGTTGCAAAGCCAAACGCCTGCTGCCTGGCGATCCTCAGCCTGCCGGTGCCGATGCGGGGATAAGCAAGCGTGCCGGAGCACATGAACGGCGCCATCACGGTAGCCGTCATGACGCCCGGGCCACCGCCCTCGCCCGGTGGCGTCAGTGGATCCACATAGTAGAAGGCCGGCTCCGTGCCATGGGGATTCAGCTTCAGCAGGTTATAGGTGACTCCCTGGCGGAAACCATAGGCTACCCGCTCGGAAATGTTAGCCTTGGCGGACATACTGATACGGGTCGCGTTGGGATCCGTGTTCCGCGCGCAGATCGCCAGCGGTGTCACGTTCAGCGAGCGGCGGCCAGCCACGGCAACCGGGCGCACGTCGAACGCCGCCATGCCGCCGAAGATGCCCATCAACAGCGGTTGCCACTCGCGTACGCCGGCGCCCAATGCGCCGATATCGATGCGGACGTACAGCATGTCGGCGGCCGACCGCCCCGGGGTGGATCCAATGCCGTCTTTCGGCAGCCAGTCTCCCTCCGCGGCATACGGATCCGCGCTGAAGCGCAAGATGTCCGTCACCATGTCATCTTCGCTAACGCCGGGCAGCGCGGAGGCTTTGAGATAGACCTCCGCGTCGGCGGCTGCCAGGCCGGTAGCCCTGCCGTTCAAGCGGTATGCCGCGCTGATGGCCATGTTGTCGGCAAAAGTCTGCAACTGGGCGCGCCGCATGTAGACAACGCCCAGATCGACGACCAGCCCGGTGAACCCCAGGATGAGCATGAGCATCAGCGCATACAGGACCATGATCACGCCGCGCGGGCGGCGCGCGAACGCCGGGAGCGGTTTCATCGCGGGGTTCATTGCGCACCACTGACGCCGATGGTGAACGTCGATTGCGCGGGCGGCTTTTCAGCGAACGATTTCTGGTAGCGCAGCTGCGCCGCGGCCGCGCTATGGCCATCCAGCCCATTCGCCGGCCGGCTGTCGCGGCCGGCACCGGGGTGGATCACCTGCTGCGCGAACGCGGCCCGCGTCGCATCGCCGAAACGGGCGTCCCACTGTGGGGTGGTACGCATGATGGCCTCGCCGCAACCGGCAAGCGCACACACCATCGTTGCCATGATCAATCGGGTTTTCATTGAAATCTCCTTACTTCAGCTGGAACGCGGAAGGCTGCGCGGACGAAGGGCCTGGGGGCTGCGCGGGCGGGGCTGCCGGGCTGGCAGGCACGTTGGCTTCCATCTTGCCGATCATGAACAAGTTGGCACCGCGGGCCGGCTGCAGCGCATCGGTCGGCAATGCCACACCCGGCGGCAAAGGCTTGACCAGGTGCGCGGTGATCACGAACAGCAGCTCGGTCCGGTCTTGCTGGAAATCGGTGCTGCGGAACAGCGAACCGAGCACCGGCACCTCTCCCAGCACCGGCAGCGCGCCGATATTGCTGACCTGGTTATTGCGGATCAGGCCGCCAATTGCAAAGCTCTGGCCGTCGAACAGCTGCACGGTCGTGGTGGCGCGGCGCGTCGTGATCAGGGGCAGGATTGCGGCACCGTTGAGGCCGCTGGCAGTCAGCCCGACCCCGTCGCGCGACAGTTCCGATACCTCCGGGGCCACTTTCAGGCTGATCCGGCCGCCAGCCAGCACCGTGGGGGTGAAGCGCAGGCCGACACCGAATTCCTTCTCTTCCAGCGACACCTTGTTGTTGTCCTGGGCGACCGGGATGAAGATCTTGCCGCCCGCCAGGAAGCTGCCTTCCTGGCCGCTGATCGCCATCACCGTGGGTTCGGCCAGCATCCGCACCAGGCCATGGTCGCGCTGCGCGTCGAGCCGCAGGGCGTTGAGCGGCGACTTGGACAGTTCCAGCCCGCCTTGCAAGGTTCCGCTGAGGAAGTTCGACACCAGCGAGGCCGTCCATTCACCGCCGCGCAGGCGCATGGCCGTGCCGGCTTCCAGCTTGTCGAGCAGGGTCTTCGATACTTCGGCGATTTTTACTTCGAGCATCACCTGCTGGGGCGCACTGACGCCCAGCATGTTGACGATGCGCGCGCCGCTGGCGCTGTTCTGCGCCGCGCCGCCGGCGCCGCCGGCATCGCCATCCTTGCCGCTGGCCAGCGGTCTCGTTGGCCGCCGCACGTAGGCCTGTGCCAGTTCCACCACGCGCGACAGTGTGGTGCCGTCGGACACGGTGCCGCTCAGCACCACCGTATCGGCAGCGGCGCTGACGCGGATGTCTTTTTCGTCCGGCAAGAGCGCCGCCAGGGAGGCCTGCAGCGCCGACACATCCATCGCGACGGTTACTTCGATCACGCTGCAGGCACCGCTCCTGACCTGCACGATCATATTGGTGCTGCCGACATCGGCGCCGGCCAGGTACAGCGTATCGGGTGCCACTGCCATCGCCTGCAACACGGCCGGATTGCCGACACTGCGGTTGACGATCGTTTCCGGCAAGCGCAGCAGCGTGGACTTGCCGAGCTGCAAAGCGAGCTGGCCGGGTGCGGCGGCCTGGCCGCGGCAGCGCGGGCCGTCGACCCGTTCGGCGGCTGGCGGTTTGCGGGCGCCCGGCTCGGCCAGCGGGACGCCGGTCACGGCCGCCGCCACGGGTAGGACCTGCACGGATGATGCCGCACCGGCGTGGACTGTTGCCGACAGGCCGGCAAGCAGCATTGCGGAATAGAGTTTCATGTCAGCTTCCTCACAGGCATTCTTTGCGGCTGCGCAGCCCATCGATGGCGCCGATGCAGTGTCGGTACTGAACGGCGCTTGCTTGCCGTGCCGGCGCACGTGGCGCCGGGGCCGCGACCTTGACCGGTTTCGGCGGGGCCAGTCCGAGCAGGCTGCTCTTCGTTGCGCCGACGGTCGTGCCGGGTTCCGGATCGATCTGGTTGCGCAGCACCAGCGACAAGGTGCCGACGCTGCGCGCCAGGTCCAGCTTTTCCGCCTGCTCCGGCGATACCTCCAGCGTGACGGCATTGACGACGCGCGGCTTGGTATCGTCGCGCCCGACCTCCTGCGCTACCGCCAGCACGAGAATGCGCTCCAGCACGATCTTCGAGATCGCCTCGCGGCCCTCGGCAGCGTCGGTATCGGACTGCGTGCTGACGAGGATGTCGACAAAATTGCCGGGCAGCGCGAAGCCGGCCACGCCAACCACGTCGTTGACGCGCACGGTGATCGCACGCTGGCCTTCGGTGATCAGCGCCGACAGCCCGCCCAGTGTGCCGAGCGGGGCCAGCTTCGCCTCCGTCAGCGGTTCGCCGCGCAGCACGCTGGTCTTCAATACCCGGCCAGACAGCTGCAACGGATCATGCAGTGCGCCGGACGGCAGGCTGTCGGCCGGCCATTCGGTCAGTTTTACGGTCTCGGGCCCGAGGCGTTGCCCCAGGTTGACATCGGCGGTGGCGACGACGATGTGGGCAGCGGCAGTGCCCGGCGCCTGCTGCAACAGCCAGCGCGACGCCAGGGCGACTGCGCCCAGGCCAAGCACGATGGCGAACGCCATCATCATGTAAGCACGACGGTTTTTCATGCGATCCTCTCGAACAGTGTGGTCTCGGCGGCAGCTTCGAACTGCGCGTCCATGGTGGTAAACATGCTCGACCATGCCTGGTCGACGGTGGCGACCGACATCGCCGGCGGCTTGCCCGTGAACGTGGCGAAGTCGGCAATGCGCGACAGGATGTCGCGCGGGAAACTGGCCAGCATCGGCTGGCCAGCGCCCCGGTGCAATTCATTGATCAGGTAACCCAGTGCCACCTCATCCGGCACGATGTTCAGGGCGCGGCATTGCTGGCGGAACAAGGTGCGATAGGCGCTTTCGCCGATCGGACCCACGTGCACCTTGTAGCCCAGCCGGCGCAGCGACGATGGGTCGAGCAGCGACTGCGGTTCCAGATTGGTGATGAAAATCAGCGTCACGTCGAACGGCACGGCGAACTTGCGGCCGCCCTGCAACACCAGATGCTCGGCTCCTGTGTCGAGCGACTGCGCGAAACGGTTCAGCAGCTCGGCGGCGGGCACGCGCTGCCGGCCCAGGTCGTCCACGATGACCATGCCGCCGGCCGCCTTCACCTGCGGCGGCGCCTGGTAACAGCCCGAAAAGGGGTCGTGGCGCAGGTCCAGCATGTCCAGCGTCAATTCCACGCCCATGTGCAGCACGGGACGGTGGCACAGCGCCCAGCGGCTGTCCGTGCTGCGCCGTTCGCCGACCGGCCGGCCCGTAGCCTGTGCCATCGGCTGGTGGACCGCGCCGTCGAATACCTGCACGATCTCCTCGCCCATGAGGATCGCGTACGGTACGCTCACCGCGCCCTGCAACAGCCGGCCAAGCCGGCGCGCCAGCGTGGTCTTGCCACTCCCGGATGGGCCGTGCAGCAGCAGCGAGCGGTGGGCATGCAATGCGGCACCGGCCAGTTCGCGCACGCTGGCTGGCAGGCAGTCGCCGCTGAATTCGCTGGCGACATCTTCCGCCGCCACGCTCCGCAACAAGGCCGACTGGCGTTGCACCTGTGCGCGATACGCTTCCAGCGGCACCGGCGCAGGCCCCGCGTACTGGCTGCGTTCGAGCCAGGCAACCGTACGCTGGCGGCCAGCGGCGGTGAGCTGGTACTGCACATCGATGTCGGTATCGCCGCGCCATGCGACTTCGGCCAGTTGCTCGGCGACCATGAAGTCGAGCACTTCGCGCAGTACGTTGATCGGCAGGCGCAGCCGTGTCGTGAGCACGGGCAAGTGAGTCTTTCCGGAGCTGAACAGTTGTTTGGCAAGCAGCTCGGCAAGCAGGGGAAGCTCCAACCCTGTTTCGCGCACCGTCTTCGGCTGCGGGGGCAGCTGGGATTGCCCTTCGGTGTGCTCGCCTGCGGTGATTTGAAGGTCCATCGTTGCGCTCCTCCGTTGTAGAGGAGCAATCTTATCGAGGGGTTTCCTGGTGGATATTGATCTCAAACAAAAGCAAATCCGTGTTGCTCCAGCACGACGGCGGCCGTGCCAAGGGCGATTGCCACGCCATAGGGAATACCGCCAGCACTCGCCTGACGATCGATCACCACAGCTTGCACGGGATAGCCGGCCACGCGGCACAACAGTGGCCACAGCAGGGTTTTCAGGTTTTGCAGGAGAATGCGCCAGCGGCCATTCGCGACCAGCATTCCCAGTGCAAGCATGCCGCCGATCAGGCAGGTCAGGACTGCGATTTGCAGCGCAAGCGCAGGGCCAACGAACGCTCCCGCCATCGCCATCAGCTTGACGTCACCAGCGGCCATGCCGCGCAGTAAATACAGTGGTAGAAACAGAAAAAAGCCCGTGGCCAGGCCGGCGAGCCAGGTGGACAGCAGGACGCCCTCCGCACCGGTTCGCCAGTGCAACAACACCGACAGAACAACTCCCGACAGGACAAGTACATTGGGAATGCGCCGCAGCGCTAGGTCGGTCACTGCTGCCTGCAGCACCAGCCATAGCAGCAGGATTTGAAGTGCCAGGTTCATGGGTGCGCCCGTCGTGAAAGACCCGCCGGCACAAGCCGGCGGGTCTGCCTTCGGTTAGGGGGCCGGCGTCGACGGCGACGTGATTCCCAGAGCGGTATTGATCTTGGTGCCGATATTGGTGAATACACCCGTGAGGGTAGTGCCGAGCGAGCCGAATGCCGTGACGACCACGCCTGCGATCACGGCTGCCAGCAGGCCGTATTCGATGGCGGTGATACCTTCTTCGTCCTGGGCGAACTTGCGGGCTGCAACGATCAGTGCTTTCATGATTCCTCCTGTAACGACTTGTGGTTGAGTTGATCCTGGTGCTCCCGGGTCCATTGCCCTGCGCCATTACGACCACTATAGTTTTATGCCGCCTGGAAACCTTGATTTGGCACAAGCTTGCCCCACGGAACATAATCGAGTGTGGCATGGCCGGCGCTGCGCCGAGAGAACCCGCCAATTCCTCGCATACAGATAGAATCGTTGCGTTTTTTACGATTTTTGATTTGAATAATTGCTCTTGATACAAAAAACATTTATTCTGATTAACTGTCCTTGGGAAAGGCCTCGTGCTCGACGTCACTGTGTGCCTTATTGATCTGCAAGCACTGCCGTAACCATCTAGACGAGAGTATGGATTCCCTGCTGAAACACATGGTGGACATGACCGGCCACCGAGATCACACGATGCTGGATATCTCCGTGATCTCGGCGGTACAGGAGCTGGCTGGCGCCAGCCGCGCCCGCGTACTGACGCTGGCCAATGTGCGCGGCCATCTGTACGTGCGGTCGCGCGCCATGGTCATCGCCGGGCAGGCGGCCATGATGGAGGATGGCTTCGATCCCGCCAGCCCCGGCGAACCGATCGCGCATTTCCCGGCGCTCGAGCGCTGTATCGCCCGCCAGGAGCCGGCCGCCGACGAGGTGGATGAAGACGGCAAGCACACGCTGTGGCTGCCGATCTGGCTGGGCGCCAAGGCCGACACATGCCTGCAGGTCGTCGATCCGACGCCCTATACTCCCGACACGATCCACGTCATCCGCGGCATCGTCAGCGTGTACAAAAATTTCCAGAACCTGCTCGACTACAGCGAACGCGACTCGCTGACCGGCCTGCTGAACCGCAAGACCTTCGACGACCAGCTGAACAAGATGCTGCAGGCCTCGGGCGCCGAACAGGATGCGCTGACACTGCTGCCGGGCGAGACGGAACGCCGCCAGCGCACGAACGAGGAAAAGCAGTGGCTGGCCGTGGTGGACGTCGACCACTTCAAGCACGTCAACGATCGCTTTGGCCACCTGTACGGCGACGAGGTGCTGATCCTGATCGCCAACCTGCTGACGTCGTCATTCCGTGCGCAGGACCGCGTGTTCCGCTTCGGCGGCGAGGAATTCGTGGTGTTGCTGCGTTCGTCGACGCTGGACAACGCGAGAATGATCATCGACCGCTTCCGCATGAACGTGGAGCAGCATGAGTTCCCCCAGGTGGGGAAAGTGACCGTCAGTATCGGCTTCGTGGCGATCAGTGCCTATGAAGCACCGGTGATCATCCTGGGCCGCGCCGATCAGGCCTTGTATTTCGCCAAGAGCCACGGCCGCAACATGGCATGCCATTACGACGAGCTGGTCAGCGGCGGCCAGTTGCAGACCGTCGAATCGAACGATACCGCCGAGTTCTTCTGAGGCACTGAACCGCAGGCCTCGTCAGGCCGGGATCATGAAGCGCGCCGGGTCGACGTTCCAGCGCGCCGGATTTTCGTGGCTGACGATCTTGTCCGCGCCACCGGCGCCGAAACCGCGCGCCAGGTCCACCAGTTCCGGCCGGATGTACCCGTTGCGCTTCGTATGGAAGAACACGTTGACCTTCGGCGCCAGCAGATTGCTTTCATGCGGCTCGACGACGACGCCGAGCCGGCCCGATTCCAGCAGCACCAGCGTGCCGACCGGATAGATGCCCACGCAGCGCATGAAGGCCTGTACCAACTGCGGATCGAAATGGAACTTGCTCCATTCGTGCAGCTTGCGCAGCGCGCTCGCTGCGGGCATTCCCTTGTGATAACAGCGATCGGCCGTGATCGCGTCGTAGACGTCGACGATGGCCGCCATTTTCGCCAGCTCGCTGATGCCGTCGCCGACCAGCCTGTTCGGATAACCCGAGCCGTCCACCCGCTCGTGGTGGTGGCGGGTGATGTCGAGGGCGATGTCACCGATGTCCGGCGAACGGCGCAGGATGTTGTAACCGTCTTCCGGGTGCCGGCGGATGATCGCGAATTCTTCGTCCGTCAGCGGTCCGGGCTTGTTCAGGATGGCATCCGGCACCAATGCCTTGCCGGTATCGTGCAGCAGCGCGCCCAGGCCGGCTTCGCGCACCGTGCCATCATCCATGCCGCGCACATGGCAGAACGCGACCAGCAGCGTGCACACGCTGACCGAATGCAGGAAGGTGTAATCGTCCTTGGTCTTGATGCGCAGCAGCCCCATCAATGCCCCCGGATTGCGCAGGATCGATTCCGTGATGTTCTGGACCACCGGCTGCACCGGCCCCACCTCGATCGCCTTGCCGAGCCGGGCGTCGTTCATCACGTTCTTGACCAGGTCGGACGCCTGGCGCCGGATCTGGGCGGCCCGCCCGAGCTCCTCGCCGAGCGACACCCTGGCAGGGCGCGCCGCCGGTGCGGCAATCTGCTGCACTTCCGCTTCGGTCGCGGCGGCGGCCTGTTCGACCGTGGGCGCGTCCGCATCGAGTCCCCTGTCCGTATCGATGACCACAATGCGAATGCCAGCGTCATGGATCTTGCGGATTTCCGTGTCGCTGGACAGCAGGAAGCGGTTGCGCATGAAAGGATGGCTCATCCAGTCGCACGACAGCTCATGGATGTACATGCCTGGCTTTAACTGCGATGATGCGACTTTCTTGAGCATGGGACCGACCGAGGGTTGCTAATTCGATCAGTATAGCAACGCATTTCTTAAAAGAACTAAATAAGGCATTTCGGAAACTGTGGAACTGCGCCAGTTACGGTATTTTGTTGCGATCGTGGAACACGGCTCTCTGTCGCGCGCCGCTGGCGTGCTGCACGTCGCGCAACCGGCGCTGACTCAACAGTTGCGCCAGCTGGAAGAAGAGCTGGGCGCCCTGCTGCTGCATCGCAGTGCCCAGGGCGTGCACAGCACCGATGCCGGCAAGGTGTTCTATGAACATGCCCAGGCGATCCTGAAGCAGGTCGCCGATGCGCGCTCGGCCGTCAGCCAGTCGGCCCGGCCAACCGGCACCGTCACGCTCGGGCTGCCGCACAGTATTTCCGCCGCGCTGGCACTTCCGCTGCTTGCGGCGGCGCGCGAACAGTATCCGGATATCACATTGCAATTGACGGAAGAACTGACCGGGCACTTGGCCGAGCAGCTGAAATCCGGCCGGGTCAACCTGGCCGTGCTGTTCGACGACGGCCAGCTGACGCCGTTCGCGACCACCCCGCTGGCAGAGGAAGCGCTGCGCTTCATCTGCCGTGCCGATGCGCCATGGTTCCAGGGCCGCACGGCGGTGACGCTGGCCGAGGCGCTGGGCGCCACGCTGATCCTGCCCGGCCTGCAGCACGGCGTGCGGCCACGGATCGAAACCGTGGCCCAGGCTGCCGGACTGGCCACGGCAGGCGTCATTGAAATCAATTCGATCGCCATCCTCAAATCGGCACTGATGGCCGATATGGGCGCCACCATCCTGCCCGTGGCGCCGGTGCTGCCGGAGATCGAGCGCGGCCAGATGCGCTGGCTGGACATCGTCGAGCCTGCTATTTCCCGCACCGTGGTGCTGTGTGCTTCGCGCAACCTGCCGCCAACCACCGCCGTCACCGCGATCAGCAAGCTGGCCGTCGACGTGGTGCGCCGCTTGTGCACAAGCGCTGCCTGGCCGGGCGCCATGCTGCTGTGACCCGGCAGCCATCATTTTTTCTTATACCCCCATCCCCAAACGCTATTTCCGTATACGTCAACCCGGGCGTAGACTGATTCGACGACTGCCTGATCACGGCGGTTAACGGATGCGATACAACCGGCTTTAGACCGGTGCGTATCCGACAGTGGCCCGGGCCGGAATGCTTCTATCCGAAGCGCGATGGCGCAGGCGCAACCGAAACAAGATTTTGGAGACAAGCCATGCCCGATACCTCGGCAATGGGTGCCGCCGCGCCGCTTTCGGGTGCGAACGGTCCGCAGCCAGTCCGCCTGAACGACGTCAGCCTGGACGACAAGTACACCGCCACTTCCGGCAAGATCTTCCTGTCGGGCATACAAGCGCTCGTGCGCCTGCCCATGATGCAGCGCCAGCGCGACGCGGCAGCGGGCCTGAACACGGCTGGCTTCATTTCCGGCTACCGCGGCTCCCCCCTGGGTGGGCTCGACGAAACGCTGTGGAAGACACAGAAGCATCTCGAAGCGCATCACATCCAGTTCGTGCCCGGCGTGAACGAAGACCTGGCCGCAACGGCCGTCTGGGGCTCGCAGCAGGTCGACCTGATCGGGCCTGGCAAATACGATGGCGTGTTCGCGATGTGGTATGGCAAGGGCCCGGGCGTGGATCGCTGTGGCGACGTCTTCAAGCACATGAACCACGCCGGTACCGCACGTCACGGCGGGGTGCTGCTGGTGGCTGGCGACGACCATGGCGCCTATTCGTCGACGCTGCCGCATCAGTCCGACCACATCTTCTCGGCCTGCATGATCCCCGTGCTGTACCCCTGCAATGTGCAGGAATACCTCGACCTCGGCGTGCATGGCTGGGCCATGTCGCGCTTTTCCGGCTGTGCGGTAGCGTTCAAGGCGCTGGCCGACACGGTGGAATCGTCGTCCTCGGTGGATGCCGATCCGTTCCGCGTGCAGGTCAGGCTACCGCAGGATTTCCACATGCCGGAGGGCGGCCTGAATGCGCGGCTGTCCAACGTGCCGCTGGGCCGCCAGGCGCGCAATCAGGAAGCGCTGATGCAGGATTACAAGATCTATGCGGCGCTGGCCTATGCGCGTGAAAACAAGCTGAACCACACGACGATCGACAATCCCGATGCAAAGCTGGGCATCATCGCTTCCGGCAAATCGTACCTGGACGTGCTCGAGGCGCTGGAGGAACTGGGCATCGATGAAGCGATGGCGGCCAGGGTCGGCCTGCGGCTGTTCAAGGTAGCGATGCCGTGGCCGCTGGAACCGGATTCGGTGCGTGAATTCGCCCAGGGGCTCGATGAAATCCTGGTGGTGGAGGAAAAGCGCCAGTTCGTCGAGTACCAGCTGAAAGAGCAGCTGTACAACTGGCGCGACGACGTACGCCCGCGCGTGATCGGCAAGTTCGACGACAAGGGCGAATGGGTGGCGCCGCGCGGCGAATGGCTGCTGCCGCCGAAGGCCGATTTTTCGGTGTCGCAAGTGGCCCGCGTAATTGCCTCGCGCGTGAAACGCTACGTGACCGAGCCGCACATCTGCGACCAGATCAAGGCACGCCTGGCATTCCTGGATGCCAAGGATGCCGTGCTGCAGAAGGCGATCAGCACGCCGTTCCGGCCTGCGTTCTACTGCTCCGGCTGCCCGCACAACACGTCGACCAAGGTACCGGAAGGCAGTTTCGCGCTGGCCGGCATCGGCTGCCACGTGATGGCCACGTCGATCTACCCCGAGATGAACAAGCTGACCACGCACATGGGCGGCGAAGGCGCGCCGTGGATCGGCCAGGCCGCGTTTTCCACCGTGCCGCACGTGTTCCAGAACCTGGGCGACGGCACGTATTTCCACTCCGGCTACCTGGCCATTCGCGCCGCCGTGGCCGCCAAGGTGAACATCACCTACAAGATCCTGTACAACGATGCGGTGGCGATGACGGGCGGCCAGCCGGTCGACGGCACGGTCTCCGTGCCGATGATCGCGCAGCAGATGGCGGCAGAAGGTGTGCAGCGCATCGCGCTGGTGACGGAAGACCTGTCGCGCTACGCGGACCGTTCGAACCTGCCCGCCTTCGTGACGCTGCATGACCGCAAGGAGATGGATGCGGTGCAGCGCGAACTGCGCGACATTCCCGGCTGCACGGTACTGATCTACGACCAGACCTGTGCGGCCGAGAAGCGCCGCCGCAGGAAGAAGAACGAGCTCGTCGACCCGGGCAAGCGCATGGTGATCAACGAGGCCGTCTGCGAGGGATGCGGCGATTGCGGCATCCAGTCGAACTGCGTGTCGATCCTGCCGAAAGAGACCGAATTCGGACGCAAGCGCACCATCGACCAATCCAGCTGCAACAAGGATTATTCGTGCGTCAAGGGTTTCTGCCCCAGCTTTGTGACCGTGGAAGGCGGCACGCTGAAGAAATCAACCGCCGGCAAGACCCACACGGAAGACTGGGGCGCGTTGCCGCAGCCGGCGATTCCGGCATGCGAGCAGCCGTACAACATCCTGATCAACGGCATCGGCGGCACCGGCGTGATCACGGTCGGCGCGCTGATGGGCATGGCTGCGCACCTCGAAGGCAAGGGAGCTTCGGTGCTGGACATGACGGGCATGTCGCAGAAAAACGGCTCCGTCACATCGCACGTGAAGATCGTGCAGGTGCCGGAGCACCTGCGCGCGCAGCGCATCGCCACCGGCGAGGCCGACCTGGTGCTGGGCTGCGACATGCTGACCACCGGTGCGGCGGACGCGGTATCGAAGATGCGGCCGGGCCGCACGCTGGCTGTCGTCAACCTGCACGAACAGCCACCCGGCACGTTCGCGCAGGACGCGGACTGGGAGTACCCGGCGGCGGACGTGCGCGCGCTGATCGAGGAATCGGTGGGCGGCGCCAGCGCGGCGGATTTCGTCGATGCGACGAAACTGGCGACCGGGCTGATGGGCGATTCGATCGCCGCTAACCTGTTCATGCTGGGCTATGCCTGGCAGCGCGGCCGCATTCCGCTGACCGAAGCGGCACTGCTGCGTGCGATCGAGATGAACGGCGTGGCGGTCGAGTCGAACAAGAAAAGCTTCTTGTGGGGCCGGCGCGCGGCGGTGGATGTGCAGCGCGTCGAACGGATCGCCACGCCCCCTCAGACGATCGTGGTGCAGATGCCGCAGAGCCTGGACGGCATCCTGCGCAAGCGCGTCGAATTCCTGACCGGCTACCAGGATGCCGCCTATGCCGGGCTGTATCGGCAATTCGTCGAACAGGTGCGCGACCGCGAAGCGGCGCTGGGCCTGCCGTCGAAACGGCTGTCGGTCGCGGTGGCGAAGGCCCTGGCCAAGCTGATGGCCTACAAGGACGAGTACGAGGTGGCGCGGCTATACACGGATGGCCGCTTCGTCGAACAGCTGAAGAGCCAGTTCGAAGGCGACTTCACATTGAAATTCAACCTGGCACCGCCTGTCTTCGCGAAGAAGGATGCCCAGGGCCGCCTGGTGAAAGCCGAATACGGCTCGTGGACGTGGAAGGCGTTCAAGGTACTGGCGCGCATGAAGGGCTTGCGCGGCGGTCCGCTCGACGTGTTCGGCCGCACGGCGGAACGCAGGATGGAGCGCGCGCTGATCGGCCAGTACCGGCAGGTGATGGCCGACGTGCTGGCGCGCCTGACGCCGGAAAACCATGACACAGCGGTGGCACTGGCGGCCCTGCCGGAAAAGATCCGCGGCTTCGGGCATGTGAAGGAAAAGGCTGTCGAGGCGTATCACGCCGAGCAGGCCCGGCTGCTGGCCGTGTTCGGCGGCTCGCAACAGCACGCCGCCTGATGTTGCCCGCAACCGGGGTCTGACCCCGTTTTCGGGAAATATTTCCAGAAACTGGGGTCTGACCCCGGTTTTTGGCAATGGAAGCGACAATAACTTACGTTTACGTAAGCGTCATATAATCGGATCACCGCGATCCGCCAGAATTTCAGGGACATCCATGAACGATCTGACTTCCGCCAAGACCCTCGCCGCCGATGCGCAACCGCCGCGGCCGGCCAACAAGGTACGTTTCGTCACCGCCGCCTCGCTGTTCGACGGCCACGATGCATCGATCAACATCATGCGCCGCATCCTGCAGTCGCACGGCGTGGAAGTCGTGCACCTGGGGCACAACCGCTCCGTCGACGAAGTGGTGACAGCGGCGCTGGCAGAGGATGTGCAGGGCATTGCGATCTCCAGCTACCAGGGCGGCCACGTCGAATATTTCAAGTACATCATCGACCTGCTGCGCCAGCGCGGCGGCGCGCACATCAAGGTGTTCGGCGGCGGCGGCGGCGTGATCGTGCCGGCCGAAATCGCCGAGCTGCACGCCTATGGCGTGACGCGCATCTTCAGCCCGGAAGACGGCCAGCGCATGGGCCTGGCGGGCATGATCGCATGGATGGTGCAGGAATGCGACGTCGATCTGTCGCAGTATTCGCCCACGTCGCTCGATGTTCTGCGCACGGGCGATATCGCGGATCGCCACCGCCCCCTGGCGCAACTGATCACGGCGCTGGAAAACGGCAAGGCCGATCCCGCGTTGCGCCGGCAATTGGTGGAAGCGGCCGAGGAGCTGCACGTGCCGGCGCTCGGCATCACCGGCACTGGCGGCGCCGGAAAATCGTCGCTGACCGATGAACTGATCCGCCGCATCCGCCTCGACCAGGGCGATACGCTGAACATCGCCGTGATCTCGATCGATCCGTCGCGCCGCAAGTCCGGCGGCGCGCTGCTGGGCGACCGCATCCGGATGAATGCGATCAATCCGTGGAACGGGCGCCAGCGTGTGTTCATGCGCTCGCTGGCCACGCGCGAGGCAGGGTCGGAGATTTCCCAGGCACTGCCGGACGTGATCCGTGCGTGCAAGGTGGCGGGGTTCGACCTGGTGATCGTGGAGACCTCCGGCATCGGCCAGGGCGACGCGGCGATCGTGCCGCACGTCGACGTGTCGATGTATGTGATGACGCCGGAATTCGGCGCCGCTTCGCAGCTCGAGAAGATCGACATGCTCGACTTTGCGGATTTCATTGCGATCAACAAGTTCGACCGCAAGGGCGCCCAGGATGCCCTGCGCGATGTGGCGAAACAGTACCAGCGCAACCGCGAACTGTGGAGCAGCCGGCCCGACGACATGCCGGTATTCGGCACGCAGGCATCCCGCTTCAACGACGATGGCGTGACCGCGCTGTACCAGGGGCTGCTGCCCAGGCTGGCGCAGTTCGGATTGCGTTCGCGGCCGGGCCAGTTGCCCTGCGCCGAGGTGCGCTTCTCCTCCGGCAAGAACGTGATCGTGCCGCCGGCCCGGGCCCGCTATCTGGCCGAAATCGCCGACACCGTGCGCGGCTATCACAGGCACGTGCGCCGGCAGTCGGTGCTGGCGCGCGAACGCCAGCAGCTGACGGAGGCGAAACGCATGCTGTCGGCCGCGGGCAGGACCGCCGATTTCGATGACGTCATCGCCGAGCGCGATCACGCGCTCGACCCCGGGGCGAAAAAACTCCTGGCAATGTGGCCGGACATGCAGGCCGCCTACGCGGGCGACGAGTACGTGGTGAAGATTCGCGACAAGGAAATCCGTACCGGCCTCGTGCAGCACACGCTGTCCGGCACCAGGATCCGCAAGGTGGCGCTGCCAAAGTACGAAGACCACGGCGAGCTGCTGCGCTGGCTGATGCTGGAAAACGTGCCCGGATCGTTTCCGTACACCGCTGGAGTGTTCGCGTTCAAGCGCGAGGGCGAGGATCCGACCCGCATGTTTGCCGGCGAGGGCGATGCCTTCCGAACCAATCGCCGTTTCAAGCTCGTCTCCGAAGGCCTCGATGCGAAGCGCCTGTCGACCGCGTTCGATTCCGTGACTTTATATGGCGCCGATCCGGCGCCGCGGCCGGACATCTATGGCAAGGTCGGCAACTCCGGCGTATCGATCGCCACGCTGGACGATATGAAGGCGCTGTACGACGGCTTCGACCTGTGCCATCCGTCGACGTCGGTATCGATGACGATCAACGGCCCGGCGCCGACGATCCTGGCGATGTTCATGAACACGGCGATCGACCAGCAACTGGATAAATTCGTGGCGCAGAACGGCCGCCAGCCCACCGACGATGAAGCGGCAAAGATCCGCGCCTGGGTGCTGCAGAACGTGCGCGGCACGGTGCAGGCCGATATCCTGAAGGAAGACCAAGGGCAGAACACCTGCATCTTCAGCACCGAGTTTTCGCTGAAGGTGATGGGCGACATCCAGGAGTACTTTGTACATCACGGCGTGCGCAATTTCTACTCGGTATCGATCTCCGGCTACCACATCGCCGAGGCGGGGGCGAATCCGATCTCGCAGCTGGCATTCACGCTGTCGAACGGCTTTACGTTCGTCGAGGCCTACCTGGCACGCGGCATGCACATCGACGACTTCGCGCCGAACCTGTCGTTCTTCTTCTCCAACGGCATGGACCCGGAATACACGGTGCTGGGCCGCGTGGCGCGGCGCATCTGGGCCGTGACGATGCGCGACAAGTATGGCGCGAACGAACGCAGCCAGAAGCTGAAGTACCACATCCAGACGTCCGGCCGCTCACTGCACGCGCAGGAGATCGACTTCAACGACATCCGCACCACGCTGCAGGCACTGATCGCGATCTACGACAATTGCAATTCGCTGCACACCAACGCTTACGACGAAGCAATCACCACGCCCACCGACGAATCGGTGCGCCGCGCGCTGGCGATCCAGCTGATCATCAACCGCGAATGGGGCCTGGCGAAGAATGAGAACCCGAACCAGGGTGCGTTCATCGTCGACGAGCTGACCGACCTCGTGGAAGAGGCGGTGCTGCAGGAGTTCGAGCGCATCGCGGAAAGAGGAGGCGTGCTGGGCGCAATGGAAACCGGCTACCAGCGCGGCAAGATCCAGGAGGAATCGCTGTTGTACGAGCACAGGAAGCACGACGGTTCGCTGCCGATCATCGGCGTCAACACGTTCCGCAATCCCAAGGGTGTAAACGCGCCGCAGACGATCGAACTGGCCCGCTCGACGGACGACGAAAAGCAGTCGCAGCTGCGCCGGCTGGCGGACTTCCAGGCCCGTCACGCCGATGCGGCACCGGCCGCGCTGGCGGCATTGCAACAGGCGGCGATCGATAACCGGAACGTGTTTGCCCAGTTGATGGACGCGGTGCGTGTCTGTTCGCTGGGCCAGGTCACCAATGCGCTGTTCGAGACGGGTGGCCAATATCGCCGCAACATGTAAGGCATGATGCGTGGCCATCACGCGTGGTTGACCGGCGTGATGGCCATGCTGATTTGCGTCAAACGACTCACCCTGCAAATTGTCGCATGTGCCACGACGACTGCTGAGTATCAATGCCGTGATCTTCCCCTGCGCTAACTTCGTATCTCATTCCCAGGCCTCGGTGGAGACCGATATGAGATACGCAAGACTGACGCCGGGACACGGCTTCAAGCCCGCCAACAGCTTCCTGTACTACCTTCAACGCATCATCGTTTCTCCCCCCTTGCGCGGAATGTGCGTTCGCATGTTTCGCAACTGGGTGCGGGTCCGCCACGGCATCTCGTCGCGCGTTTCGATGCCTGCACGCCTGCATTTGCTGGATCGGCTGCATGCCGAAGGCTATGCTGCGCTGGGCAATGTGCTGACTACCGGCCAGTGCGACGAGATCCACGCTTTTTTTGCCGACAAGATCCTCACAGACCGGCAGAACGATGCCTCTACCTTCACGCTGGCGCACGTGCCGCCGGCGGCGCGGTTGGCGGAATACAGCCTGCACGACATCGTGCGGTGCCCGCATATCCTGGCGCTGGCCAACGACAGCAGGCTGCTCGAACTGGCCGAGCGCTACATCGGCTGCAAGCCCACGATTTCCCAACTGGGCGTGCGCTGGTCGTTTCCTTCGCCTGGCGCGCGCTCGGACCTGCAGACATTTCACCGCGATTCCGAAGACTGGCGCTATTTCAAGGTGATCGTCTACCTGACTGACGTGGGGCCGGAGGATGGCCCGCATGTCTACGTGCGTGGCACGCACAAGACCCGCGCGCCGGTGCGGCTGAAGATACAGTCCGACGGGGAAGTCAGCCGCGAATACGGCGCAGAACGCCTGATCACTGCCGTCGGCGATCGTGGCTTCGGTTTCGCCGTGGATACCGCCGGCGTGCACAAGGGCTCTCCCCCCGTCGGCAAGCCCCGCCTGATGCTGCAGATTCAATACTCGCTGTTTCGCAGCTATGCCTACGTCTACGAACCGGAGCCGTACTCCGGCAACCTTCCCTTCGACCCCTACATCAACCGCCTGATACTGGCCTGACCAGAGACTTCGCTGCCCATGACGACGATCGAAATCAACCTGCCGCGTGATCTGGCAGAAGAAGCGGCCGAACTGGGCCTGCTGAAATCGCAGGTGGTGGCCGAGCTGCTGCGCGACGAAATCCGCCGCCGCACTTTTTCCGACCTGATGCAACACGGCGGTTATGCGGCGAACGGCGTTGCCGCACCGGATGAACCTGATCGCGCCGCTCGGCCGCGGCGCCGAAAGAGCTGACGGAAAGGTGGTGCGCGCTTCGTTCTCGCCTTGGCGGCCGCAAGCCGCCTTTTGCCTTGGCGGCCGCAAGCCGCCATTCCTGTCTCATGCCGCCGGTTCGTTGCCGGCCGAGCGCGCGGCAACGCCATGCAACAGCGAGCTCCACATTTCGCGATGGCTGTCATCGGGTTCGGCAAGGGCGAGGCTGGCCCGGGCGCGCGTCATCGCGACGTACAGGAAACGCTTCTCCTCTGCCATGTTCGGCGTGCGGGGAAACTCGCCATGCTGCAGGTAAGGCAGGATGACGTGATCCCATTCCTGGCCTTTGGCCGCCTTGACCGTGGTCAGTACGAGCTGGGCGCGGTGACGCTGCGCGTCCGTGCGCGCCGACAGCTTGCGCTGCCGATTGCACAATTCGGCCAGGAAGTCGGCGATCGACATCTTGCCGTTTTTCTCGGCAAACTGCGTGAAGCTGCGGATCGACCTGACGGCGGAATCGGCTTCGCTGCGCCGCGGCACCGCCCGGCCGACGGCAGCAGGCAAGTCCACCATCCGCTGCACCGCCTGAAGTACCGATGCCGCGGTCGGCAGGCTGGCGCTGTTCGCAGTGAGTTCCTGAATGCAGGACGCGAACATGGTTTTCCAGTTGCGGGTGAGCTGGCCATCCGTTTCCCGGTGCACGGTCACGATCCCCTCGAAGAACCAGCGCAACGCGGAAGGCTCCCCCTGCACCGATGCGATCGCTTCTTCCAGCGGCGTCTTGCGGGGTGCACGGGCCGTTGTCATGTAGTCGGTTTCGAACTGCTGCGGGTCGGCCGGCATCGAGACGAATGCAGCCAGTGCGGTGACCATTGCCCGCACCGTTGCGTCGTCCTTTTCCAGTGTTTCATAGCGTCCGCTGACGATGTGCAGCAAAGAGCGCATGAACAGGATCTCCGGACGCAGCAGGTAAGACACGACGTCTTCGCAGCGGTAAGGGATGCGGGCATCGATCAGGGCATTTTCGATGTCGATGCTCTGGTCGTCGTCGCGGGTGATCACGGCAATGTCGGACAACTGCACGCTGTGCTCGGCCTCGTGCACTTTCTTGACGTGCGCAACCACTGCCGCCGCGCAGCTGCCGGGAACAAGCGGGGCATAGCGCAGCTTGTGCTGCACTGTATGCAGTCCTTCGATCGACTCCACCTGCCGGGATGTAAGGCGCGATACGGCACGCGATACGGCCGGGCCGAAACGGCGGGTTCTGCGCAGCGGGAAAAGCACCGCATCCGGATAGGCAGCCAGGAACGTCTCCGTGGAAAAACGCAGCTCCGCGCCGCGCGCCTCATCGATGACCTGGTCCCGGTCGCCCACCACGACCAGCCTGCCGCGCCGTTTCAACAATGCGATCAGCTTGAACTCGGCGGCATTCACGTCGTGCCATTCGTCGACGAGATACAGCGCCGCGTGCCACAGATGCTCCAGCGCGTCCGGGTACAGCGCCAGCAGGCGCACGAGGTCCGGAACGAAATCGTCCTCTGTCTGCCAGGCGAACTCGCCGGGCGACGGTTCGCGCAGCCGTTCGTACTCGGCGCAGATTTCAATCAGTTGCACCGGCAGGTCATACTGCTCGCTGATCTCTTCCAGGCCGACGGAACGAAAATCGTCGTCTGCGAACTGGTGCGTCTTCAAGGCTGCTTTCAGCTGCCGCAGCACTTGCAATAGATGATCGATCCGGTCAGTGCTGTGCTCGATGCCGAAGTCGAAATCGGTGGCGATCGCCGCGCGTTCGTAGCGCTGCCAGACCTGTTCGGCAGCCTGCACGAGCTGCTCGCGCATTTCGCGCCCGGTGATCCGGGGCGGCAAGTCCAGCATGCCCATGGACTTGAGTTTGCCCAAGTGGCGCCATGCATAGTCGCCGACGGTGCTCACGGTAAGCCCGGCCGGTGCGCCCTCCTCGGCGAGCTTTTGTGCAAAACGCTTTTTGGCACCAGCCGAAAAGGCCAGGCACGCGATTGCGGCGGATGCCAGGCCACGCGCACATGCGTCTCGGGCAACCATTGCCATCGTCGTGGTCTTGCCGGAACCCGCGACGGCATCGATGCGCACCACGTTGGCCCTGGAATCGAGAATATCTGCCTGTTCGGTGCTGGGGGCGTGTGCCATGGGAGTTTCCTTGCTGTCGGTCGTAACGATAGCGACCCGCCGCACCGGTCGTGCGGCGGGTCGCCGGCGCCACTATACGTGATCGTAACCCGTTGCGGAAAACACCCGGCCCGGCGCCTTACTGCGCGGGCACGCTTTTCTGCACAGTACGCCACCACTGCTGCTGCGCGCACGGTGCCGCAATCGACAGCGCAGCGCCAATGACAGGGGTGGCCAATTGCTGGCCATGCCGGTCCGCCAGCACGGCAATGCGCTCCAGCGGTTCTTGCCAGACATGGAATGCCAGGTCGAACGTGCCGTTGTGGATAGGCAGCAGCACCTTGCCCCGCAAGTCGATATGGGCCTGCAGCGTCTGTTCGGGCTGCATGTGTACGTCCGGCCATTGCTCGTCGTAGGCGCCGGTTTCGATCATTGTCAGGTCGAATGGGCCGAAGCGGTCGCCGATCGCCTTGAAGCCACGGAAATAACCGGAATCGCCGCTGAAGAACACGCGGTGGGTGGCACTGGCGATGACCCACGAGCACCACAGCGTACTGTTGCCATCCGACAGGCCGCGCCCGGAGAAATGCTGCGCCGGGGTGCACGTGAGCTCGACGTTGCCCAGTTTGATGGAACGCCACCAGTCCAGTTGCCGTACCTTGGCAGCCGGTACGCCCCATTTGACGAGCAGGTCGCCGACGCCCAGCGGCGTGATGAAGTGCCGCGCCTTGGCCGCCAGCGCCAGCACGGCAGCCCGGTCGAGGTGATCGTAGTGATCGTGCGAAAGGATCACGCCTTCAATGTCCGGCAGGTCGCCCAGCGCAAGCGGCGGCGCGTGGAAACGGGCCGGACCGAGCCAGCTGAACGGCGAAGCGCGGCGCGCGAATACCGGGTCGGTCAGCCACAGCCCGCCTTCCAGCTTCAGCAGCACGGTCGAATGCCCGAGCCGCCACACGGTGCCATCCGGTGCCGCTTCGATGGAGGATCGTGTCATCGCCTGAACCGGCACCGGTATGGCTGGCACGGTACCCGCCGGTTTATTGAACAGCGCGCGCCACATGATTCCCAGCATCTTGCCGAACCCGCCGCGATGCATCCGCGCCGGGTTGCGGAAACGGCCGTTCTGGATCTGTGGCGAGACGTGGGCAGTAGTCGAATGCATGGGAAATTCCTCTCGTCGAAATCTACACTACACAGTGTAGTTCGAAGTGTAATGCGGGATATCGAGAAAGTAAACTGCCCGGTGTAGAATATGCACATGACTCTTGCCCGCCTCACCGACCGCAAGCGCGCTGCCATCGTGCAGGCGGCCATTGCGGAATTTCGTGCCAATGGCTTCGATGCCACGTCGATGGACCGCGTGGCGGCCACGGCTGGCGTATCGAAACGCACCGTCTATAACCACTTCCCCAGCAAGGACGACCTGTTCGCCCAGATCCTCGAAGAGTTGTGGGATTGCAGTGCCGCCGCCAATCCGGCCTCGTACAGCGCCGACCAGCCGCTGCGAACGCAACTGGTGGACTTGTTGCGGCAGAAGGTGACCCTGCTGCGCGATCCCTATTTCCTCGACCTGGCACGCGTGGCGATTGCCGAAGCAATCCATACGCCCGAGCGGGCACGGAGCATGGTGGCGAAGCTGGCGGAAAAGGAAGAAGGCGCCGCGGCGCTGCTGCGTGCCGCCCAGGCAGACGGCAGGCTGAAGGCGGGAGATCCTGCCTTCATGGCCAATGTGCTGCAGGGTCAGCTCAAGACGTTTGCATTCTGGCCGCAGGTGGCGATGGGCCAGCCAGGACTGGATGAAACCCAGGAAGCAGCCGTCGTGGAGACGGCCGTCGACATGTTCCTGTGCTACTGGGGCGTGGCAATGCCTGTGGATCAGGCGTAGGGGACGTAGTCGAAGCCGTTGCCGATCGTGCCGATCAGTGCGTCGCGGTTTTCCGGGCTTTCGCTGAAGAACGTCAGCACGGTGGCGCGGTCGCCGCCGTCGTTCAATACCTTCAGCCAGTAATCGTAACCGGCCTGTTCCGGTGGGCGGTCGAGGATATTCTGGTACAGCCGGGTCACCAGCGTGGCATTGTCGAGATTGGTGCCATAGTTCTTGGCAAACTCGGCACTGCCAAGAAAATTGGCCGCCACATTGCGCAGGTTGGCACCGTCGTCGAGCACGCTGATCCAGTAGCCCAGGCCCGGTGTATCCGGCGCACGGTTAAGAGCAGCCTGGTACAGGCGATAGGCGGTGCCCGCCGTGCCATCGATATCGAGCGCCACGTTCACATCGTCGAATACGAGGCGTTCGTTATTGCGCAGTAAGTCGCTGCCGTCCGCCCCCTCGACCGCGAAGCCCTGGTCGGTACGGCTGACGCGATATCCGGCACGGTTCGCGAGATAGGTCACGTGGTCCAGGCCGGCTCCGCCATCGAGCGTATCGTTCCCTTCCAGGCCGGCCAGCACGTCCATGCCGGCGCCGCCGCTCAGTTGATCGGCCGAGGCGGTGCCAAGCACCATGCGCCCCTGGGCATCGATGCCGAAGTCACCGCCGATGCCGTCGCCGCCATACAGCCAGGCGAGCGCCGCCAGGTCGAACGCGCGGTATTCAGCATATGCCTGGCCGGACGATTCATACGACATCAGGGTATTCGATGTTTTGTCGAGGCTGTCCGGCAGCTGGATCGCATCCTCGAACGGATGCTTCAGGCCGACCATGTGGCCCAGCTCATGCAACAGCGTTTCATAACCTTCCGAACCGCGGTTGAGGGTGCTGTTGTAATCGGCGAACTCGGCGTTATCGAGGTACACCACACCGTCGATCTCGTAGCGCGTCACCAAGCCGGCATTGTCTTCCCAATAGCCGTAGCGCCAGTTGAACGAGCCCACGACGCGCTCGGTGGTGATACTCGCGTTGGCGAAGTGCACCTCAGCTTCGACAGCATTCGTCTCCATGAACCGGATGCCGGTGAGCTCGGACAGATATGCCAATGCACCGCGGGTGGCATTCTGCTGGAGCGCGGTGAAAACGCTGGCGGTGCCGGCAGCGACATTGTCGCTCTGTGGCAGTGTGTAGCCATTCAACGAAAAACTGTAACGGATGGTGTTGTCCGGGATGTTAGTGACTTGCGACCAGTTCAATCCGTCCCGGTCGAGCAGCGCATCGATGTGGACGGCGCCGGATAGCGGGACATTGCGAATTTCGGATAACGTTGGCACAAGCTCTCCCCTGTATTTTGCAAATTTGACAAGTATTCCAAAACACCGCCTGTCAGTCAACTCCGCCGTTACCAGGGCTTGCGGCAAAGCGCGTGGCATAGATGGGTGGCAGATGGGCGGACACGGTCTGCCACGTAGTGCCCGCATTCTCGGACACCCAGAGGCTTCCTGTGGTCGACCCCATCAACAACGTTGCGCCATCGTTTGTCACGGCCAATCCGTGCCGGTAGACCAGATCGTAGCAATGCAATTGCGGCAGCCCGTCGCGCTGCGTGTCGAACGTGGCGCCACCGTCGCGCGTACGGTTGACGGCCAGCGCAGCGTTGACGGGCACTCGCTGCTGGTCGGCAATGGCGGGCACGAACCACGCTGTGCCCCCATCGGCGGGATGTGCCGCAACGGCGAAGCCGAACGAGGAAGTCGGGGCTTCCACTTCGTCCCAGCGCCCGCCGTTGTCCACAGAGCGCCAGATGCCGCTATGGTGCTGGCACCACAGCACGTCCGGCATGCCGGCACAGCGGACGATGCGGTGCGGATCCTGCGCCGCGCCATCGTGGATCAGTTCCGGCGGCATATAGCGTGCCGCCATGCCTTGCGTACGGAGCGCCCACGTATCGCCGCCGTCGTTGGTCAGCCACGCGCCGCCACACGAGACGCCGACCAGCACGCTGTTGCTGTCGCGTGGATCGACGCAGATGCTGTGGATGCCCGGCGTATCGTAGCCGCCGCCAAACCACTCCGGGCGCCCGGGAACGTTCCACAACGATTCGACCAGTTGCCAGCTGGTGCCACGGTCGGCGGAGCGGAACAAGCCGCCTGGCAGGGTGCCGGCCCACAGCACGCCGGGCTGGTCGAGACCGCCCGCTTCCAGTGACCAGATCTGTTTCAGCGTCCAGTCGGTCTTGTCGTCGTTGCCGTCCGGCTTGGGCGGGTAGACCGGCACGGTGACCTCCGTCCATGCGGTGCTGCCGGCGTCGCGCCGGTGCAGCTTGGCCCCGAAGTGGCCCAGGTTCAGGGCTGCATAGGTGGTGCCGTCGCGCCCGTCGTGCAGTACGATCGATACCGGGTCGCCGGGAAAGTGCGGCGTGGACAATCGCCATGCGCCCTCCTCCCTTGTGAGTTCGAACAGTCCCTTGCGGGTAGCGATGAATGCTTGCGCCGTCATGTCAACCTCCGGAAAGTGCCTGCAGGATGTGGATGGTGGAATCGGGGCGGAGGGGATCGTCCAGCATGGCACGGTCGCGGCAGCGCCGGCCATCGATGAAAGCGACCACGTTGGCGCGCAGGCGCCCCTGGTCGTCCAGCACATAGGCTCCCAGGCGCGGCTCGGCGGCGGCTACTTCGTCGAGCGCGGCGCGTAACGTCGCTGCGTGGGTAACCAACTGCGGCACGGACATGAAGCGCGCCAGTTGTTGTGTGAAGATGATGAGCGCCAAGGGAATCGCCTCCGGTGCAACGATTCTAGCGCGGTTGCCGGACGCGTTGGCCTACAATGAATGCGTGACGGACGGAAAGCAACACGGGAGCTGCCAATGTCGATTACCCAGCAGGAACTGGAAACCCTGATGCAGGAAGTGGAGCACGAAGACCCGATCGATTTCGCCGACCTGCCATTCGACGAAAAAGACTTGCGCGGCATCGTTGCCAGCCACTTGTGCGAGATGGCAGGAAAGATGGAGTCGTTCAGCGATGCGGATCGCCAGATGACGCTGCTGGCCGTTTCCGCCAAGCTGGTGCTGGAAAACCTGGTGCTGCATGTGCAATTGCTGCGGCGCCATGGCCAGCCACTGAACGAGCAGGCCGAGGCGCTGCTGGCCCGGCTGCGCAACGGCGGCGACGCGGGCTGAGCTAATTGCATCATGCCTGCGGCGCGGCGGGAAACTCCGAGCACCGTGTCAGCCGTCAGTGGCGCTCAATCGCGTATTCAAGCGCCACAACGGGCGTGGGACCGGGCGAATACTGGCGGTGCGCCGGCAATGCGCGCTTGCCGCCAACTCCTAGGGCTGGGACGGCGACAGCCTGCGTGCAGCCGGAACCACCAGCGTGATGTCGCCTTCCGCCACCGCGACGCAGGGCAGAACGTCATGCGCCAGGCGCTCGTCGAACGACAGGCCCGGCCACTCGACGAGGTAGCGCACGGGACCGCCGTCGCTACCACACAGGCAGGTACGGCAGGTGCCGTTTCTGCATGAGCTGGGCAGCCTGATACCGGCACGCTCGGCGGCGTGCAGCAAGGTCTCGCCCTCTTCCGCATCGAATGCGAATTCCTTCGGCAGGATACGGATGCGGCAAGTTCCCATCACGCCACCTGCCGCTTCCGGCGCAGCATGCCCCAGACTTCGACAACGGCGGTGCGGTTGAGCAGGCAGCTGGCGGCAATGTAGCCGGCAGCGCCTGCAGCGATCTGGATCGCCAATGCAATGCGGCGGTCGGCCACTTGGTCCAGCATGCCGTGGATTGCTGTTACGGCCGCGCACATGACGGCGCCGGACAGCATTGCCGGCAGCATGCGCAACGCCACTTCGCCCATCGTCAACCCGATCACACCCAGCATGCGATGCATATTGATCAGCAGGACGACCGGATATACCAGCGCCCAGGCCATGGCCACGCCAAAGATGCCCCAGTGCGTGCCTGCATAGAAGGCGATCGGCATCAGCGTACAGGCGACGATGCCATTCTGCAGCGCGATACCGGGCCGGCCGACCGCGTCGGTAATCGCCGGCAGGAACTGTACCACCGTGCGGAACGGCATGATCAACGCCAGTACCCGCAGTGGCAGGATCGCGTCTTCCCAATGCTTGCCGAGGAATACCAGCACGATGTCGCTGGCGGTTGCCGCCATGCCCCACAGGATCGGAAACGCGAGCAGCGATACCAGCTCGAACGCCTTCAGCAGCTGCCGGCCGATCGCGGCACGATCGTTCTGGTACCGTGCAAGTGCGGGAAATGCGACCTGGTTCAGGATGCCGGAAACCCGTTGCACCGGCAGGCTGGCCAGGTGCAGCGCAACGGAGTACACGCCGAGGATCTCGCCACCCAGCGTGCGGCCGATGATGACGGTATCGGCCTGTGTAAAGAAGAACCAGAGGAAACGCGACGCCGATACCTTGCCGCCAAAGGTGAGCAGCGCACGCATGCCATGCCACGAGAACAGCGGCAGGTGCGGAAAAGGCGCAACGATGTTGACCGCTACAGTGCGGTACAGCGCGGCGACGATGATGCCCAGTGCCAGCGACCACACACCCATGCCCCACCACGCCAGCGCCAGCGTGACGAAGGCGGTAAGCACGGATTGCGACAGGTCCAGCAGCGAGCGGGCGCGGAAATTCAGGCCACGCTGCAGAAGCACTTCGGATACCAGGCCGAACGGCGCCAGAACGAATTGCAGGGACATCAGCCGGATCAGGTTGGCCAGGTTTGGTTCTGCGAAGAAGCGCTCGGCAAGTGGCGCGCATGCGACCAGCAGCAGCACTACGACGAAATTGACGAGCGTGAACAGGCCATACGCCTGGCGCAGCTTTTGGGTGGACACTTCCTTGGCCTGCACCAGGGCCGGCGCCAGGCCCATCTCGACGAACATCGCACACCACGCGAGGAACACCGATGCCATCGCCATCAGGCCATAATCGGCCGGCACCAGCATTCGCATCACGATGATCGTGATGACCCAGCTGATGATCTGGCTGGCAAATTTCGCGCCGGCGACCCATTTGAGTCCGTGCAGGACGTCCTTCTTCAATGACATGCGACGATGTTCCCCGTTATTGCTTCTTATGCCAGCCGTGCGCTCGTGGCCAGGTTGCGTGCCATGCGCAGGACGAAGCGCAGCCGGCTCCTGTCCCATGGTGTAAAGCGGGGCAGCTGGAACTGGTCCGGCCGGCCGCGGCTCGCGCCCCACGACGTCGACACGGCGCCTTCGAACCGCAGTTCGCGTGCCATCGCGACATGGCGCGCTTCGTAATCCTCGCCCGGCTTGCCGTTGGGGTAAGCGAACAGCGGCACGCTGGTACCGATCATGTCTTCCAGCGCCAGCTTGCCTTGCGCGATTTCTTCGCGTGCGTCCTGATCGGACAGGCGCGCCAGGATGGGATGATTGACAGTGTGTGCTCCGATGCCCATGCCGGCGGCGTGCAGCTTGCGCACCTGGGCGGTGGTCATCATCAGATCCGCCGGCAGCGCCACTCCGGCCAGCGCCACCAGCCGGTCGACCAGCTGCTGGCGCTCTTCCATCGGCAAGTATTTCAATTGCCCAATCAACGCCGGGATGGCATCCCGGCGGTCGGCCAGCGTGTGGAGGGGATGAGTACCGAGACCCAGTGGCGTGGCGTCAAACATCCCGTCCGGTGCACGCCGCACCAGTTCGTACACGCTGTCGTTCCACATCCGTCCGCCATTCAGGAAGCCCGTGGCAACGAAGAAGGTGGCGTGCAGGCCGTGCCGCTGCAGGATCGGCAGCGCTACCTCGGCATTATCGGCGTAGCCGTCATCGAACGTGATCGCCGCAGCCCGCGGCGGCAGAGTGCCATCTTTCGAGCGCCGTACCGCTTCCAGCAGCGGCAGCACGTTGAAGTGTGATTTCAGCATGCCGATCTGGCTGGAAAATTCAGCGGCATCGACTTCGCTGGGAAACAGCGGATCCTTTTGTGGCAGCACGCGGTGATAGATCAGGATCGACAGGCCATGCCGGCCGCCCGGCGACAGCAGCGACAACAGGCTTTTTTCGAGCAGCGGTGCAGTGCTGGAATGCGCGGCGATGGCCGGGGTCGTACCGACTTCAGGCTGTTTCATGGCGAAGCTCTTCTTCTGGGGCTGTTTCATCCGGCGGATCGGGTTCGGGCGCGAGGGGGTTAACAAGCGGTTTCGGCGCCAGCACCTTCCGCTCGCGCTCGACGATCAGATGCGTTGCGACCATGGCAGCCATCAAGTAATACGGCACGTCGAAATAAGTAAGGCTGAGGAAGGCGCCACCAACCGCGAAGCCCAGCAGGCTGACCTGGACCATGCGCGCCAGGTTGCCGGCCCAGGCCAGTTCGGTGAAAGGAGCGGAACGGCTGATGATGCGCGAACCGGTCAGCCAGGTAAGAATGCCAAGCGCGAGGTAAATCGTGAATCCGCCCCAGCCATGCTCGCCCAGCACCTGGAAATAAATACTGTGTGCGGCATGAACATCCTCGGGGATCGGCGCATACATCTGGAACACGTAGGAATCATAGATTTCGAAGCCTCCGCCCAGCGGCCGGTCGTTGGCCAGGTGAAAAGCCATCCACCAGGCGTTGATGCGCCCCATCGCCGACATATCCTGCTCATATTCATCGATCGTATCGATGCGGGCATGCCACTGCTCGGGCATGAACACCATCGCGACCGGTACGCAAAGGATCAGCAGCGTACCAAGCATTGCCTTGTTGCGGCTCTTCAGCCACAGGAATGCCAGCATCCCCACCATCGCGATCGCCGCGCCGCGCGAGTACGAAGCGATCGACGCCAGCGCGCACAATAACATCGACACGAGCATCGCCCGCTTCGCCCACTTGTGGGTCATCTGGGTGTACAGATACAGCATCAGCGGGACCGTCATCACGAGCGCCAGCGCGATCTCGTTGTTACCGTCGATGAAGGTGCCGATCGGTCCCCATACGCGGTACTGCCCGCCGCTGCGCAATGTGAAAATCCCCCCCTTGACGCCGTAGAAGCCGATGGAGACCACCACGGTCCAGATCAGCCACTCGACATGCTTGCGTTTGCGCAGCAGCATCATGACGACGATGGTCATGCCCATGATCTTCAGCACCTTGATCAGTTGCGGCATGATCTGGTCCGGATGAATCGCGAACGCGGCTGTCAGGCACATGTAGGCAATGAAGACCAGGAACGTGACGGTGACCGGAGTCATCGGATAGCGGTATTTGCGGTGCGCGTTGGTCGCCATCGCAGCCACGGTCGTCACCGCGATGATGGCGGCGAATGGAAACTCGCGTGCGAAGCCCCACCCTTGGGTATGCGGGTTCATCACGCTGATCCAGATCCACATCACCATGCCGAACGAGGGACGCTTGAAGATATACGGCAGCGACCCGAACACCAGCAGCATGATGACGACGTCCCTCATGCGGCAACGCTCCCGGCGACCACCTTGCTGACGACGTAGCGGAACTTGCCGGATTTTTCCGCGGCGATTTCGGCAACCGGCTCGACCTCGACGGCGACGCCGGTGCCGAGCCGAGCCTTGAAGCCGCGCTCGATCTGGCGTTGCAGCTTGCCGAACGCCTGGGCATCGAGCGGCGTTGCGAGGACGACCTGCACACGCGTCAGATCCAGGCTTTCCTGCGTGATCTTGAACGCCTGGACTTGCGGCAGATCGCGCAAGATGTATACCAGGGCGAGTCCGTGCATTACGGTACCGTCCCGTGCGACGAGAAAATCGGTGCTGCGGCCCTGGATTTCCTGCAGCAGCGGCAGGCCGCGTCCGCAGCCGCACTGCTGCGTGCCCAGCACGCCGATATCGCCGGTGCGGTAACGGATGAACGGGAAGTCGCCGGTGGCCAGGTGTGTGACGACGATTTCGCCGGCCTGTCCGCGGGGTACCGGCTTGCCGTCGACGCCGAGGATCTCGACGACGATATCCTCGGCAGTGATGTGCATGCCGCCTTCCGGGCACTGGTGGGCAATGAAGCCAGCGTCGCGCCCGCCGTAGCCGTTGGCGACCGGGCAGCCAAAGGTGCTGGAGATTTGCGCGCGCTGCTCATCGTACAGGCGCTCGGAAGTGACGAAGGCAACCCGAATGCCCAGATCGTCCATGCGCTGGCCCCTGGCACAGGCATGGCGCGCGATGTGCGACAGCGCCGATGGATAACCGAACAGCATGCGTGGCTTGTGGGCCCGGATACGTGCCACAAAACCGTCGAGCTTGGCCGCCGACATTTCGAATGCCGGCAGCAGATGCGTACGCAGCAGCAGATCGCGCAGTGCGCGCACGCGGTCCTGCGCGCCCAGTTCTATCGGCGAGCCCCACACCACGATTTCCGGGTCACCGATATCGACGTTCCACCAGCGCGTGGCACGCCATTTCGCGGCCACGTCATGGCTGACGCGTTCCTTGCCGATGTAAAAGATCAGTGGCTCGCCGCTGGAACCTCCGGTATTGAACCGGGCCAGGCCCACCGCATCGTCGGCCTTCAAGCTGTCGACATTGGTCCTGATGACAGTCTTGTCCATCAACGGCAGCCGGGCCAGGTCGTCCAGGCTGCGCACGTCAGTTACCGGATCGAAGCCGATCTGTGCAAACAGGTCGCGGAAATACGGCACCGTGGTGCCGGCACGCGCCAGCAAGCGGCGCAGGCGCTGCAACTGCAGTTCGCGCAGCCGTTCTTCCGGCCAATACTGTGATTCCTCGAGTTGCTTGCGTACCGCTACGCTGCGGTGCTGCTTGACACGCTCGTGCAATGGAAAGATCAGGTTCGTGACAAGCGCCGTGTACGGCGCGGGACGATAGCGCGCATTCTGCATGGTCATGGCTGGCTCACCGCGGTGGTGCTGGCACGCGAGGCCAGCACATGTTGATAGACCGCGAGAAGGCGCGGACGCACGCTCGCCCACGTGTATAGCTGCACCTGCCGCAGGCCCGCTTCGCGCAGCGACGCCGCCAGCGCGGGCTCGGCTGCCAGCCGCAGAATCGCAGCAGCCATTGCCTTGGGCGCTTGCGGCGGCACCAGCAACGCCGTGCGGCCATCTTCGACGAGATACGGTACGCCGCCCACATTCGTGCTGACCACCGGCACGCCGCAGGCCAGCGATTCGAGCACGGAATTGGGCATGTTGTCGACCAGGCTGGGATTGAGCATCACGTCCGCATTGCGATACAGCGCTGCCATGGCCGCGTTGTCGACGCGGCCAGTGAACGTGACAGCTTGCGCGATGCCCAGTTCCGCCGCCAGCTGTTCCAGTTCCATGCGCAGCGGGCCGGAACCGGCAATGACCAGCGTGGCATCCGGATGGCGTTCGCGCACCAGGACGAGAGCGCGCAGCGCGGACGCGTTGTCATAGATCGGTTCCAGGTTGCGGGCGACGAGCAGACGCAGACTGGTACCGCTTTGCGGTTCGCGAACCGATGAGAAGCGCTCCAGATTGACGATATTCGGCACCACTTGCGTCGAAAGACCGTATTTGCCGAACACGGTTTCCAGGAAACCGGACGGCACGATGACGGCGTCCGCGCGCTCCAGGCTCGGAGCGACCCAACGCCGTGCGCGGGCCAGGAAATCATCGGCTTCGCCACCCCGGTAATTGACGACGACGGGTCTGCCGCGCAGGCGGGCGATCCAGATCGCCGGCGCGGCAAACAAATGCCACGACCAGCCAGAATTGGCCATCACATGAAATACCTGCACGTTGCCGGCAGTGCGCCACAGGCAAGCCAAGTAGGGCAGCAGCCGTGCGATTGCGCGCAATCCTTTGATGCGGCCAACCCATGCCGGCCTGTAAGGCTCATTGACCTGCACGGTCGAGACTTCGATCCCTTCGCCGCGCAATAACGCGGCGAGCTGCAAGGTCTGGTTCGCCATGCCGCCGGAAGGCGGCGGCAACGGTCCGACGAGACCGATCGACAGTATCGTCATTTGCGCTCCCCCGCCACCAGGTTGCCATACACCTTCCGGTAACGTGCCACGCTGGCAGCCCAATTGCGTTCGTTCTCGACGAAGCGCCGCCCCTGTTCCCTCAACTGTGGCCACTGTTCCGGCGCCGCCAGCAAGGCCAGTACCCGCTTCGCCAGCGCAGTCGCGTCGCCGGCCATGAACAGCACGCCGGTGCGGCCATCCTCGATCAGTTCGCGATGCCCTCCCACGTCCGATGCGGCCACCAGCCGGCCTTGCGCCATCGCTTCCAGCGGCTTCAGGGGAGTCACGAGATCCGTCAGCCGCATCTTCAGGCGCGGATAGCACAGGACGTCCACCAGGTTGTAATAGCGCTGCACTTCCTGGTGCGGTACCCTGCCCGTGAAGATCACCTGCTTTCCGATGCCGAGTGCCTGGGCTTGCGCCCGCAGCGCGGCATCCTGGGGGCCACCACCGACCAGCAGCACGCGCAGGTCCGGCCGCTGCGCCAGCATCGCCGGCACGGCATCGAGCAGCACGTTCAAGCCTTCATATGCATAGAACGAGCCGATAAAGCCCAGCACGTTTTTTTCTTGCAGGCCCAGCTCGCTGGCGAGCGCCTCGTCGCGCGCGCCTCCCACCGAAAAATCGCCGATATCGACCGCGTTGGGGATTACTTCGATCTTTTGCGCGGGAATTCCGCGGCCGACGATCTCGTTGCGCAACCCCTCGCAGATCGTGGTGGCGGCATCGACACGTTTCAATGCCCATGTCTCCATTGCTCGCGTAAGGCGGTAGCGCATGCCCCATTCCTTGCTTGTGCCATGGTCGACAGCAGCATCTTCCCAGAAAGCGCGGATTTCATACACGACCGGGATACCCAGTTTGCGCCCCACGCGCAGTGCGGCGACCGCGTTCAGTGCCGGCGAGTGCGCGTGGAGGATGTCCGGCTTCACGTCCAGTGCCACTTGCAGCAACCGGGCGGCCAGCCGGTCGATCACGGCCAGCTGGTTCAGCATGGGCATGCGCGACAGCATGCCTTGGGCGGGCTCGGTGCGGAAGAAGCGCAGGCCGTCCACGGTTTCGTGCGTGTCGCCACTGCTGCCATTCGCCGCTGCATGTTTTGGGCTGGTGATATGGTGCGTGTCCCACCCGAGCGCACGCTGCTGCTGGAGGATCGAGCGGGTGCGGAACGTATAACCGCTGTGCAGCGGAATCGAATGATCCAGCACATGCAGGATCCTCAACGGCCGCGCGGTGATACTGGCAATGTCGGAAGTGCCCATGTTATGCCTGCATTTCTTTTTTCAGGAAGGCTTCGAACATCAACAGCGTCCAGATCGGCGCGCTGTAGTCGCGACGGCCGGACTGATGATGTTCCACCATTTCAGCCAGGAAGGCGGCATTGAACATCCCGGTAGCGGCCAGGTTCGGGCCCAGCAGCGACGTGCGTACGCGTTCGCGCAGCGGGCCCCGGAACCAGGCGGCCAGCGGCACCGCAAAGCCCTGCTTGCGCCGGTACAGGATATCGTGTGGCAAGTACTTTTCCATGCTTTTCTTGAAGATGTACTTTCCTTCGCTGCCTTTCAGCTTCATTTCCGAGGGCAGGCCGGATATCCACTCGACCAATTGATGATCCAGCAGCGGTACGCGAACCTCGAGCGCGTGAGCCATGCTGGCACGGTCCACTTTCGTCAGGATATCGCCTGGCAAGTAGGTCTTCATGTCCAGGTACTGGATCAGCGACAGCGGATCGTCCGTCGGCGAATGCTGCGCGTGGCCACGCATCACATCGATCGCACGGTAACCCTGCAGGCTCGTGCGGAACGTGTCGGAAAACAGCTGGGCGCGCATTGCGTCGGTCATGATCGACACACCGTGGAAATAACCTTCCACCAGGTCGCGCGACAGCGATTCGAACGTGCTCTTGGCGCGGAATACGCGAGGTGCCCAATCTGCCTTTGGATAGTAGCGGCCCAGCGTACCGAACAGCGGCCGGCGCAATGCTGACGGAATCCGTCCCCTGACCCGTTCTTCCGCCATCGTGTAGCGGTAGCGGCGATAACCGGCCAGGTTTTCGTCGCCACCGTCGCCGGACAGTGCCACCGTCACGCGCTGGCGCGCCAGTTGGCACACGCGGTAGGTGGGGATCGCCGAACTGTCGGCATATGGCTCATCGTACAGGTCCGACAGGGTGTCGAGCAGGCCGAAATCGTCGGTATCGACCGTTTGAACATGGTGATCGGTCCGGTACTGCTGCGCTACTTGCGCGGCATACGCGGATTCATCGAAAGCGCGGTCACGAAAGCCGATCGAGCAGGTATTGACGGGTGCATTGTTGAGGCCCGCCATCATCGCCACCACGGCGCTGGAATCGACGCCGCCCGACAGGAATGCGCCCAATGGCACCTCGGCTACCAATTGGCTGCGCACGGAATCGCGCAACCGTTCGACCAGCTCGCCCTGTGCATCGCTTTCCGTCATGGCGTGGTGCAGTTTGAATGGCACGTCCCACCAGCGCTGCGCCGCGGCCAGTGGCGCGCCTACCTTCTGCACCAGCCGGAAACCCGGCGACAGCTTGAAAGCGCCCTGGTAGATCGTCTTCGGCTCTGGCACGTAGCCGTAGGCGAAATAATCCTCGACGGCGCGCGGGTCAATCTCGCGCGGCAGGCCGGGAAGCGAACGCAGGGCTTTCAATTCGGAGCTGAAGGCAAACAACCCGTCGGGCAGCATCGTATAGAACATCGGCTTGACACCCATGTGATCGCGCGCCAGGAACATCAACTGCTGGTTGCGGTCCCACAGGCCGAAAGCGAACATGCCGCGGAAGCGTTCGACGCAGGCCTCGCCCCACTCTTCCCACGCGTGCACGATCACCTCGGTGTCGCTCTTCGTCCTGAAAACGTGGCCCAGTGCCTTCAGCTCGGCCGTCAACTCGCGATAATTGTAGATCTCGCCGTTGTAGCAGACCATCACGCTGCCATCTTCATTGCCGAGTGGCTGCTGGCCCAGCGACAGGTCGATGACGGACAGCCGGCGGTGGCCGAAGCCGACTCCAGGTTCGCGATAGATATCGCCTTCGTCGGGCCCCCGGTGGAACTGGGTGTCGTTCATCCGCCGGAGCAAGGCCTCGTCGATGTCGCGCCGGCCGCGCGTATCCATTATTCCTACTATTCCGCACATGATGTCACCGCCCCTCTGGTCTTGATCTTTCGTTCGCACAGGCTGTCGTACATGCCCTGATAGGCTGCGACCATTGCCGTCATGCTGTATTTTCGGAGCACCCGTTCGCGGCCGGCAGCGCCGTGCCGCGATGCCATGTCAGGCGACGTGGCGTATCGATCGAGTGCTGCCGCCATCGCGTCGGGATCGGACGGCGGTACGAGGATACCCGTGACGCCATCGTCCACCACTTCGGGAATGCCCCCAACATGCGTGCCGACCACCGGCAAACCGCTTGCCATTGCTTCGAGTGCGGAACCGGGCGTTCCCTCGGCGATCGAGGACATGGCGAATACGTTCAGGCTGCGCAGGATCTGCGCAACGTCGGTACGAGCACCCGGCAGCCAGACTGCATCCTGCAATCCTAGAGCGGCGCTCATGGCGCGCATCGGTTCCAGCAGCGGCCCATCGCCGATGATCGCCAGCCGCAGTGGCAGCTCTGGCCGCTGCTTGCGCAGCAGCGCAAAGGCATGGAGCAAGCTGGCATGGTCCTTCACGGCTTGCACGCGGCCGACGGTGCCGACGACGAGATGCATCGGGTCGAACGGCCAGCCTTCCGGCGGCACTGGTCCAGCGGGTGTGCGGGGATGGAAACGCTCGGCATCGATGCCGTTCGCAAGCATCCGGCTCTTGTGCGGAGGAACGCGGATCACCGCGCGGTTCCAGTTTTCCATTGCTGCCGAATTCGCATAGCAGCAGTCGTAGAACGGCACCATCAGGCGGCGCAGTGCGTTGCGCTTGCGATTGGTGCCGTGTGGATCGTCGTGGTCCCGGCCGTGGGCACCATTAATGCGTACCGGAACGTTGGCAAGCAACGCGGCCGGGCCATATTCGACGGCGGACAGGTTGTACGAATGCAGAACCGCCGGGCGCAGTTCACGCAGCAGCCGCCATAGAGCCACATGCGTTCCGGGGGATTGACCAGGCTGCTTGTACAGCGCGTGGATCGGCACGTCGGCACGGGTAATTTTGCTGGCGAAAGCAGGGTTGAAATCGGTCAGGCACACGACCGCGTGCCGATAGGCATTGACTGGCATTCGGTTGATCCGCTCGACCAGCAGCGTTTCCAGCCCGCCGAAGTCGAGCCGGTAGATCAGATGGACGATGAGCGGTGCGTCGTTCATGGCTTCACTGTCGCGCGTTGGCCGCGAGCACGGCGTCGATCGAGGCAAGATGGGTTTGCAGGAAAGCACGTAACGCTGGGCGCGCACTCGCTGGATTCTCATCGTATGGTGAGAATAGCATCAACGCAGCACCATCATCACTGCCAGTCAGAAATTTTTGTTTCGTTTGCAACAATTTCCCCGCATAGTTGCTCGTCGTGTAATGACCGCCGATGTCGTACCACTGCCAGACGACAAAGCGCCCTTCGGGCCCCATCAATGTGGTTTCCCGCATCACGATCGGCCTGCCTGCGATGGTTTCCGCCCGAATCGCGACGCCTGTCTCGTGCCAGCCACTGCGCTGCGCCGTCAGCCTGTTGGTAGAACTGATCAGCTTGCCCCCATTGCCATCACGGTAGTACTTCATCACGAAGCCCACCGGCTGATTGGCGACCTGGTAAAAGGTTCGCAAGGTGGCGCTGGCAGGCGCGAAGTCCGGTTCCCATGCAGTAAACGCCGGAGCGGCAGGCGCCTTGGCCACGAACGATGTCAGCTCGACCGGTGGCGGCGTTATATTGCCGCGCTCGATATACCAGCCGTAGGCGGGCCAGACGCCGACACACGCCGCGACGCCGAGCACTGCGGCGGCCATATGCGCCGGGGAAACCGACGGGGCTCGCGGCATTGTTCTTGCCAGCGCGGGCGCTGCCGGGGCATCCTCGCGCCAGAAGCTGCCGATCCAGAACAGCAGCAGCATCACCAGGCCGAAGAATGCCCAGCCATAGATCAGGTGGTCGACGCCGACGGCCAACGTCATGTTGCTGGTGTGGCCGATCATCACGATCATGTAGGCCCGCAGGCCATTGGCCAGCACTGGCAGCGCCAGCGCGACCATGACGAACAGGACGCGACGCCACGCCGATTGGTATGTCAGGTACGCGTACAGGCAGCCCAACGTAACTGATGAAATGAGATAGCGCAGGCCACTGCAGGCCTCGACCACCGACCAGTTGCCGCTCGGGATGCTGAAGTTATTCCCCTCGCGCAGCACGGGAATGCCGGTCAGCCGCAAGGCATCCACCGTGAAATTGGCGGTGATACCGATCAGCGGTTCGATCAATCCTTCGCCAACTGGGACGCCGAACAACAGGAACGCCAGCGGGAATGCCAGCGCGCGGGCGATCGCCTTGCCGTAGACGGCCAGCACGGTCAGCGGAATCATCAAGGCAAACGCATATTGGCGCACCACCAGCACGTCGCCCAGCACGGCCAGCATCCAGGCGGCACCGCACAGTAGCAGCGCGGCAAGCGCCGGCCAGCATGGCTGTACCGGTAGCAGTGCCAATTGCGCGCTGCGGCGCCATACCAGCCACAGGCTGATCGGCACGATCACGAAGCCGTGTGCAAAGGTTTCGGAGCGTTCCCAGATCGATACGATTGACGCCGCCGTGTCGAAATAAGCGAGCAACGGCAGCAGCACGGCAAACCCGGCGATCCACCATTGCGCCTTGGGCGGCGCATCATTCGCAGGCCTTGCCGTGGCGAGCCTGGCTTCTTCGGTAACGGTAATGGTATTCATGCCCGATTCCATGTCGGTGAAGAAAGGCTGGCCTGGCGCTGCGCAGCACCGGCAGGCTGCCGAGGAGCCTCCAGCAACGCATCGAGCGGTGCCAGCCTGGCGTCCCAGCCATACGAAGCCTCGACGCGGGCGCGGGCAGCACGGCCAAGTGCCGCCCGCAGCGCGCTGTCTGCCAGCGCGTCGACAATCGTGTCCGCCACATCGGCGGCATGTTCTGCGAGCAGCACCTCGCTGCCGGCTGCGGCGTCGATGCCTTCCAGCGCCTGCGGACTGACAACGACGGCTTTCGCCATCGACATCGCCTCCAGCACCTTGTTCTGGATGCCACGTGCCACGCGCAGCGGCGCCACAGACAACGCGGCGTGGGCGACATATGGCCGCACGTCGGGCACGGTGCCGGTGACGGACACGCCGGGCAGGCTCGCCAACGCCTGCACCTCGGGTGCAGGCCGTGCGCCGACGATCACAAAAGACGCCTGCGGGACACGATTTCTTACGAGTGGCAGCACGCCCCGCGCAAACCACTGGACCGCATCCACGTTCGGCCAGTAATCCATAGCGCCGCAGAAGACCAGGGGATTTTCTCCCGCTGCGTATGGGTTGGCATAGTCGGCATCCGGTGAAAAATAGGCGGTATCGACACCGTTGCCGAACCAGCCAATGCGGGCTGCGCTTTCCGGCGCCAGGTTGCGAAATAGTTCGGCTTCGGGCGCCGAGACAAACAATGCTGCATCGCTGTCCGCCGCGACCTTGCGTTCGTAGCGCAACAGGCGATCCGCCTCATAGCCGTACAGCAGGCTGGCCGGCCAGGATTTCTTGTCCGCGTAGGCACGCCACTTCTCGGAGTCGACATCGCAAAAGTCGACTATACGACACGCTTCGGGTACGCCATGCATGTATTGCGCCATCGGCGACGAGAACACCACAATGCGTTCGATGCCGGCATCACGCATCGTGCGGCGCACCCAGGTTCGGGTGGAGCGGTCACTGTAGTAATCGAGGGAAAGCGCACGGTTTGCCAGCAGCGCGCGCAGGCTGCGCAGCCGTGCGCGGCGAGGATTCAACGGTGCGAAATGGCTCGATGCGCACAGCTTGCGCACGTGCGTCACGAATTGCCAGTCCGCGGGGTCGTCGACGAAGGTTGCCAGATGCACCCGGTAGCGCGTGGCGAGATACCGCAGCAGGTGCCACGAGCGGATCTTGTCCCCCTTGTTCGGCGGATAGGGAATGCGATGCACCAACAACAGCAGGTCTTCCACGTGTCACCCCAAGTCCTTGACGATGTGCGGCCCAAGTGCATTCGCCAGCGGCAGCGGCAGCTTCTGCCACAGCTTGATGAACATTTGGTACTTCGGATTCAGCGGATTCACATCCGGGAGATCCTGCGCCGCGACCAGCTGGTATGCGTAGGGGAGCGGCTGGGCCACAAAGCCCCAATTCTTCTTGAAGTCGAAAGCCCCGGTACCCCGCTTGCTGCGGCCGAAATCGAAAATACGATATCCCTTCGCAGCGGCGGCCTGCATGAGGTTCCAGTACATGAAGTCGTTGCCGGCGACATCACGTGCGACCGGCATGCCGCCACCGTAATACGGCAAGACCTCGTTGCGGAAAAAGAAGCTCAGCACGGCGGCAACCAGACGCTTCTCGGTGCCCTCGCCTTGCACGATGACGCGCACTTCACAGTCGTCGCGAAACTCTTCCTTCAACAAGCGGAAATATTTCTTGGAAAATACCGGAGTCCCCAGTCGATGCACGCTGTTCGCATAGGCGGTAAAGAAGCGGTCGACGTGCTCATCAATCTCGCCCGTCAATTCCAACTTGATGCCCTTGCGGACCATTGCGCGCTGCTTGCGCGGAATGGCATTCATGTTGGTTTCGTCGTCGCCGCTGATCTCCTTGCGGAACGTCACGTACAGGTCCTTGCCCAGCCAGGCCGGATCGTCCGGATGGGCAGGCAGAAGATTGCGGTATTCGAGGTGTCCCACATTCAGTGACCGTGCCAGCCGAAGTGCTTCGGCGTCGAGGGCGGTCCGCGCCTCGCCGGTACGCGCTGCCACGCCGCCATACACGCAGAACGGCAGCGCGATCAACGAATGGCCGAACAGACGGCTCTTGATCTGGGCCAGCGGCAGTACGCCTTCAATATCGCCGTCACGCTCGGCCAGAAGGAACCAGGTGCGATGGCCAAAGGCTTCTTCGATCACGCGCTGCCAGCCAGCGCGATGAAAGAACGTGGCCTCTGGACATATCTGAATGAATGCGTCCCAGCGTAATCGGTCGGCGTCATCTGCCCCCAGCAGACGGACGGACAACGGAGCCAATTGCGCAACCGGTTCGTCCACCAATGACGTGGCAGGTTCCGCAGCGCCAGCGGCGCCAGCTTGGGCACGTTGCATGGCCTGT
Source organism: Pseudoduganella sp. jia 9 (assembly GCF_055502615.1). NCBI lineage: Bacteria > Pseudomonadati > Pseudomonadota > Betaproteobacteria > Burkholderiales > Oxalobacteraceae > Pseudoduganella > Pseudoduganella sp. jia 9. Next base: position 296,858 of record NZ_JBUPWE010000001.1, on the reverse strand, counting down.
TCAATGATCGCGCTCATGCACGCTCCAGGAAGATGTGGTCCATGCGGCCCCACTTGAAATCACGCGTCAGCGCGCGGATCCGCCGTTCCATTCGCGTCAGATTGACATAATGCCGGAAGCGGCTCTTGGCGCCGACGCCGCCAATGCGTGGCTGACCCGGATCGATTTCCCAGGGGTGGAAATAAAAGATCGCCGGCTGCCGGTCCTTTTGATTGACCCTGCGCATCAGCCGGCGCGACAGGGCATACGGCAGCAAACGAAAATAACCGCCACCGCCGGCGGGCAAATTGCGTTCCATCATGCGCACCGTGGTGATCGGCACCTCCAGCAAGCCGCTCATTCCGTTCGGGTAAAACGCGAAGCGGGGCGCGTCGGGCATGCCGTAGTGGTCGTGCGCGATCGGGTAGATCGACGAACTGTACCGGTAACCCGCCTCCTGCAGCACGTCCAGCGCCCACAGGTTGGCGGGGCCGATTGAAAAGCTCGGCGCACGGTAGCCCAATACCGGAACGCCGCCGATGTCCTCCAGGATCGCCTTGCTGCGGACGACGTCATCCAGGAACTGTTCGCGGGTCTGGTCCGATGCGCGCAGATGTCCGTAGCCATGGCTGGCCAGTTCATGGCCACCAGAGACGATGCGCTTCACCATGCCGGGATAGCGCTCGGCGATCCAGCCGAGGGTGAAAAATGTCCCGTGAGCGCCGCCTTCTTCCAGGATTGCAAGGATGCGCTCGATGTTGGCTTCAACGCGGCATTCCCGTGATGGCCAGCTGTCGCGGGCGATATGATCGGCGAAGGCGGACACCTGAAAGTAATCCTCGACGTCGATCGTCATGGCATTGCGCAGCAATGCTACGTTTGGCGTGGGCACATGCAATGGGCGTACGGGAGCATTCATGGCGGTCCTAGCGGTTTGCCAGCCAGGCGGCCACGATTGCAACAATGCGCTCGGCGGCATGGCCATCCCAGAAATGGGGTACGCGGCCAGCCTTGCCTCCGCGTTCCAGCACATTATCGAAGGCGGCCAGAATCGCGGCCGGGTCGTTGCCGGCGATGGTATTGGTGCCTTCCTCGACCGTGATCGGGCGTTCGGTGTTGTCGCGAAGCGTGATGCATGGGGTGCCAAGCGCCGTTGTCTCTTCCTGGATACCGCCGGAATCGGTCAGAACAACCTTCGCCTCGGCCATCAGGCCCAGCATTTCCAGGTACCCCATCGGCGGCAGCAACAGAATGGATGCGCGGTCGAGCAAGGGCAGAAGGCCGAACCGTTCAATCGTCGCTCGCGTTCGTGGATGAACAGGGAAAATCACCGGCACCCGCTCGCTGATCCTGGCGGCCGTCTCCAGCAGGCGCTCCAGGATGAGCGGATCGTCGACATTCGATGGCCGGTGCAGCGTGAGTACGGCAAACCCTTTGGCAGCGAAGCCTGGACGGTTGGCGTCGGCGGCGATCTGCGCTGCTGGCACGGCCCGCGGCCGGTTCAAGCGAAGCGTATCGATCATGACATTGCCGACGAAATGGATGCGCGCATCGGCAATGCCTTCTTTTAATAAATTGGCACGGCCGCTTTCTTCTGTCGTGAACAGAAGGTCGGACAGCTGGTCGGTCAGCACGCGATTGATTTCTTCGGGCATCGTCCGGTCGAAGCTGCGCAGGCCCGCTTCAACGTGGATTACCGGGACGCCTTTCTTGGCTGCCACCAGCGCGCAGGCGATCGTGGAGTTGACGTCGCCGACCACCAGGACGGCCGATGGTGCCGTGTCGTCCATCGCTGGTTCGAACCGGCGCATCACCTCCGCGGTCTGCTGCGCGTGGCTGCCGCTACCGACTTCGAGATTGATGTCTGGATCGGGAATGTTCAGCGCCTGGAAATACTGGTGATTCATCGCGACATCGTAGTGCTGCCCCGTATGGACGAGCTTTGCTTCCACGCCCGGCAACGCATCGAACGCAGCCATGATCGGCGCCATTTTCATGAAGTTCGGGCGGGCGCCGACGACACACAGGATACGGTGGATTTTTTCGCTGTCAGTCATGTTCATTCATCCAAGCCCTGGTTCACGCCGGCCGGCGTACTTACAATGCGTTTCAGGATCGACAGAACCGAGCCCATCGACCGCTCCAGCCGTAACATGCGCTCATCCAGCACTGCCGGGTACTGGTTCGCGAACACGGCGTTTTCAGCATCGAAACCAACCGAATCCGCCAGCGGCGCTGCAGCCGCCGGTGTGGTGGAGGGAGGCTCGAATTCCTGCTGGATGTCGCGAATGACGGTATCGACGTCGGCGTCGGTAAAGGCATGCATTTCCTCCAGGAAGCCCATCAGCAACAAACGGTCGCACAAGTGGTTGGTCGTGCGCGGTATACCTCCGGTGAACTCATAAATCGCCGCATAGGCCGCCGGCGTAAACGACGGGTCGCCTTTCCAGCCTACGGTAAGCAAGCGATGTTCAATATAGGCCTGGGTCTCCAGCTCATCCATCGGACCCAGATGGTAGGTGGCGATCACGCGCTGGCGCAATTGCTGCATGGCGGGGTTGTGCAGCGTTGCGCGGAACTCCGGCTGCCCCAGCAGGAACGTCTGCAGCAGTGGCTTATCGTCAGACTGAAAGTTCGACAGCATACGCAATTCTTCCACCACACGAGGGGTCAGGTTCTGCGCTTCATCAACCACCAGCAGTGCCCGCTTACCTGCCTGATCGCAGCTGCGCAGAAAGTTCTCCAGGCGCGCCAGCAGCGTGGTCTTGCTGGCACTGTCCTCGAACGGCAGGCCGAATGCGGCCACTACACCGCGCAAGATGTCGTCTGCGTTGACGTGGGTGTTGACGATGTGCGCGGCCACGATGCGATCCGATTCGATCTGACGGAACAGGTTACGCACCAGGGTGGTCTTGCCTGCCCCCACTTCACCGGTGATCACGATGAACCCCTCGCCCTGTGCCAGACCGTACTCCAGGTAAGCCATTGCGCGCTTGTGCCCCTTGCTGCCGAAAAAGAAGTGGGGATCCGGCCGCAAGCGGAAGGGCTTGTCGCTAAGCCCGTAATAACTCTCGTACATGAAAGGTCTCGCTCGTCAGAAATTCATCGAAAGGGAGGCCGACACCGCGTTCTCCGCATAGGAGCTGTTCTGTAACGCCAGCCCCCCGGAACTGCGCCGCACTTCCAGGGTGCCATTCAGCTTTGGCTGGAAGCTGTGCGTCACGTACAACCGGAACTGCCGGTTGTTCTCGCTGAGGTTGCCGCTGAGCGATTCGCTACGGCTCGCGCTCGCGGTCAACGCGGCGCTGGTGCGGGCACTGAGCTTGTAGCCGACGTTCAGCGACAGGCCAGTCTGCTCCGTGTTGTCGTTCAGGTTTTGCTGGCCGCTCCCCAGCAGCGGACTGTCGTACTGCACCAGGGAAAGCGCTTCGCGGCGCATCGTGAACAGCGTGACCATCGTGGTGGTGCGTGCCGAACGCATGGCCACCGATGCATTGAACTGCCGCTGTAGCGTGTAGCGGTTGCTGAAGTAATTGACAGCGTTCGGCAAGGAGCGCGGCAGCCCCAAGGCCCGGATATAGGCTTCGACGAACGCGGCACGCTGTACCGGGTCGGGAAAATTTGCCAGGTACATCTGGTTCAGCATGGTCGCCGTATCGACGGTCGAAGGCAACGCAAAGTTGTTCCGGCTGGTGGACACGTCATCGCTGTAGTTGATGCTCCAGACGGTGTTGCGGCTGCGGTGGCTCGCGGCCAGGAAATAACTATTTCCATAGTAGCGACGGCCCGCCGACATGCGTACGCTGGTCCGCGTGCTCGGTTCGTAGCCAAAGCCCAGCGACCAGGACGCACCTTTCGTGCCCTCGCCCATGCCTTCGTAATCGAACTTGTCATAGCCCCCGGTCGCCGTCAGGCTGAACTGGCGGTTCAGCGAGTAGCGCAACGATGCCAGCGCCGAGCTGTTGATCGATTTCGGCGCAATGCTGTCTTCAAGATTTTCACGGTTCAGCTGCAGTCCCCAACCGAGGGTCTTGAAGGCAGTTCCGCTGTTGAGTGAGAAATCGATCACGTCCGATGTACTACGACCGAAACCGCTCAGGTCGCTGTCGACCAGGTCGTGCGCATAGCGCAGCTGGGTTGTGGCGAACCCGCCGAACTGCTGCACGATATAGGGCGACACACGGTACGAGCGCACTTCGGTACGATTGGTGTCGGAGTAGCCGCTGTTATTGACGGGGCCGAACGCCGAGACCTGAGCCTGCGTGATGCCGGCGGTCGCATCGAAAAAAAGGAAATCCCGGATCAGGTTGCCCTTTGCGGTCGCGTTCAGGTTGCTGTTGAGGCGATCGTTTCCCGTCGCCCGGCTGTCTGAGTATGCAAATGCACTCAGCCGGTAAGAGGCTGCCACCTGGAGCCGCGGTGTATCGTTCTTGATCGTCACCCCGGGCGAGACGGAAGTAATGAACTGGCTCTGCTTTTCACTGTCGTTACGCAGTTGTGGGTTGTCCGACCACGTTTCACGCACCTCGACGCTCGGACTGACCTGCCATGCCGCGCGCACTGCCGATGGCAGCACTGCAAGCATCATCGCCGAGCCCAGCACGGCGCAGCGAGTACGACCTTTAGCCATAGTGATAGTCGTACTTGCTGGACGTGTTCAGCTCGCGCGACTTGTTATAGACGAGGTTGACATTGCTGCAGCCTTCGAGTTGCTGCAGCGCCTCCTTGACTGCGTGCTGGGTGGTTTTTTCCGACTCGACGACAACCACAATCTGACCCATGTGGCTGGCCAGAACATGCGCTTCGCTCGTCAGCAACAGCGGCGGCGAATCAAAGATGACGATTCGGTCCGGATAACGGTGGGCGATTTCCAATACCAGAGACTTCATCGCCTGACTGGCCAGCAGCTCTGTCGCACGCGGATTCGAGGTGCCTGCGGGCAGAATCGACAGCGTGTTGACGTTAGTGCGAAGCATCACTTCTGACATGTCGAGATGATCGTCCAACAGGATATCCATCAACCCGCGCTGGGCCGGCAGCCCCAGCGTACGCAGCACGGAAGGACGGGCCACGTCGGCATCCACAAGCAGCACCGTGTGGTCGAGCTCCATCGCAATGCTCATCGCCAGGTTGATTGACGTAAATGTCTTGCCCTCGCCCGGCAGGGAACTGGTGATCATGATCAGGTTTCCCGGATTGGCACCAGGCTTGCGCGCCGCGAATGCGCGCTTGATCAGCGGCCGCTTGATGATACGGAAATCTTCGACCAGATTGGTGCGGCCGCCAGCTGCCGTGACAAGGCCGGCCTCGTTCATCCGGGCCAGATCCAGCTCGATCATGCGGGTTGAGCGCGCGGGCGGCTCCGTTGTCGCCGGCTCGGGATTCGACAATGCGACCGCAGGTCCCTGGAAGGGAGCCTCGACATCCGGCAGTTCGGTGACTGCGACATCCGGGCTTTCCAGCAAGGGTTCGGATGCGGACGGCGCGACCTGCGTACGCACATGGGCCAGCGGCGCTGTCGACACTACGGGTTTGCCGATACGGTTGGCGGCTTTTTCAATGATGCTCACGTTGTAACCTGTGCTTTCCCCGGCTTAGGCTTGCCGGAAAAGGGTGAAGGCCAGTACGCCGCCGTACGCTGTAATCAGCGAGGCAACCGCGGCGGCAAAGGCATACAGGCGGCGGCGGCGGCGCACCTTCTGCTGATCGGTCCAGTTCATCCCGATGCTGCCCAGGATCGGCAGGCCCGTGACCTCACGCAGATTGGTCTGGCTGAGGAAGGTTGGCCGGATCTGGCTCAGCAGCAGCGCCGTACCGAGGCCGGCAACCAGCGCGCCGAGGAAGACCAGCGTATTCAGGCGCGGCCGATTCGGCCCAGCCGGCAAGCTGGGTACCGATGGCGGGTCAACGACACGGAATGTCAGCATGTCGGTCGCCGAAGACAAGTCGCCCGACAGCTTCGCGGATTCACGGCGCTGCACCAGCTTCTCGTAGTTGTCCTTGTTCACGGCGTAGTCGCGATTCAATTGCGCCAACTGGGCTTCCACCTCCGGCGCCTGCGTGCTCAATGAGCGCATCTGCGCCAGGCGTGACGAATATTCGCCCACCCGTGCTTTCAACGAGGCGATACGTGCTTCCTCAACCGACAGCTGGACGTTCATTTGCTGCAGCATCGGGCTATAGCCGGCGCCTGGATCGATTGCGCGGACCTTTTTGGCTTCTTCCTTCTTGCGTTGCTCAAGCTGGACAATCAAGCGCTTGGCCGCCACGATATCCGGATGTTCCTCGGTGAACTGCAGACGAAGCTGGTCGAGATTCTTTTCCACTAGCGAGATGCGCTCATCGATTTCAGGATCGACGATCTCTCGTTCAGCGGTATCAGTGACCGGGGCCATGTCTTCGCCCGCCATCTGGCGCTTGATGGCGTTGCGTGCTTGTTCCGCTTCCAGCAGTTCCAGCCGGGCCTGGCTGATTTTCTCGTTCAGGTCGCCATATGCGGAAGCGTAGTCGCCCCCCTGGCGCGGCAACAGACCCATGTGGCGGATCTTGAATTCCTTCAGCGCGTTCTCACCAGTGGCCAGCTTTTCCTCGTACATCTTGATTTGATCATCGATGAACTGGATTGCCTTCTCGGACTCTTGCTTCTTGCCACCGAAGCTGCCCTCGACAAAGATCGTCAGGAGCGATTGCACCACATCCTTGCCCAGCTTCGGATTGGGATTGCTATAGGAAATCGTATAAATGTCATCGCGCTCGGTACCGATGATCTTGATTTGAGTCATCAGCTCGTCAACGATCTTTTCATGTTGCTGCGGCGTCTTGGCCGTGATGTCGAGATCGACCATGCGCAACACCCGCTCGACGTTCGGGCGGCTGATCAGTGTGCGGCGCATGAACATTACCTGCTGCTCGGTATTCGGCAACGTGGTCATGCTGGCAAGCAGTGGTTTCAAGATACTTTGTGTATCTACGTAGACACGTGCCGATGCCTGGTAGTCATTGGGCAGCTTGGACACTACAGTCCAGCCGACAACCGCAACCACCCATGTGATTGCTACCGCGTACCAGCGGTACTTGCCAAGTGCTTTGAGGAAGCTCAAAAGCAGGGTCATCATTTCTGCCATCTTGTTAACTCGCTTTCAGCTAAGCCATTCAGGATGCTGCCACCGCGTCAAACAGGACCCACTAACCTTCCTGAATATTGCTTAAATTACATCAATTGCTCTATCATACCGCAGAAACCATTGCCTGTTGATATTAATTTTTCTTTCCAACATGACATTGCCTAGAGCGTTGCTAACCGCTGACAAAACGTAAAAATAATTTCATTGTTGCAATAATTTATGTCACTGTCAGTTAATCTGACTCTGGTATCCTGAACCGATGAACGTTGTGACCCGACCTTTTCAGCTTGTATTGCTGGCATGCCTTGTCGCAGTGCTTGCGTATGCACTGCCAGCATCAGCGGCACTTAAAGATACGATCCCGTCCGTGAAGCCGTCAGTGGTCGGCGTCGGCACGTTGCTGCGTACCCGTAGCCCTGCGATCGTCTTTGTTGCGACGGGTTTTGCCGTTAGCGACGGGCTGTCCATCATCACCAATGCCCATGCATTGCCAGATCTCGATGTCGAAAAAATGGAAACGCTGGGTATCGTCATCGGCAACGGGGACAAGCTCAACTTTCGTCCCGCCAGCGTGGTGGCCATTGACCGCGAACATGACCTCGCGCACTTGCGGCTGACGGGTGCCCCGCTTCCCGCACTACGCCTGGACAGCAGCGGTAGCATCGCCGAAGGGGAGGCATTGGCTTTCACCGGATTCCCGCTCGGCATGAGCCTGGGCATGACACCTGTCACCCACCGAGCCATGCTGTCAGCCATCACGCCAATCCTGCTGCCCTCGTTGAGTTCGCGCAAGCTCGATTCCCGTGCGATCAACCAGTTGCAACGCCGCCCATTCCAGATCTTGCAGCTGGACGGTACCGCCTATCCGGGTAACAGCGGCAGTCCTGTGTACGACCCCGATAGCGGGATCGTTCACGGCGTATTGAATATGACACTCCTCAAGAATCAGAAGGAAAATGCGATCAGCCAGCCTAGCGGCATTTCGTATGCGGTCCCTGTGCGCTACGTGTTGGAATTGTTGCAGCAAAACGCTGCCGGGAAGTAAAAAAATGTATGGCCGCGCCGTCTCTCGTATAAAATAAGCAACACTAAATTTACTCAATGCAAGTTACGAGTACGCAACAATTCCAACGCAAACGCAGCTTCCTGTCGTCATGCGTTTGAACCGCTTGTAATGACCAGACTGGAGAATCCCGTGAAATACCAAACGCTGTTCAATTGGCTGGCGGCAGGCGCGGTCATGCTGGGTGTGCTGGGCGGCTGCGCCAGTTCGGGCAATACGATGGTTGATGCAGGACCAGCACCTTCTCCGGACTACCTGATCGGCCCTGGCGATAACGTCAACATCATCGTGTGGCGCAATCCTGAAGTGTCGCAAAGCGTGCCGGTTCGGCCCGACGGCAAGATCACCACTCCTCTGGTTGAAGACCTCGAAGCCAGCGGCAAGACGCCTACCGCACTTGCACGCGACATCGAAAAAGCGCTTGCCAAGTACATTCAGCAACCGGTCGTTACCGTCATCGTCACCGGCTTCACAGGTATATATGGAGAGCAGATCCGCGTGATCGGACAAGCCGCGCGGCCGCAGGCATTGCCATACCGGCGCGACATGTCATTGATGGATGTATTGATCGCTGTAGGCGGCGTGACCGAATTCGCGGCTGGTAACAAAGCCACCATCATCCGCAACGTCGAAGGCAAGCAACAACAATACCGTGTGCGCTTGAACGACCTGATCAAGGAAGGCGATATCTCGGCAAATGTGTCGATGCGCCCTGGCGACATTTTAGTGATTCCGGAAAGCTTCTTCTAAGCCGCTGCTGTCGAAAATCTTTACAAGATCTGAGCCAAATCAACTGTAATGCTTCGTTCTTTTGCTCTAAGTCATTGATTTAGCAAGTCTACAAGCGGTGGTCGGTCCTCGGGAACGGTAATTGCTTACTATTTTCGCAATACATCTAACTGTCCGACCACCCAGAAGGAAACCGACGTGGCCACCGAACAACAGCAAGACGCATCAGCTTCCGGCACGCCAGATTTGTCGTCCGAAGGCACGGCGCGGCGCCGCTTTACCCGCGCCGGGATTGCCGCCTCTGGCGTGCTCCTTACATTGCACAGCCAGCCCGGCATGGCTGTTGAAGTATGCACTACGCCCTCTGGCTCCCTGTCCGGTGGCTTGCAGAGCTTTCGCGGTCCACCGCCTACCTGCGCGGGCCGCTCGCCCGGCTACTGGAAGACCCATAGCTGGCCCCGCGGTTGCGACAAGAAGCAACTCTATACGCGCGTCTTCAGTTGCAATGGCACGAATGCTAAAACCTATGGCGCCATTACCCAATCGGGCATTCTGGACCCACAAAAATGGGATCGAAGCGGTATTGGCCGTCATCTGGTCGCTTGCTACCTGAATGTGCAGGCCGGCTTGTCGACATTCCAAACCGTACCCATGCTGCAGCGCATCTGGCTTGAATACCAGACCAAGGGCTATTACACCCCCACGGCCGGGGTGCGGTGGGATAGCGGGAAGATTGTCGAGTACTTGCAAGGCACCATGTACTGATGGCTTCGTCATGGCGTCTCGTCCCCGGCCAGGCCCTGCTGCACCGCGGCTGGGATGGGGCCTTCGTGCTGTACAACGATCTTTCAGGCGATACCCATCTTCTTGCCAACGAAACAATGGATCTGTTGCTGGCGCTGCGCGATGGCGACATGACGCCGGACGAGCTGGCGGCGCCAGAGTTGGCCGATCTGTTGGCCACGCTATGCCGGCTCGACCTGATCGAACCCTGCTGAGCCGCACATGACCACCGTTGGCAGCCTGACCCGTGCCCAGCTGGGCGAACGCCTTGCCGGGCCGGGCATTCACTTGCGAACCGGTCGCTTCACCACACTGCTACGCTCGCCCATCGGCAGCGTCGCCGATGGCATCCATCTGCTGTACGGCGACTATCCATTGTGTGATGGTTTTGCCGATTTTCACCTTGACCTGGTCCGCCCCGCCACACTGCGCCGCTGGCTGCGGCCACAAGTGACGTTGTTGTACGACGGCCGCTCAATGTTCAAGCCACTTCCTCTGGACCAGGCGTTCCCGATGTTCGAATGGGGACTGAACTGGTGTGTATCGAGCCGCGCCAACCGTTACCTGATCGTGCATGCGGCCGTCGTCGAGAAGGCCGGCCGCGCCGTCATCCTGCCGGCACCTCCCGGTTCCGGCAAGAGTACGTTGTGCGCCGCTCTAGTGGGCCGCGGCGGCTGGCGACTATTGTCCGACGAGCTCACGTTGCTGCGTCTCGACGACGGCATGCTGCATCCCCTGCCCCGGCCAATCAGCCTGAAGAACGCGTCGATCAACGTTATTCGCGATTACATACCTGGCAGCGTGATGAGCCGCGCCGTTACGGATACTGTGAAAGGCACCGTGGCGCACGTACGCGCCCCAGCCGACAGCGTGGCCCGAGCGGCTGAAGGTGCATTGCCGGCGTGGGTCGTGTTTCCCCGCTTCGAAGCCGCTGCCGCCGTCACTGCCGAACCGATGCAGCGTGCTGAAACATTCATGCAATTGGCCCAGAACTGCTTCAACTACAGCCTGCTTGGTGCCGAGGGATTCACTGCCCTTGCCGACCTCGTCGAGCGCAGCCAGGGATATCGGTTCCGCTATGGCGTACTGGACGAAGCATTGGCCTTTTTCGACAGCCTGCAATGAGACACGATCATCTCGAGTCGCTGCTGACTTCGGCGTTGCGCTCCCCCGAACAGTTGCCGGCGCTGAACAGCTCGGAATGGGACTTGCTGCTGCGCCAGGCGGGTGCCGCGAACCTGCTGGCCACGCTATCGTGCCTGCTGGAAGAGCACGGCGTCCTGGACCGCATCGTACCATCGGCACGTGAACAACTGGAATGGGCGCGGGTGCTGGCACGCCGGCACCGCCAAGGCGTTTTGTGGGAAGTGCGGCTGATCCGGCATGCACTGGCTGATCTGGGCGTGCCCCTGGTCCTGTTGAAAGGAGCGGCATATACGCTGGCCAAGCTGCCGCCGGCAAACGGCCGACTGTTTTCGGACATCGATGTGTTGGTACCGGAAGAGCGGCTTGGCGAGGTCGAAGCGGCATTGATGCTGGCCGGCTGGGCCGGAACCCACCACGACGCCTACGACCAGCGCTACTACCGCGAATGGATGCACGAGTTGCCGCCGATGCGGCATCTGCGGCGCGCGTCGATGATCGATGTGCACCACGCGATTCTACCGAAAACGGCGGCCTCGCGGCCTGACCCTGCCCTGTTGCGCGCTGCTGCCGTACCGGTATCCGACATGCCGGGCCTGCATGTGCTGGCACCGGCAGACATGGTGCTGCACAGCGCCGTTCACCTGTTCAGTGACGGTGAGTTCAACAATGGGCTGCGCGACCTGTTCGATATTCATCGGCTTCTGTGCCATTTCGGCCTCGACAGACGATTCTGGGCCGAACTATTGCCACGTGCGCGCCAGCTGGAACTCGAACGACCGTTGTTCTATGCGTTACGCTACGGGATGCTATTGCTGGACACTCCTGTCCCCGACGCGATACGTAAAGAATTGGCAGGACCATCGCCAGCGCTGCTGACAGTGATGGATGCACTGTTCCGCCGCGTGCTACTGCCGGACCATCACAGCTGCGGGGACCGTTTCAGCCCCTTGGCGCGCTTCCTGCTCTACCTGCGCGGCAACTGGCTGCGAATGCCGCCTTTGCTTCTCGCACGACATCTGTTCCATAAGGCATTTCTGTCGCCGCGCAAATCCGGGCCAGAAGCCGCCTGAACTCGCGGCCACGGCCGCTAGAATGAAAGCGCCCCCCGGGAGATACCAATGGTCAACGATCCGTTGAGCAAGATTCAACAACTGTGCCGAGATGTGCCAGCCGCGCATGACGACCTCGCCGCACACGCTGCGCTGGCAGCCGCACTGGTGGGCGCGGACATTTGCTCGGTGATGCTGGTCAGCGGCGAAGGCGAAAACGCCCGCATGAGCATCGCCGCCAGCCACGGCCCACTGACGCAGGATGCTTTTGCCACGCTCGCTGCGCGCGGCGAAGGCCTGGCTGGCCAGGTGCTGGCCAGCGGCACGCCACTGCTGGTCGATGACATTCTCGCTTCGCCCTACGCTGCACTGGCACGTCGACCGACCGCTCCCGGCCGCAGTTTGCTGGTGCTGCCAATCCGCATCGAAGGCCGCGTGGCCGGCACTCTGACTGCCAGTTGCGGTAGCAGCAAGGCGTGCTTTTGCGAGCAGGACATGACGTTATTCGAGCTTGTCGCATTGTTCATCGGCCGGGCTGTGCAGATGCGCCAACTGCGCGGGATTCTCGCTTCCCGCTTTACACAGCTGGCGCTGGCCCGCGAACTGCAGGGCGGCGCGGCCACCATTGCCTACCAAAAGCCTGATCACGTGGCTCGCCTGCTGGCGCGCTCGTTCTACCGAGAAATGGCCAGGGCGGGCTTCGATCCCAGCCAGATCGTCCAGGCCGCCTCTGAAATCATTGGCCAGCTCAACGGCAACCTGGTACGGCACAGCGCACGCGAAGGCCGAAGGTGACGCAATGAACCGTCATTTTTCCATCGCGATATTCCTGCTCACGGTCACGACAGGCACCGCCAGCGCTGCGGGAACGGATGTGGCGGAACTGCTGGCCGAGGGAGCGCGGTTCGAGCACGGCGAAGGCATGCCCCGCGACCCGGCCACCGCCGCCTCCCTGTACTGCCAGGCAGCGCGGCTGGGGTCGGCCGATGCGCAATACGCACTTGGATGGTTGATTGCCAACGGCCGGGGCCAGCCTCGTGACGATGCGGTGGCATGGCGGTTGTTCTCGGCGGCCGCGGATCAAGGTCATGCCCAAGCAGAGCGCCTGGTGCAAACATTGCCGCCGCGAGATGACGTGTCGCTACCGGCCTGCATGGTACCCGACCAGTTGCCGCTGCAGGTCGACATGGACCCCGATCCCTGGGCTCGTCCCGATTATCCGGCCGCCAGCCTGCCAATACGCCGCATTGTCGAGCGACTGGCGCCTGTGTACGAGGTCGACCCCGACTTCGCGATGGCTGTCATTGCGGTCGAGTCCGGTTTTCGAACGGACGCGGTGTCGCCAAAAAACGCACAAGGCCTGATGCAGCTGATTCCTGAAACCGCGCAACGTTTCCGTGTCGCTGATCCATTCGACCCGGAATCCAATGTTCGCGGCGGCTTGGCCTACCTGCGTCAATTACTGGCCTTGTTCGACGGCAACGTACGCCTGGTTGCCGCTGCCTATAACGCCGGGGAAGGTGCCGTGCTGCGCCATCGGGGCGTTCCGCCTTATCGCGAAACCCGCGATTACGTTACACGCATCGCACGCCTGTACAGCGAGCCGGTTCATCGCTACAGGAATCCCTCTCCTGCCGCCTTTTCTGGCCGTTAGTCGTCATCTTGCTCCTTGCAGACATGGCGAGCCTGGCCGGATTACCAAGCTCGCCATCAGAAGTCGGCGCTGCCGCACATGTCCGTGAAGCGAAGCACTCACGCCGCGACGACGATGCGGCCGAAGCCGGATCGTCGCAGGCGTTATACACACTCAGCCTATCTGCAGCAGGCGGCTGGCGATCCCTTGTTCTTCGCGCGGCGAAAAAAAGAACGGATACAATGACCGCTCTCCGGCTGGATGAGAACTGGTACCGCCCAGTTTGCGGATCTGCTCATTGACGTAATCCATGCTTACATGCAGCAGATACGCCGGCGCATCGACTCGCGGATTACTCCGCAATTCGCCTACCTGACTGAACCCCAGCATGTTCATATAATATCTCCGGTGCCGGGGATTCACTTCAATGAACACATCAGTACATTTGTGCAGATAATGGCCATAAATGAAAAGCACGTGGAATAGTGAAGCCAGTGCGCTTTTCGATTTGACATGCGGCGCAAATGCAAGTTTGGTGATCTCACACACCTTTGCGCCACGCGCTCGAAATTCCCCGACATAGTCGGAAAATACTTCGTCAGCCAGGATACCCATCGCGGAATCGATGCCCAGCGTGACAGTACCGATGACGTCCCCCTTGTCGGAAGCAGCCAGGGTGATACGGTTAGGATTGTTATCGATCCGGTGTGTGCCAGCATAGCCGCGCCAGGCATACATTTTATTGATGAGCATGCTCACCGAAACACGCCCAGCCTCGGTATCGGCAACGCGGATGCCGAAATCGGATTGATTATTAGTCACATGCGTTATATTTACAGAGTTATCTTCTTCGACAGCACAGATTAGCGGCTCGTCTGATTCCAGATCGGTCAGAAAAGCTGCTCTGCGTTGTCGTCCTTGGTAAACTCTGAGGCTATAGCACACTCCCCTGTTGAGTGGCTCGACATATAAAACCGATAACGGAGCAAGTTACCAGCTTTGCCGTGCATTTTCAACAACTACTTATTTTGTTATTTAATAATAAATAATTAAATATTTTATTTTATAACTTATTGATTACTTATAGCCGTTCCAGTGAACAGCATTATTCTGGCTTGTTCACCGGGCTGAGACACCAGCAAAGCGAACGCCTGTTCGACGCCACATGAGGTCCGGTCTCGTGCCGGATCCGCAGTGGCGTACACCGATGGTAATGCACCTGAGGACCTTTAGGGCGATGTCGAGCCCGCTTTTTTAGCATCGCGACCGCATGCTGGCACTCGTTCCAGCCCGAACATCACTCGACAGTATGCAACTCCCGCGGCTGAATTTCGCCAGCAATACGCAGCCGCTTGGCCTTGCCTGAAAGCACTACTTACAAGCAAAACCGTGTTTCTGCAAGCATGCTGCAGGAAGTTAACAGGCGAATAATGCCACGTGGAAGGTAGTCCATCAATAGGTTGAGACCGTAGTCATGTAGGCCGCGGCAGGTCACATGGTCCGGTCGAGCCGGCGCAATACGCGGAGATGCGGCAGCCAAAGCAGCACACGTAGTGCACGCAGCCGCAGGCCGGCAGCGCGGTCGAGAGCGGGCCTGCCATAGCGACGCCGAAAGAAATCTTCCACGCCGAGCAACGCCGCCTGCGCCTGTTCGGGGAACCCCCTGTAATACAGCCGATTGACATCGTACAGTGCACGGTCGAGCAGTTTCAGACCGAGGCGGCGCCGATGCGCTGGAGGCGTGCTGCCATGCCAGAAAATCAGAGAATTGCGTGCCATCAGGTAAAAATAATACGCCGGGCGATCCGTCTCGCGCCGCGGCATCGCATGCAGTACACGCGCTTCGTACGCCACGGCACTGTGCCACCCATGCGCGGCCAGCCTGGCACACAGCTCGTCGTCTTCGTAATAGGCAAACATCCGCTCGTCGAGCTTTCCGGCATCGCGCAGCGCCAGCGTTCGCAACAGCATTGCGGTACCAGGCACCCACTGTTGGGCCTGAAGCCGGCGGGCGGTTGAACGCGCATCGTCAACATTACCGGCTCGATGGGTGTCGAGCCGGCTCCAGTCATGGAAATTCCCGCAGAAGTACACTTTTTCGGGTTGGTCGAGAATGGCCAGCAGTGGGGATGCGGCCCCGCACTGCTTGTCGTCCGCCATCAATGCAAGCAATTGCGCCAACACAGTGGTGCTGCCCATTACGGCATCACTGTTGATCAACCATAGAAAGTCGTAGTCCTCGTCCAGCGCATCGGCGACAGCCAGGTTGTGACCTCCCGCAAAACCGTGGTTGACTGCCTCGCAGCGCAGTTCAATGGGAGTGCCGGCCAAACCGTGTACGAGCATTTCCACATCGGCCGGGGCCGAGCCGTTATCGATGACCAGTATGTCGGCGGTGGCACCAGCAGGCAACTGCTGGTTCAGCAGGCCACGCACGCACTCGAGAGTTTGCGGCGCGCCATTCCAGTTCAGGATGCTGACGAGTACCCTGGTCACGCGCGATGCTCCCGGCGCAACACCAGCCCGACCGCGAGCGGGATGAAATACAGCACGCTGCGCGCATCGATTCGCAATTGCTTCCACATCACATCGAGAAATGGCTTGCGATGCGCCAGGCGATGCAGCACATCCGCCACGAAGCCGCGCCTCAGCGCCAGCACCGCTTCGCGGTTTTCCTTCACCTGGCGCTCGGTCAGCGGATACAAGCGGGCAATTGCCTTTTTGTATTTCATTTCGTAGTGCAGACGGATCAGCGATTTCTCGGTCCCCCAGCCGGAGCCGGCGAATACATTGACGCCATCCCGATACACCACTTCCCGGGCGGACGAGAACGCGATGCGGTCCGTCATGCGCGACAGGTCGAGCCAGAACAGATAATCTTCTCCGGCATATACAAACTCCTCGCGGAAGCGCAGTGTGCGGAACGATCGGAAGCGGTATACGACGGTTGACGTGCCGATCACATTGCCACCCAGGATCTGCGCCTGCATATCGGCCTGGTACACGTGGAGATGGCGCTCGCCCGGCAGCAGCGCATGGCGGGACGGCTCGATTTTGCCAGCGCGTTCGAACGCGCTGACCGTCTGGTTCAGCTGGTAAAAGTCGGCGAAATAGAAATCGTATCCGGCGCTCAAGGCGCGCAGCGCATTGGCCAAATGCTCCGGCTCCCAGGTATCGTCAGAATCCAGAAAGGCAACCAGTTCGGTATCGGGCGTGACCTGGTCGAGCGCCGTGTTACGGGCGGCGGCCGGGCCGCCGTTTTTCTGCTCCACGATGCGCACGTGCGACCGCTCCGCCGCCGACAACTGTGCCACTTCATCGCGCGCAGGCGTCGGCGAACCGTCATCGACGACGATCACGTCCAACTGCGCGTCGACCGTCTGGGCAGCCAATGCGCGCAATGCGCGCGCCAGGATCCCCGACCGGCGCTGGAAATACGGAATGACGACGGCGATTTTCACGGCGCGGCCTCGATAGATGGGGTGCCGTAGCATCCGCCGGCCGGATTCTTCTTCTGCATCCTCGCTCCTAGATATTGATCAGCCGGTACGCCGGACCACATGCCACAGGTCGCGCAGGAACGGGGCGGGGTCCGACCAGTTGAACAGGTAATAGCGCGTGGACGGGCGCAAGAAGTCGTGAAAGTAACCGAGCAACTCGCCGGCACGGGAGAACGCCAGCTTGCGGTCCGCCACAGCGCCTGGCTGGAACAGCAGCCGCACCAGGCGTTTTGTTTCCGGAATCATGAAACGACAACGCAGGCCGGCGCGGTAACGAGGCTGCGGTTGCGCCTCGCCCACCGCCAGCAGGCTGTAGGCCAGCCACGGAAAATCGGCACCGGCATGGCAGGCCAGTGGCAGACTTCCCCAGAAACGACCGTTAATTTCCATCAGCGCCGCTTCGTCGCGCTCGGGATCGTAACGGTACTCGACCATTGCTATGCCTTCCCAGTCGAGTTCCCTGAGCAGCGCCAGCGAGCGCTCCCGCAATGCCGCATGGTGGTCGAGCGACACCGATTCGCACAATGTCGATACGCCGCCTTCAGGCGGCCATTCGTGCAGCCTGCGGTGCTGGAATTCGCAATGGACGCGGCCTTCGTGCATCAGGAAGAACTGTCCCAGGCCATAACCAGCACAGTATTCCTGGATCATCGGGTATCGGCCAACCGGTTCGAATTGCCGAAGGTAGTCCAGCAATTCTTTTTTATCGTGGCAATAGCGGGTCTTGTCCAGCACCAGGCCTGCGCGGCGCAGCAGGATGCCGGCTTCGTTCGGTTCGGCCCATTTCAGCACGACGGGATAGCGAAGCGTGGGCGCAGCGGCTACTGCTTCCGCGAATTTGGCCGGCTGTACGGTGCGAGGTACCGGCACGCCCGCTACTGCTGCGGCGGCATACGTCTGCTGCTTGTCGAGCACGGTGTCCATCCGGCGCGCATCCGGGAACATCAGCCGGTAGCCGGTCAGTTGCTCACGGTGCCGGTTCAGCAGGGCGATATCGCCTTCCGAGATCGCGAAAAGGCACGCGCTACCGAGCCGCTGCGCCAATTTTTCCAGTTGGGCGAGGGTGCCTGTTGCATCTTCCGCGCGCATTATGCCTTCGCGCAGATAACGCGATGACAGACCTGGCGCTGCGACGCTGCGCGCGACCCCGTAGACGGGCACGCCGCGCCGGCCAAGGCTGCGCACGATCGCCAGCCCGATTGGCGTATCGATACCCAGCACAACCGCTGGCATGAGGACTTGCGCACTCATGGGGCGCCTCGCGCGGCAAGCCAGCGCAACCCCTGCAATGACTGCAACCGGGCCAGCAACCAGACGCGCAACAGGTGCCGGCGACCTTCGGTGACGGAGCCAGCCACCCACACTGTGACGAGAATGGCACCCAGTACCTCGATGAAATACAGGCGGCCGTGCGGGTCGCCGTCGATCGCGGCGCCGAAGAACAGCAACAAGGGCTGGTGCATCAGGTACAAGGAGAACGTGTAGCCCGCCAGCCAGCGGATCGGACGCTCCAGCGGCAACAGGACACGGCCCAGCAGAAGGGGCGCAATCGCGCGGGCACCGACGAAATTGATGGCGACGATCAGGCCCAACAGGTAATCGGTCAGTACGAAGCGGGAAAATGTCAGCTGGTGATGCAACATCTCGCCGACCAGGCTGCGCATCCACGCGCTGCCCAGATCCGTCAGCCGGTAGTGCTGGAACAAGCCGAAGGCGACGATCGAACCGATGAATAATGCCAGGCCAGCGGAGAACGGTGTGCGCTGCAGCAGCTGCCAGCGATGCAAGACAACCCCCATCGCCCACACCGGCGCCAGCAGGAGAATCTTTGGGCCCACCACCAGTGCGCAGCCGGCCAGCAAAACGACGCGGGTACGACCGGCGGTGAAAACACAAACTGCAAACATGATGTAGTACCACATCTCATAGCATAGCGACCAATACGGCGTGTTTGAGAACGACATGATGGAAATCGTCCATACCTCGTTCAGCCACGCCAGGCTGGTGGCGATGCGCACCGGTGCCAGGCCATGCGTGGTCCAGCCCTGGTAAATGTCGGGACGGAGCGCGGCACCGGCGAGATCCAGCAGGGGCGTCATCAGAACGACCGGAATGGCGAGCGAATAAAACCGCGACAACCTGCTGGCCCAGTACTCGGACGGGGTATTTTCGCGCTTCGCGTGAATGTAGGAGATCACGTAGCCGGACAGCACGAAGAACACCATGACCGCCGCATGTCCGTGATCGGACAGCGGCAGGATGTCGGTGCTGAGCCAGCGCATGTTCATGTGGTAGAAGACCACCATCAGCGCGGCCAGGAAACGCACCGCGTCGAGGTAAAGCGAGAATTCGCGGCTCATTGCGAACCTCTTTTCTGCGCCGGCATGGCGCGCGCATTTGGAACATCATCCGCCAGCCGCTCGACAGCCTGGCGCACACGCGTGAAGCAGGTATCGAAATACGCGTCGGACAACGTGAACGGATCGTGCAGGTGCGGCAACGGTGGAGAACACCAGTTGCCAAGAAGCGCCACCTGCACATCGCTGCGCCCCGCCAGCCTGCGCGTGAGCTCGTGCACTTGCCGCACTTCCATTGCCAGCAGCAGGTCGCCAGGTTGTACGCTGAAATCCTTCCAGTCGCGCGCACGATGGGCATCCATCGGCATTTGCTGGCGCGCGGCCGCGGCAAGGGCCGGATCGGGCGAACCGACACCGGTCGTTGTCGACAGGCCCAACGATGCAGTATGCAAGCCTTCGGCGCGCGCAACCTGTTCGGCATACGCGCTGCGGCAAATATTACCCAGGCAGACGAAGACCACGCGGCGTACCGCTTGCGGGTGTTTCAGTTCGAAGGGGCTCAACCGGCCTGTGGTCCGCTCGGCTTGCGCCAGCAGCAACCGCACCAGCCCGCGCCATGTGCCGAAGCGGGCATTCAGGCGATTGCGTAGCAGGGCGATCATGCCGCTGCTCCCCGCGACAGCGCCCAGTTGCCATAGCGGTCGTACACGGCTTGCTCGGCAAGCCTGCGGATGCTGCGCCAGCCGCTGCCATGCAGCAGCAGGTTGCGCTCGTCTGGCGAAGCCTGCAGCGCACTGCCTGCCTCGCCCATGCCGGTGGGCAGAAAACGGTCGCGGTTGCCGTCGAGGTAGCGGCACAGGCGAGCCAGCCGGTCCTGGTGCAGTGCGTTGCCGCGCGCGGTGCGCATGTGGTCATCGCGCCGCTGCACATATTCGAACGGATGGGTCAGCAACACGACCAGCGGAATCTGCTGTTCATGTGCCCGTTCCAGCAGCAGGCGGGTTTCTTCGAAGCTGGTGCCGGCAATCGTCAGCGTTTTCAAATGACGGCGACCGCCCAACTGCCAGTCCTGGAAGGTCAGCACAGGCATCTCCAGCACGTCGTGGCGGCGGTGTGCGCCGCTGTACAGGCGATAGCGCGGGTCGTTGCTGTCGAAAACAGCCAGACCGACGCAGGAGCTGTAAGGGATGCCGCATCGAGTCATCGCGGCAAACATGGCATCGTCGTGTTGCATGTTCCCCGGCCGGAAGACGGTCGGTGCCGGGACGCCCCACTCCGCGAACGTCTGCTGGCCCTGACGCAACAGGCGCACGGTGTCTTCTTCGGCACGGCCGAAGAATTCGTCCTGCAGCGGCTCGCGCCGCACACGCTCGCGCCAGTCCGCGTGCTGGAAAACGGCCCAGCAGGGATGTGTGTGCAGTTGTACTTCGTGCCCGCTGGCGACGATTTGGCGGGCGATGCCACCCATCGGATCCTGGTCCTGGAAATAGTAGCGGTGTGCCGCTTCGACAAAGAACGTAGCTGGAATGCGGTGCCGTTCGAACTGGTCGAGCAGGAAACCCAGGCCTTGCGAACGGCCGCCGACCTCGCACCACACCATCGGTTCAGCGACAGGTTGCTTGTCCGGGCTGGTGAATGCGCCGCCGATGGAAAATTCGGTGTCGATCGAAATGCAGACCCGGGTGCGCATGTCAGGTCCCGGTGCGCTGGCGGAACCACTGTTCCAGCATCATCAGCACCCACACCATGGTGCCGTGATAACCGGCATGTTCGCGCAGGTGCTTGCCGGTGAGCTGCTCGATGAAGTCACCGCGCACGATGCCGCGCGCCTTCAGGTCCGTCAAACTGTCGGACGCCAGGTCCTGCAATGCCTTGTGCTCCTGCAGCCAGACGCCGAACGGCAGCCCGAAGCCGTGTTTTTGCTTGGTGATGATTTCTGGCGGAAGAAAGCCCTTCAATGCTTCCTTGAAGAACCAGCGCAATTGGGTGCCGTTCAGTTTCTGCTGCGGCGTGAGGCCGGCGGAGAACGCCACCATCGCATCGTTCAGGAAGGGAAACGCTACTTCCACGCCGGCCAGTTCGCAGGCCTTCATCACTTTCGGCAGATCGTTGTCGGCCAGGGTGATCTTCAGGTCCAGCGCCAGCATCCGGTTGATCAGGCTTTTCGCCTCGCTCGCGCCGTAGGTTTGCGCCAGGCCGGCCAATGGCTGGTGAGTGTCGGTGCCGGCCAGGAAGTCATCGGTAAATACCTGCCGCGCGCCATAGCGGCCCAGCAAATTGTAGGTTTCCAGCCGCGCCGGCATCGCCACCGAGGCTTGTTCGATATAGCTGCGCGCCTTGCGCAGCAGCGTTACCCGGTCGCCGCCAGGGAAGTTGAAGATCGCCGGCTCCAGCAGCGCTTTGCGAAATAGCGACGGTACCTGCTCGTATCGCGCAAACACATGCTGTTTCGCGTAGCGCTCGTTGCCGCCAAAGAGCTCATCGCCGCCATCGCCGCCCAGCATGCGTGTCACGCCATCCTTGCGCGCCATGCTCGCGCAGTAAAACGCAGGCACTGCCGAAGCGTTGCCGAATGGCTGGTCGCAGACGGCGGCGATTCCCGGAATCGCCGCAACCACGTCATCGGGCGTCACGTAGTATTCATGATGGTTCGTGCCGAAATGGCGCGACGCGATGCGTGCGTATTCCATCTCGTCATAGCCTTGGGCGGCAAAACCGATGGAATAGGTCTCGGCCGGCACCCCGCCAACGTCGCACAGCATGCCGGCGATCGTCGAGCTGTCGGTACCGCCGGACAGAAATGCACCCGCCTTCGCACCGGCAGAGGCCTCGCGCACGCCGTTCTTCAGTTGCGCGAGGAAATCGGCCCTCAGGTCTTCGAACGAGCGCTTGCCATCTTCCTGGAACGTCATCTGCCAGTAAGGGCGGGTCTCCACACGCCCCTGGCGGTAATGAAGATAATGACCGGGCAGCAGGCGCTGCTGATCCTTGTACGCAGTGCCGGGAGCAGGCACCATGTGGAAGTAGACGTAGTTGTAAATTCCTTGCAGGTCGATGTCGCCACGCACCAGAGGATGACGGATCAGCGCATCCGCCGACGACGCAAACAGCAGCGCCTCGCCAGCCAGTTGCCACGTCAATGGATGCACGCCCATGCGGTCGATCGCCAGGACCGCCTCGCCGGCATGCTCGTCGAGGATGCACAATGCGAATGGGCCACCCAATAGCGCGCACAGTTTTTCCGGCCCCAGGTGGCGTTGTGCCGCCAGTATTGCTGCCGTGCCGCGGATCCTGGCCTGTTCTGCCAGCGCGGGATCGCGCAGCACAGGATGGCCCCACAGCGCAATCAGCAAACCTTCCTGGCGATACACATCGCCAGCGCCAGCCACCGCGGCCGCGGAACGGCTGCTTTCGGCCTGGTGCACTGCACTATCGTCGAACCGCGCCAGCGGCGCCGCCATCCTACCGATCAGTTCACGGTCTTGCGCGCCGTAGCCGATCCACCCACAAATACCGCTCATCGTGCACCCCTCGCCTGTCAGGCCACCTGTATCGAACTATATGCATCGAACTACCCGTATCAGCCTTCCAGTATCAAACTTCGCTTGCCATGGCGGCTGTATCGGGGCAACCGTATCAAACCAGGACTTCAGGCGCGGCAGGATGGCTGAGAAAACCGGCCGGGCTGGCCGAGACGCCGTAAGCGCCCGACTGCAGGACCGCGACCAGGTCACCCGGACGTGCGCATGCCAGATCCATTCCGTCGGCCAGCACATCCAATGGCGTGCACAGCGGCCCGACGACCGACGCCTTTTCACGTTCGCCGCCCTGTACGCGGTTGCCGATGACGACCGGGTAATTCTTGCGGATCACCTGGCCAAAATTGCCGGACGCTGACAGGTGATGATGCAGGCCGCCATCCGTCACCAGGTAAACGCTGCCGCGCGATTCCTTGCGATCGACAATGCGGCAGACATAGACGCCGGCTTCGCCAACCAGATAGCGCCCCAGTTCGATCACGACCTGGGCTCCCTGTAGCTGCCGGCGAACGCCATCCATGACCGCATGCAGGTTACTGCCGACGGAAGCCAGGTCGAGCCGCTCTTCGCCGGGGAAATACGGAATGCCGAAGCCACCGCCAATGTTCAGGATGCGTGGAGCGCGAGGCGCGTCCTGCGCCAGCCGCAGTGCCAGTGCGAACGTTTTTTCGTGCGCCTCGTGCAGCGCCGGTGCCTTCAGGTTCTGTGACCCCGAAAATATGTGGAAGCCGTGAAAATCCAGGCCCAGTTCGCCGATGCGCCGCAGCAGTTCCGGCACCAGTTCGGCATCGACACCGAACTGTTTCGGCCCGCCACCCATCTTCATGCCGGACGATTTCAATTCGAAGTCGGGATTGACGCGCACGTTGACGCGCGGCGTGATACCGAGGGTGTCACCGATTCGTGCCGCCCGCTCGGTCTCGCCCGCGGATTCCAGATTCAGCACAATGCCCGCGGCAATTGCGCACGACAGGTCCAGGTCGCTCTTGCCCGGGCCGGCAAAGCTGATGTGCAGCGGATCCATCGGCGTATCGAGGGCGACCCGCAACTCGCCGCCGGAAGCCACGTCGATGCCATCCACCAGCGAGGCCATGTGCTGCACTATCGCCGGCATCGGATTGGCCTTCATCGCGTAGTGCAGATGCACATCGGCAGGCAGATGCACGCGCAATTCGGCTACGCGCGCGGTCAACGCGCCGCGGTCATACGCATAGAACGGGGTCTGGCCAACGCGCTGCGCCAATCGGGTCAACGGCATGCCGCCGATTTGCAGGCAGTCGTCGATGACGGGGAACTGCAGCAGCGGTGCGTGCTGCGGACGAGGCGCGCTCATGGCTGCTGCTCCAGAAACACGTTTTCATATTGCGTCGACAGCAGCTTGCGGTCGATCTTGCCGTTCGGATTGCGTGGCAGCGCACTCTCGGCAACGACCAGCTTCTGCGGCAACATATAGGCCGGCAGGTGCGGCTTGCAGGCCGCGAGGAGATCACTCGCCGTCAGCGCCGCGCCCTCGCGCGGGAAGGCGATGACGACGATCGCCTGGCCCAGCACCGGATGCTTGACGCCGATCGCCGCCGCCTCGGCCACGTGCTCGCGCGCATACACCACTTCTTCGACCTCGGTCGGGCTGACGCGGTAGCCGGACGTCTTGATCATCTCGTCGTTGCGGCTGATGAAGTACAGGAAGCCGTCCTCGTCGCGGCGCACCGTATCGCCGGACCATACGGCAAGTTCCACCAGCGGCAAGCCGTAATGCCGCGGCGCTACCGGTTTGAAGCGCTCGGCGGTCTTGCCCGGATCGTTCCAGTAGCCCAGCGATACCAGGGCGCCCCGGTGCACCAGCTCGCCCGGCTCGTGCGGCGCACACTCGGTGCCATCCGACCGCAACACCACCACTTCGGCATTCGGGATTGCCTTTCCCATCGAATCCGGGCGACGGTCCAGTTCTTCCGGCGGCAGGAAAGTGGAACGGAACGCTTCTGTCAGGCCATACATCAGGAACGGCCGTGCGTTCGGCAGCGCCCGGCGCAGCGCTTCGAGCGTGGGCCGCTGCATGGCACCGCCGGAATTGGTCAGGTAGCGCAGCGTGCAATCGGCCGGCCATGCCAGCGGCGCCAACTGGATCCACAGCGGCGGCACGGCGGCCAGGCCCGTGATGCGTTCGGCGATGACAGCGTTAAGCACATCGCGCGGCAGCAGGTGATTGATCAGCACGGCTGTAGCGCCCACGTGGAACGCCGTCGTCAATTGCGACAAGCCATAATCGAACGACAGCGGCAGCACGGCCAGGATGCGGTCTTGCGGCGTATTCTCCAGGTAACTAGCCACGCTGTGCGCGCCAGCCACCATGTTCCGGTGCGATAGCACGACACCCTTGGGCTTGCCGGTGCTGCCGGACGTATACAGGATCGCGGCCATGTCGCCATCGATCGCGCGATGCGCTGCACGCGTTTCGTCGAGGCCACGAGCAATTGCGGCATCCCACGACAGCACGTCGACGTTGTGCACCGCAGGCAAAGCATCGCCGCCGCCGACTGCCACCACCAGGCGCAGATCGCGACAGGCCGGCAGCACGTCTGCCAGCAGCTTTAGCCGGTCGATCGTCGTGACCAGCACGCGCACATTGCAGTCGGCCAGAATGTAGGTGACTTGTTCGGGCTTCAGCAGAGGATTGACCGGCACGAAGACGCCGCCTGCCGCCGCCGCGCCGAACATGGCACCAACGTTCTCGACGTTTTTTTCCATGTAGACCGCAACCCGCTCGCCTCGTTCCAGGCCGGATGCCAACAATGCGGCGGCAGTGCGTTGGACCAGGTCGGCGAGCGCCGCGTAATTCAGGCGGCGGCTACCGTGGACAAGTGCCTCGGAACCAGGCGTTCTGGCGGCCGAGCGGAAAATGAAATCGTGGATCAGGTCGCTCATATCGTGTCCTGCAAAGGGCTGGTCCGCAATGCAACAAGTTTGTAACCATACGGAAACCTAGGCGGGAATATTAACATTTTACAATCAAATAACATCTGTTTTTTGGCAACACTTGGCGGAAAAATACCTCTGGCATTGTTCCAAAAACAACAATTAACGTAAATTTTTGGCAATCTTTTGATGTATCATGTGAGGCGCCGTTAGTTTTGTCCTGGAAATTGCTGCAATCGAGACGACCATGGGAAAGATCAGCATTTCAGATGTGAAGCCGGTAGAACTCAGGCCGGCAGCAGTACAGCCCCCGCTCGTCCCCGCTGACTATCCGCGCTCCCGCCTGCCTGTCGCGCCCGCATTGTCGCTGGCATCGTTTCTCCGCATGAGCGGCCCGCCTGCGCCCTCCATTCTCGATGCGGGCGAGGTCCGCTTCGTGACCAGTGGTCGCGTGGCGATCGCACTGGCACTGAAGCAGATGGGAGTAGGCCCTGGCGACACGGTGCTGGTGCCGTCGTATCACTGCGCATCCATGATCGAACCGGTCATCTGGGCAGGCGCCACGCCGCTGTTCTACCGCATTCTCGCCGATACCACGGTCGACCTGGAAGACCTTGCCCTCAAGGCTTCCGCCGCCAGTAACGTCAAGGCGGTGATGGCAACCAACTATTACGGTTTCCACCAGCCGCTGCCAGCACTGCGCACGTTTTGCGACGAGCGCGGCATTCAATTGCTGGAAGACTGTGCTCACTCGTTCCTGGGCCGGCATGCGGGCCGTTCACTGGGTTCATGGGGAGATTACGCGATCGCCAGTAGCATGAAGTTCTTCCCGGTCTACGAAGGGGGCTGCCTTGTCTCGGCGCGCCATCGGCTGGACGGCGTGGCGCTGCAGTCCGCCGGAGCGGGCTTCGAAGCCAAGGTGCTGCTGAATTCTGTCGAAAACGGCTTCGCGTATGGGCGGCTGCCGATGCTGCGTGCACTGATGACGCTGCCGATGGCCGTCAAGAACGCTCTATGGGGCGTGATCAAGGCACGCCGCCATGGCGCCGCACCGGCGCTGGCTCCCGGATCTTCCGACGGCGGTTTCGGTTTCGACCCGGCCTGGCTGACCAAGCGCTCGTCGCTGTTCTCGCGGTCGATGCTGCGGATCGTGTCGCACCGCAGGATGGGTGAACTGCGCCGCCGTAACTACCGGCGGCTGTATGAAGCGCTGTCGACACTGCCAGACTGCCGCCCACTGTTCGCCACCTTGCCGGACGGCGTTTATCCATGGGTCTTCCCACTGCTGTGCGATGAGCCGCAAGCGCTGTTCCGCCAGTTGAAGGGCGCCGGGGTGCCGGTGATCCGGTTCGGCGAGTACTTGTGGCCGGGGGTGGACGCGACCGTGTGCGAAAACAGCGTGAACCTGTCGCTTCGCGTGCTGCAGTTTCCCTGCCACCAGGAACTGCGCGATGATGAAATCGAATGGATGATCGGCCAGGTGCGCAGCGCGGTCACAGGCGAACAAGGAGGCCAACGATGAAATGGCACCTGTACCCGGCAAGTGCGTTTGCCGCCCATACGCAGGCATGGCGCCGGCTGAATGCCTCCAACGGCAGTTCGCCGCTGCTTGAACCGGAATTCGTGCAGCCGCTTCTTACCGAATTCGGCGATTCGCGGAGCCAGCTTGCGGTGTGCGAGATGGATGGCGACACGGTCGCGATGGGCATCTTCCAGCCGCGTGGCCGCGGCGTATGGGAAGCGCTGCAGCCATCGCAGGCACCGATCGGCCTGTGGCTGCACCGCACCGGCCTCGATCTTGAGCGGCTGCTGCCATCGTTGACGCGCAAGCTCCCCGGCCTGGCACTGATGGTCGGCTTGAAACAGCGCGATCCGCAACTGGAACCCCGCCCGGCCGACAGCACGATTACCAGTACGCTCGATTACATTCGCACCGCCCATGTACCGATCGCCGGCGCTTTCGAGGATTACTGGAATGCGCGCGGGAAGAATTTGCGGAGCAACCTGAAGAAGCAGCGCTCGCGGTTGCAGAAGGATGGCATCGTCACGCGCATGCAGATCGACCGTTTGCCCGAACAGATGGCCGCCGCCGTTGCCGACTACGGCCGGCTGGAAAGCGCCGGCTGGAAGGCACAGTTGGGCACCGCGATCCATCCGGACAATGACCAGGGCCGTTTTTACACGGCGATGCTCGAAGCGTTCGCGCGGCGCGGCCAGGCTGCCGTGTACCGCTACTGGTTCGAAGCTCCCGGGCTTGCACCACAACTGGTTGCAATGGATCTGTGCATCGAGGGCGACGGCGCCCTGATCGTGCTGAAAACAACCTACGACGAATCGGTGCCGGCCAGCCTGTCGCCAACGTTGTTGATGAGGGAGGAATGCTGCCAGCGGCTGTTTGACGAAAAGCAGTACGCGCGGCTGGAGTTCTACGGCAAAGTGATGGAATGGCATACGCGCTGGACCGACGAAATCCGGACCATGTACCATGTCAACCATTACCGCTGGCCGGTACTTCGCCAGCTGCATGCCGCCGCCGGCGAACGTAACGCCATGGTGCAGAGGTTGCGCGGCAAATTCGCCGGCCCTGCGCCGGTCGCCACGCGGCAGCAAACCTCAACCACGGAGTAAACATGTATCTCGACGAAGTGAAGCAGATTGTCATCGACGTCCTCGCGCTGGGCCCCGCAGGCCGCTCGCTGGACGAACATTCCGCCCTGCTGGGCAGCATACCGGAACTGGATTCGATGGCGGTCGTCCAGCTGATCGGCGCACTGGAAGAGCAATTCGGCTTCAGTGTGGACGACGACGAGATCAGCGCCGAAACCTTTGCCACGCTGGGCAGCCTGGCCGCCTTCGTGAAGCACAAGCAAACGGCCTGACATGAATGCCCTTGCCGCCGCGCCGCCGGCGCAACCGTTCTTCCTGGACACCGGTGCGGCGGCACGCTTCTGTCTCTACCACGCGCCCGTTGGCGCATGCCGCGGCGCCTGGCTCTACCTCCACCCATTTGCCGAGGAAATGAACAAGTCGCGCCGCATGGCCGCGCTGCAGGCGCGCGCCCTGGCACGAAGCGGTTACGCCGTGCTGCAGATGGACCTGTACGGATGTGGCGACAGTGCCGGCGATTTCGGCGATGCGCGCTGGAATATCTGGCAGCAGGATGTGGCACGCGGCCTTGCCTGGCTCGAGCAGCACAGCGGCTGCGCCGCAGGCCTGTGGGGCTTGCGCCTTGGCGCCCTGCTGGCGCTGGATGTGGCACAGGTGCGTCCGCTGGCGGGCCTGCTGCTGTGGCACCCGGTCACCAACGGCAGTCAGTTCCTCATGCAGTTCCTTCGCCTGAAAGTGGCCAGCCAGATGCTGGCGGATGGCAGGGATGGCAAGGAAAGCAATAGCGGCGGTAGTGGTGGCACCGCCGCGCTGAAACAAGGTCTGGTGGCCGGGCAGCCCCTGGAAATCGCCGGCTACACGCTCGCCCCCGCCCTTGCGCTGGCAATCGATGCGTGCAACGCGGAGAAATTCCGTCCCCCAGCCTGCCCGGTGTACTGGTTTGAAATGGCGGCTGAAAGCAGCCGCCCCCTGTCGCCTGCCGCAGCACGCGTCACTGCGGCATTGGGCATTGGAGATGCGAGCATTGCAACGCGCGTCGTTGCCGGACCGCTTTTCTGGGCAACGCAGGAAATCGAGGAATGTCCCGCACTGCTCGACGCCACCCTCCAATCGCTGTCGCAGCCGTGCCATGCAGCCTGACGAACAAGCGCTCGTCGTCCCATGTGCCGGTGAATGGCTGACGGCGATCCTGAGCCCTTCCGCTTCGCCTGCGCGGCGTGGTGTGTTGATCGTTGTCGGTGGTCCGCAATATCGTGCCGGCAGCCACCGCCAGTTCGCGCTGCTGGCGCGCGCCCTGGCCGCCCAGGGCATACCGGCCATGCGCTTCGATTATCGCGGCATGGGCGACAGCAGCGGGCAGGCTCGCGCTTTCGAGGATGTCGATGCCGACCTGCGTGCCGCGATCGACCACTTCATGATTGCCGTGCCAGGCTTGCAGGAAGTCGTGATCTGGGGCCTGTGCGATGCGGCCAGCGCGGCACTGTTCTATGCACAGCATGACCGCCGGGTGTCCGGCCTGGTACTGCTTAATCCATGGGCGCGCACGGCGAATGGCCTGGCGCGCGCCACGCTGAAGCACTATTACCTGGAGCGCCTGCTGCAACCGGCACTGTGGAGAAAGATCGCCAGCGGCCAGTTCGAATTCGGCAAGGCACTGCGCTCATTCACCGGCCTGCTTCGCGCATCGCGCGGCGGTGCGGCCGCGCCCCCAGCGGTGCAAGCGCCCACTCCGCTCCCGACCATGCCTGCCAGCCCGAACCTGCATGCCCGCATGCTGGCTGGCTGGCAGGGCTTTTCGGGGCCGGTCCTATTGATCATCAGTGGCGCCGACCTGACGGCGCAGGAGTTCCTGGACATGGTAAAGGCATCGCGCCAGTGGCGAAAGCTGCTGGCCGCGCCGCGCGTGCAGCGCCGCACGCTGCCGGCAGCGGATCATACGTTCTCGCGCCGCGAATGGCGCGACCAGGTCGCCGCATGGACGGCGGCATGGGTACTCGACACCGGAGCGCGGGCATGAACCGCGTATTGATGGTTGCCTATCACTATCCGCCGATGCGGGGCAGCAGCGGTATTCAGCGCACGCTGAAGTTTTCGCAATACCTGCCGCAGCACGGCTGGCAACCGCTGGTGTTGTCCGCCAGTCCGCGCGCCTATGCCAACAGCGGCGACGACCAGTTGGCCGAAATCCCTAGGGAAGCGATCGTGCACCGCGCCTTTGCTCTCGACACTTCGCGCCATCTGTCGGTACGTGGCCGCTATGTAGGCTGGATGGCGCTGCCCGACCGCTGGGTGTCCTGGTGCCTTGGCGCGATTCCGTCCGGGCTGCGCATGGTTCGCAAGTACAGGCCTCAGGTAATCTGGACTACCTATCCGATCGCCAGCGCGAAGCTGATCGGCCTGGTGCTGCACAAGCTGACGGGCCTGCCATGGATTGCCGACCTGCGCGACCCGATGACGGATGTCGACTATCCCGCTGACCCGCTGACGCGGCGCGTCTATCGCTGGATCGAGGAAAAGACGGTGCGCAACTGCACGCTGGCCGTGTGCACGACACCAGGCGCGATCGTCACCTATACGAAGCGTTTTCCCGATATTCCCGTCAGTCGCTTTGCGCTGATCGAAAACGGCTATGACGAGGAGAACTTCGCCAACGCCGCCGCCTCGCAAAAGCCGGCTGCGCCCGCAGCAGGCCGGCCATTCACGCTGATCCATAGTGGCATCATCTACCCGTCCGAGCGCGACCCGGTGCCGTTTTTCGAAGCGCTGGCGGATCTGAAGGCCGCAGGTACCGTGACATCGGCGCGGCTGCGTGTGATATTGCGCGCCACCGCTCATGACGATTACCTGATACCGCTGATCGAAAAATATGGCATCGGCGACATCGTCAGCCTGGCTCCGCACATCGCCTACCGCGACGCGCTGGCCGAGATGCTGGGAGCGGATGGCCTGCTGGTATTGCAGGCCACCAATTGCAACCACCAGATCCCGGCCAAGCTGTACGAATACCTGCGCGCACGCCGGCCAGTGCTTGCATTGACCGACACGACGGGGGACACCGCCGCCGCATTGCGCCACGCCGGCATCGACACAATCGGCCCGCTCGATGACAAGGCCGGCATCCATGCGGCCCTGCTGCACTTCCTCGCGCTGGCGGAAGCAGGCAGTGCGCCGCTTGCTTCCGACGAAGCGGTGGCCGCGAACTCCCGCCGCGCCCGCACGGCGGAACTGGCCCGCCTGTTAACCGCGGTAACTGTCAACGTCCCCAACGCACAGGTGAAAGGAAGCGAAGCATGCTGACCTTTGGATCGACATTGCGACACATCTTGCCGGCGGCATTGCTGCTGGCTGCCGCGGCCACCAGCGCGAAACCGTATTGCGGCGAATTGACCAACGCAATGGGGCCGTTCGACTATCGCGAACCGCCACCCGATGCACTGCACCTGGTTGAAATGGCCCACTACACCGAGGAGGTGGCTGCGGGCGTGAAGGGCAACACAGGTGCCATCGGTGGCGACCTCGACTACACGTTGCGTGCATTCCCGAACCACGTGAAGGCGTTGACGACGATGGCAATGGTGTCGGCGCGCATGAAGGTCAACCAGCTGCCCAGTGCCAGGTATCCGGTCGAATGCTATTTCGAGCGGGCCGTGCGCTTCAAGCCGGATGACGGCCTGGCGTGGGGCGCGTACGGCAAGTACCTGTACGGCGCCGGGCAGGAGGAACGCGGCATGCCCTTGTTAAAGAAAGCCTATGACATGGCGCCGGACAACCCGTCCGTCAATTACAACCTCGGTATCGCCTACTTTCGCGCCAAGCAGTACGACCTGGCAGTGAAGCACGCAAAGATCGCCTACCAGCACAATTTCCCGTTCGACGGCCTGCGCAATATGCTGGTCGGCGCCCGCAAATGGGATGGCAAGGTGGAACCGTTGCCGGTCAAGGAAGGCGAGGCCGGCGGGCAGGATGACTCCACCGCCGAGCCCCCTTCGAAAACCGCGCTGCAGTAATCGTCGCCGCCTGGGCTTACCCCGGCCTGGCCGCGGCACGCCCTTCCGGCCCTGCTGCGCGCACGTTGCGGCCTCGCACGCACCATGGAATGACCCAGCCGACGCAGGCCAGTGCGACCTGGGTAATGTCCCCATACCTTCCCGGCAGCGATTGCTGCAGCCACTCCAGCATGAACATACCCAGCGCCAGCACCGCCGTGCCGATCACGGCACCGGCGTCCTGCCGGTGGAACGGCAGCGCCAGCCGCAGCAGGCAAGCCATCGCCATCGGTGGCCACAGGAATTCGAGGATATTTTCGAGGCCGGAAAGATCGTTCATCTGGCCTTCGAACGGCACCCAGTTGAACGCCGGTTGCAGCACCGCCGCATCGCCGGGCAATAGTTCATAGATCGCGAGCCCGGCAGCCAGCAGTGCCACCCCGACCATGGTCGATGCAGTCGGCTTCAGGCGGCGCGTCACCGCCAGCGCAGGCAACGCCAACGCCACCGCCGCGAGCAATTCCAGCGACAGCACGCGCCCGACCACCAGCATTTTCCAGCCGCAGACCAACGCCGCCAGTATCAGGTACAGCCGCAAGAAAGGCCGGCCGGAATGCAGCAATGTACACAGCAGGATGCCAAGCGCCACCTGGTAGCACCATAACGTCGCCAGCTTGCCCCAGCTGAACCAGTAGGGCTCCATCGCCGAGCGGTACAGGTAGCCCAGCTTGCTGCGTAGCTGGGCGATGTCGAGCGATGGCACCAGCGGTGTGGTTTGCGACAGCATCCATAGAGCGATGACGATCAGACCCGTACTGACCAGCGGGCCGGGACGGAACCAGTCGTCGCGCAGGCGCAGCAGTGTGGCGCCCGGCATCGTACGGCGGTTGACCAGCGCCCCGAACAGTCCGCCGATGACGCTGCCGCCGAAATTCATCGCCACATCGACCAGTGACGGCACCCGCGACGGCAGGTACTGCTGGCAAATTTCGATGCCCAGGCTGAGCGCGGTGCCGGCAACCGCAGCCAGCAGCAATCCTGCCGCGAATGGCAGGCGCCGGCCGCACCAGGCTACCATCAGCAAGCCAAACGGCATGTAAACCAGCACGTTCTGGATGACGTCGCCCTTATCCAGGTACGTGGGCATCGTATACAGGAACGCGAGCGGCGCAACAGGCGCGGCTCCCCATGCAAACGGATACCAGCTGCCGTAGACCAGCAGTGCGGCATACAACAACAGCAGAAAGCCCATTGGCGACCGTCAGGCCGAGACCACCGTGGGCCGGATCGCGTGGCGGTCCATCAGGTCATACAGCGTCGGGCGGCTGACACCGAGCAGCTCGGAAGCCTTGACGATGTTGCCTTCGACCCGCGCCAGTGCCTTGACGATCGCCTTGTACTCGGCTTCGTCGCGCACTTGGCGCAGGTTCAGCGGCTCGTCTTCGACCGGGCCCAGGCCCAGCCCCAGATCGTCCGACGTGATCGCGGGGCCGTCCGCCATGATCACCGCGCGCTTGATGCAGTTTTCCATCTCGCGCACATTGCCCGGCCATTGGTGGCGGGCGATCTGCGCCATCGCATCAGGTGCGAAATGCAACGCCGTCCGACCTTCCTGCGTGCAGAAGCGATTCTTGAAGTGCTGTGCCAGCAGTACGGCATCGCCGCTCCGGTCACGCAGCGGCGGAATCGTCAGCACGATTTCGGACAAGCGGTAATACAGGTCTTCCCGGAACTTGCCGCTGGCGGACAGCGTCTTCAGGTTCTGGTGCGTGGCGCAGATGATCCGCACGTCGACCGGGATTTCCTCATGGCCGCCAACGCGCTCGATTACCCGTTCCTGCAGGAAGCGCAGCAGCTTCGCTTGCAGCGCCATTGGCAGGTCGCCCACTTCGTCGAGGAAGAATGTACCGCCGTTGGCCAGCTCCACCTTGCCCTTGGTCTGCTTGACAGCCCCGGTAAACGCGCCTTTCTCGTAGCCGAACAGCTCCGATTCCAGCAGCGTTTCAGGAATCGCCGCGCAGTTGATGGCCATGAAGCGCTCCTTGGCGCGCGGCGAAAGCTGGTGCAGTGCGCGCGCCAGCACTTCCTTGCCGGTGCCGCTTTCACCCAGCACCATCACGGTGGCGGAGCTTGGGGCCACCTTCTCGATATTGCGGCATACCTTCAGCATGCCAGGATCGCGGCTGATGACGCCAGACAGCGGCGAATCAGCCTGCCCCTGCTGCAACCGGTGGTGCTCCTGTTGCAACCCGTGCAGCACGAACGCGCGCTGGATCACCAGGTTAAGCAAATCGGGTTCACACGGTTTCTGGTGGAAGTCGTAGGCGCCCATGGCAATTGCCTTGACCGCGTGACTGCGGTCCTGGTTGCCGGTGAGGACAATCACCTTCGTGTCCGGCAGCAGTGCCAGCATCTGTTCCAAGGTGGCCAGGCCTTCGGTGGCGCCATCCGGATCGGGCGGCAGGCCCAGGTCCATCGTCACCACGGCGGGTTCGTGGCGGCGCAACTGGGCCAGCGCGGCTTCGCGATCGCCGGCAACCACGACGTCGTAGGCGTCCAGGCTCCAGCGCAGCTGCTTCTGCAGGCCGGGATCGTCCTCGATGATCAACAGCTTCGGTTTGGTTTGCGTCACAACAGTCCTCTTGCCGGGCTCCCGGCTTTATCTCCGCTTCAGCGATCGGCGCTTCAGCTATCGAATTTTAAGCGGCGGCGCCAAGCGCGTCAGCGCGGTACAGCGGCAGCGTCACCGTAAACGTGGTGCCTTGCCCGGGCTCGCTGCGCACATCGAGCTGCCCCCCCAATTCGTGAATATATTCCCGGCTTTCAAAGGCACCAATGCCCATGCCGGCCGACTTGGTCGAGTCGAACGGCTTGAACAGGCGCTCGCGCATGAACTCGTCGTTCATGCCCTGTCCCGTATCGCCGATTTCGATCGTGACCGCATTCTCGGTGCCATCGACGTGCACCCATACCCGGCCATCGCGCGGTGTTGCCTCGATCGCGTTCTGGATCAGGTGCCCCAGCACGCGTTCCAGGCGTTCGGCATCGGCAAGCACGTGCAGGCCGGGCAGGCCCACCTGCAGTACCGGCCTCGGCTCGAATGCCCCCTTCAGCGCCACCGCTCCCGCCAGCACCTGGTCCACGGCCAGCGGCCGCGCATGCTCGGACGTCGCGGTTCGGCTCAGTTTTTGCAGCATCAGTTTCATCTTCTGCACCGAATAGCTTACCGTATCCTGCATATCGCGCTGGAATTCGGGGTTGTCGCGATGCTTTTCCGCATTCGCCGTCAGCAGCGACAGTTGCGCCACCAGATTTTTCAGGTCATGTACAACGAACGTCGATAGCCGGTTGAACGAATCGAACTGGCGCGCCAGCATCAGCGCATTGTCGGCCTCCTGCTGTGCCAAGTAACTGGCTGCCTGCGTACCGGCCACCTTCAGCAAGTCCAGTACTTCCCAGTTCAGTGCAACAGGGCTGCGTGGCTGCAGCAGTACGATAAAACCAAGCAGCCGGCCATGCAACATCAGTGGCACCACCAGCCATGCGCGCGGAAAGCTGCGCAGCCATTCCGGCAGCACCGGCTCGTCCGCCATCTGTTCATCCAGGTCCACCACCCACTGTTTTTGTTCGATGAAGCGGCAAAATGGGGAATCGGCCGGTTCGCTGGCTGCGGACGGCGCCGTATGCCAATGCGCGGCCGGCTCGCAACGCGCGTCGCGCCGGATCCACAGCGCGCCGCCGGGACTTTCGACGAGCGCCGCCAACGCCTGGATCGTCCGCTCGCCAAGGCCTGGTCCCGGATCCGACAGCGTGCGCGTAAAGCTCAGCCACTCATCGCGATAATCGTAGTTGTAGCGGTAGAAATGCTTGCTGATAGAAACCTTCAGCCAGGCACGGAAACTGCCAGAGAAGAGAATTCCCACCAGCAGGACAGAAGCGCCAAACAGGAATACCAGCTGCATCAGCGAGCCCCAGCTGCCACCGACGAAACGCAGGTAGTATGCAGCCGAACTCATCGTAAGCAGATAAATCGCGGAGCCAATCAGTGCCGCCGAATGGAACAGCATCCGGCGCGATACGGCCAGGTGCCCGGTCCAGGAAGCGCTGCGCAACAGCGACAGTGCCAACAGCGGCGCTGTCAGCGCATTGACCACGCCACGTGCGGCCCACAGGTCGAGGTTCAGTTCACGGAACAGCAGCATGTCGCTGTACATGTAAAAGTCGTAGGCAAAGATACCGCCCAGCCCCAGGCAGGCGAACTTGATGGCCCAACGGCTTTGCGTGCCGGCATTGCGATACAGCTGCTCGATCAGCAGCATGCCCAGTACTGCGGCACCGACGCGGCCGATCACGGTTACCTGGAACAGCAGCCCGGAAGGCAGGACCGGTTCGACTAGCGTCGCTGCCAGCAGCAGCAAGTACAGGATGATTGCAAACGTCAGCATGCCGCTGCGGCGGTGCGTTCCGCCAGCCAGGGGCAGCTGCCCGAGCATTGCGAACAGTACGGTTGTCCAGGTAGCGCCACGCAGCAGTTCGGCCAGTTCGGCCGTGACCTCCGGCACAACGCCGTAGGCGACGGCAATCATCGCCGCGCTCCACGACACTGTCGCGGCGCATGCGACAGCAAACAGGCTGGTGTGCGGTCGGCCGCGCCAGCACGTCAACAGCGGCGCGCACAAGAGCACAAACGCCAGCGCGGCGCTGGCATAGCTGAATGAAGCGGTACTGACCGGCATCAGAACTCCGCGCGGCCGCGCAGCCCGGGGCCGCTCAGCGGCCTCCCCTGAACATGACGACCTTGAAGGTGTCGATCAACACCAGCACATCAAGCAGCAGGCTGTTGTTCTTGACGTAATACAGGTCATATTGCAGCTTTTGCACCGCATCCTCGACCGAATCGCCGTAGCCATAGCGCACCTGTGCCCAACCGGTGATGCCTGGCTTGATACTGTGTCGCACGTTGTAGTACGGCACGCGCTCGGTCAGCTGTTCGACGAAGTACGGCCGCTCCGGCCTGGGGCCGACAAAGCTCATCTCGCCTTTCAGCACATTCAGGATCTGCGGCAGTTCGTCGATCCGCAGCTTGCGAATGATGTTGCCGACCCGGGTGACGCGTGGATCGTTCTTCGCCGCCCACTGTGGCTTGCCGCCCTGCTCCGCGTTGGTGAACATGCTGCGAAACTTTAGCACGCGGAACACGTTGCCGTTCTTGCCGACCCGCTCCTGGGAGTAAAAAATCGGTGCGCGATCCTCGATGTAGATCGCCAGCGCCGTCAGCAGCATCACCGGCAACGACACGACGAGCAACAGCAGGCTGGCGGCAACGTCGAAACTGCGTTTCATGAACGTGCGCACCCAGCTCTGGTCGAAGCCGCCGCCAAATACCAGCCAGCTCGGCTGTACCGAATCCACGCGGATCTGGCACGTTTCACGTTCGAAGAATGTGGTTGAATCGGTGACGCTGATGCCGTACAGCTTGCAGTCGAGCAGCTCCTTGATCGGGAACGTGCCGCCGCGCCGGTTCTGCACGGATACAACGATCTCGCTGACGCGATTTTGCCGTGCCAGCTGTACCAGGGACTTACCAGGCTCCAATGGCAGCAGGCGGTCGCGCGATACCGTGATGTCCTCGCCGGGAACCGCCACATAACCGGCCACGTGGTACTTGTGATAACTGCCGCTTCGCGTGACCAGTTCGCCGCACTCCTTGGCCAGTTGACCGCAACCGACGAAGATGATGCGCGACTCGAGGATCGACAGTTCGGAGCTTTTCAGGAACACCATGCGCGCCAGCACGATGCCGGTACCGGAAATACAGAACACCAGGATCAGGATGCCGCGGCCGAAGTACAAATCCGGCGCCAGGTAAAACACCAGCGTGAGAATGCAGAAGCCCATCGCGAACGAAGGCATCAGTTGCAGGAAGAACGGGTTGCGCAGGCCTTCGCTGACCTTGACCTGGTACATGCCCAGCGCGCTCATCGAGAACACGATCGCAGCCGCGAACACGCAGGCAGACATGAAGAAATGATCGAGCTTCGGCAGCACGAATTCGTCACCGTCGAATATCCGTAGACCGGCACCCGCATAGAACGAACCGATGAGGATCAGGACTTCCAGGAACAACAGGCTGAACACTACCTTGGACACGTAGTGGTTGGAGATTCTCAACATTTTTACCCCCCAGGGCGTACACCTAGTTCTTATTCCCGTACCGTCGACCGCGGCTCGTGGAACCACTTTTCAGCTGGCACTAGCCAGGTGCTGCACGTACCAATCCATTGCTTCCCTGAGCCCGGCGGCGATGTCATGCGTCGGCGCATAGCCCAGTGATTCACGCGCCCGGGTAATGTCGGCCTGCGAATGGCGCACGTCGCCGGCCCTGAAGTTCTTGTACTGTGCTTGTGCGCCCTGCAGGTGCGGGAAACGCTCCTGCAGCAGCTCGCGCATCATGTGATATAACTGGTTGAGGCTCGTGCGCTCATTCAGCGCAACGTTGTAGACGGTGTTTATTGCATGCGGCTCGGTCGCCAGCGCAGCCAGCAAATTGGCCTGCACCACGTTATCGATAAAGCAGAAGTCGCGGCTGGTTTCGCCATCGCCGTTGATGAATACCGGCC
Source organism: Pseudoduganella sp. jia 9 (assembly GCF_055502615.1). Taxonomy (NCBI): domain Bacteria; kingdom Pseudomonadati; phylum Pseudomonadota; class Betaproteobacteria; order Burkholderiales; family Oxalobacteraceae; genus Pseudoduganella; species Pseudoduganella sp. jia 9. The sequence goes on along the minus strand of NZ_JBUPWE010000001.1, from coordinate 257,890 downwards.
GGTTGTCGATCATCGCTGCCACCCATTGCGGGATCACGGCGGCATATGCACCCTGCGGGTCCTGTCGCGGCCCGAACACGTTGAAGTAGCGCAGGCCGATCGCCTCGATACCGTAGCAGCGTGCGAACACATCGGCATACAGTTCGTTGACGTACTTCGTCACGGCGTATGGCGACAATGGCTTGCCGATCAGGTCTTCCATCTTCGGCAGGCCGGGGTGATCGCCATAGGTGGAACTGGAGGCGGCATACACGAATCGCTTCACTTTGGCGTCGCGCGCGGCCACCATCATGTTGACGAAGCCGGTCACGTTCACATCGTGCGTGCGCAGTGGATCCTCGAGCGAGCGGGTGACGGAACCAAGCGCTGCTTCGTGCAGCACGAAGTCAATGCCCTCGCAGGCACGAGCGCAGGTTTCGGCATGGCGAATGTCGCCTTCGATGAAGTGGAAAGCAGTCCAGTGCTGCTCGCCAACGGCCTCGCGCACCTGGTCGAGGTTGTGCTGGTGGCCGGTGGAGAAATTGTCCAGGCCCGTCACGTGCTGGCCAAGTTTCAGCAACGCCTCGGCCAGGTTGGAGCCAATAAAACCGGCAACACCCGTCACGAGCCAGCGGTATTGCCGGCCGCGAAGGTGTTCCGCCACGTTGTCGAACTTGCTCACGGCACGCATACCCTATTGTTCCGGCTTCTACAGGCGCCAGACGGTGTAACCCGCCTCACGCAGGCCCGACAGAGGGAACTGCGACTTGACGTCGATGAAGCAGCCGCCATCATCCAGCTTCGATGCCAGGTCGTTCAGCGACAGCGCCAGCAATTCCTGATGCGATACCGCGGCCACCAGGGCGTTCGCGCGGGGCAGCGACTCCCAGCTTTCCAGCTTGATGCCGTATTCGTGCATCGCTTCGCCAGCGTCGGCAACCGGGTCATACACGTGCACGTCCAGCCCATACGATTGCAGTTCCGCTACCACGTCCGCCACCTTCGAGTTACGCAGGTCCGGGCAGTTTTCCTTGAACGTCAATCCCAGCACGTTGACCTTCGCGCCTTTCACGTGGCAGCCGGTGGCGATCAGTTCCTTGACCGTTTTCTCCGCCACGAACTTGGCCATGCCATCATTGATGCGGCGGCCGGCCAGGATGACTTGCGGGTGATAGCCGATCATTTCGGCCTTGTGCGTCAGGTAGTAAGGATCGACGCCGATGCAGTGTCCGCCTACCAGGCCTGGACGGAACGGCAGGAAATTCCACTTCGTACCGGCGGCTTGCAGCACTTCGAGCGTATCGATGCCGATCCTGTCGAAAATGATCGCCAGCTCGTTCATCAGTGCGATGTTCAGGTCGCGCTGCGTGTTCTCGATGACTTTCGCTGCTTCGGCCACCTTCACGCTCGAAGCGCGATAGACGCCGGCGGCGATGATCGACTCATACAGTTGCGCGACGGATTCCAGGGTCGCCGCGTCGTCGCCGGAAACCACCTTCAAAATGGTGGTCAGCGTATGCTGCTTGTCTCCCGGATTGATTCGCTCCGGCGAAAAACCGATATGGAAGTCTTCTTTCCATTTCAGGCCGGACTGCTTCTCGAGGATCGGAATGCACACTTCCTCGCTCGCGCCAGGGTAGACGGTGGATTCGTAGACGACGATCGCACCGCGTTTCATGTGCTTGCCGACACTGGTGGAAGCACCGATCAGGGGGCCGAAATCGGGATTGTGCGCGCTGTCCACCGGAGTTGGCACGGCAACCACGATATAGTCGGCTTGCGCCAGTGCCGCGGGATCGGTGGTAACCGTCAGGTAGCGGGCAGCCATCAGATCGCCCGTCGAGACCTCGCCGGTAGGATCGACGAAACGCTTGTAATTCTCGATCTTCGCTTCCGAAAGGTCAAAGCCGATCGTCGTACGCTTTTTGCCGAACTCTACTGCCAAGGGCAAACCCACATAGCCCAGCCCCACTACTGCAACGACTTGATCGTTTTCCATATCGGGTTCCGTTCGAGAATTACGATTTGTGTTTATGCCAACTGTATATCAAAAATTTAACTAATACAATATTGATAACAAGAATTCTCAGTTGGCGCGCATGAACCCAGCGGTCAGCCGCAATCGATAGCGGTCATTGTCTACTAGAAATTGCAGAAATGATACGACTAAATTTTACACTGATAGCTCGACCATCCTCAGCGCTAACGCAAGCTCTTGGCTACAAAACGGACCAGACATGTAAATTCGCAATGCCGGAAAGCATAACCTTATTGACAACTAGGAATGTCGGCAAATTGTCGAACTGTCAGGAAAAAGGTGAAAGCGTTGCGTTGAAACATCAACATAATTCCCGGAAGAAAACATTCCACTTGCTTTACCGAACAACTGCGCAGGCGGCATAGTCTCCGCAACAGGTTTCCCTCAGTTAGCCGCCTGCCATGGCCACAATCGCGCCGAAAGTTGCCCGTAATATAATTTAATTTTATTAACACTTTTGACTTTCCGCAGTATATGATCTTCGGTGCTGGCGCCCAGAAAGATAGCGCTCGACAGTGCAATCCCACAGGATGATCTATGCATCGCAGACTGAACAAAAAGCAAATGGCGACGGCTCTCGTTGTCCTTCTCTCCGCACTTGCAGGCTGTTCGAAGGATGAGTCTCCCGAACAGTTGATCGCCCAAGCAAGGCAGTACGAAAGCAAGGGTGACAGCAAGGCAGCGGTAATCCAGCTCAAGAATGCCCTGCAGATCAAACCGGACGACGCCGCGGCGCGGCTGGCGCTGGGCCGCCTGTACTTGAAGACTGGCGAGAATGTTTCTGCCGAAAAGGAGTTACAGCGGGCTTTGGAGCTCGGCAGCAGCCGCACCGAAGTGTTGCCCCTGCTTGCAAAATCCCTGCTGCTGCAGAGCAAACCCCAGGCGGTGCTCGATCAAACGGCGTCGGCGCCACGCGACGCCACTCTGCTGAGCCTGCGTGGCGAAGCGCTCCTCGCCCTGAAAAAAATGGACGAGTCCCGTCAGGCCTTCGATAGCGCCCTGGCGATTGAACCGAACAACAGCGATGCCCTCAACGGCCTGGCGCGGCACGCACTGATGAAAAACGACATCGACGGCGCGGTGCGCTTGGCGGACAGTGCCGTCTCGCACAATCCGAACGACGTCGATGCATTGATGTTCCGCGCCGATCTCGACAAGGCAATGGGCAAACTCGACACGGCCCGTGTCCTGTATGACAAGGCACTGCAAGTCAACGCAGGTTCCGCAGCCGCCCATCTACAGAAGGCCTACCTGGACATCGGCGAAGGAAAGTACGATGCCGCCCGCGTCAACATCGCGACAGTGAAGAAACTGGCACCGCAAAATCTGCTGGCATATCACGCGCAGGCGCAGCTCGAGTTCGCAGAGGGCAAATACAAACAAGCGCTGGACAGCATCCAGATCGTTCTCAAGTCTGCGCCGGAACACCTTCCCAGCCAACTGCTGGCGGGCGCGACACAGTTCGCCCTCGGTTCGCTGACACAGGCAGAGCAGCACCTCAAGAAATATATCGAGACAGATACCGGAAACCTGTATGCGCGCAAGATGCTCGCTTCGGTCTATCTCGGCTTGAATCGTCCTCGCGAGGCACTGGCGCAGGTGAACACGGCACTCGACAAATCAAGCGATCCCGCCCTCGTCACGATCGGTGCCCGTGCCTACCTGAACCTGAAGCAGTACGAAAAGGCTGCCGCGACCTACCAGCGCGCCATCGATCTTTCACCTGCGGCGCCCCAGTCGCATGTGGGGCTCGGCCTGGCAAAAATGAGCATGGGCGACGCCAACGGCGCCCTTGCTGCGATGCGCAAGGGCCTCGAGCTGAGCCCGCCAAGGGCGATCGACACTGGCATCGTGCTGGGCATGACACAGCTGCAATTGAAGCAGTATGACGCGGCACTCGCGGTGTTGAATCAGATGGTGCAGCGCGCGCCCGACAGCGCCCTGTTGTACAACCTGCTCGGCGGTGCGCATCGCGGCAAGGGCGACGCTGCCGCCGCACGCGCTGCCTTCGAGAAGTCGTTGCAACTGCAACCGTCGTACTTCACCGCCGTCAGCAATCTGGCACGCATGGATATCGCGGCCGGCAAGCGCGACGCGGCGCGGCAGCGTTACCAGGCATTCCTCGACAAGCATGCGGCGAGTGCGGAAGCGATGGGGGCCCTTGCCGACCTGGCGCTCGCCGAGAACAAGCCGGCCGAGGCCACCCAATGGCTTGAAAAAGCCCATGCGGCGCACCCTAAACTGACGGGCCCTGCCTTGCGGTTGACGCATCAATACCTCGCAGTGGGTGAGAACCGCAAGGCGCTCACGCTGATCCTTGCCATGCAGGTCGAAGATGCCGATAACCCCAATGTGATCGACATGGTCGGCCGCGCCCAGGCGGCAAACGGCAACACGGCAGCGGCACTGGAAGCGTACAGCCGGCTGGCGGCCATCCAGCCGCGCACTACCGGCATGGTCGCCCGGCTGACGGCGGCATACGAATCGCTTGGCGAACCAGGCCTGGCGGCCGATGTTCTTCGAAAAGCCCAGGCGGAGCGCCCGGACGATGTCGCGATCGTACTGGCCCGGGCCGCCCTGGAAACGCGCCGCGGCAACTTCGACCAGGCGGTCATGTTTGCCCGCGAAGTGCAGTCGCGCCCCGCCAACCGGATCCCCGGATTGATCGTGGAAGCGGAAATTCGTGAAGCACAGCGCAAACCGGAACTGGCGATCCCCGTCTATCAGCGGGCCCTGCAGCAGGACAATGGTTCCTCACCGTTACGGATCAAGCTGGCAAACGCCCACCGGCAGGCGGGCAATGCAGAAGAGGCGCTCAGGCTCGTGCAGCAATGGCGTGCAGAGCGCCCAAAAGACCGCGCACTTGCCGTTTATCTGGGCGAACTGTACCTGGCGCAGAAGAAATACCCGGCGGCGATCGACACACTGAACGGGTTGCTGAAGGAAACGCCCGACAACGGCATCATCCTGAACAACCTGGCGTTGGCTTACCAGGCTTCGGGCGACGCCCGTGCGATCGAAACGGCGGAGCAGGCAGTGAAAGCACTGCCGCAGAGCGGAGCCGCGAAAGATACGCTGGGCTGGCTGCTGGTCGAAAAAGGGAACATTGCGCGTGGCCTGCCCCTGCTGAAGCAGGCTATTGAGGCCGAGCCCGGCGCGGCCGACATTCGCTACCACCTCGCCGCAGCGCATGCCCGCAACAACGACAAGGCTGCCGCGCGCAAGGAGCTGGAGACCTTACTGGCCGGCAAGGGCGATATTGCCCAGGCCGCGCAGGCGCGTGCCTTGCTCAAACAGCTCTGAGACGCCCATCCCTGGGCGCAGGTTCAGGGACTGTAGCGGCCGGGCGCGATCACGCCGTTCGGGTCCAGCGCGCGCTTGACTGCGCCAACCGTTTGCCAGTACGGGTCATCTGGATCGACGACGCTTTCCATCATGTCGGCACGCGCGCGGTAAACCTCGAGCTTGCGTGTGCGCAGGTGTGCATGCAAGGCATCGGCCGTGGCGCGGGCAGCAGCGGCCTGTGTGGCATCGGCACGGTCGAACAACAGGTTGATGACGGCCACCAGCGACGTGGCCGTCTCGATATTGATCGTCATGAATAGCTCGAACGGCCGGGCGACCTCCTCGAGTTCGCGAACGATCGTCGCGACCAGTGCGCCATCCATCGGCAGCGCCGGATTGATGAAGATCAGGCCGCAGTTTGTCCTGTCGAGCTGCGTGGCGGGCAGATCGCTGCGGCCGAACCGCCACAGCAAGTTGTCGATTGCTGCATCGGTCGGCTGGCCGAGCGCCAGCACATGCAGGGGGCGGATCGCGGCGATGGCCGCGGCGTTCGCCCGCGCGCTGCGCAGGAAACGCAACGCATGCATCACCCGGTAGCCCAGCCCCAGCTTTTCCTCGGTCAGCACGCGCACTGTCGCGATATCGCCGACCCGGCGCCGCACTTCGGCCAGGTTCACACGCACCTGGGCTGCCGAGCCGGTGATCGCGCCGAGGCTCGTCCAATCGCCCTTTGCGATCAGCGCCAGCGCCTCCTTCGCTTCCGCGGCAGCCGCTGCCGGCGTGCGGCCGCATTGCTCCTCGAGATAAGTGGTGATGCCATACATCAGTGAAGCATGGCTGCGTTGGCGGTTGCCGATGTGCGTGACCGATTCCATCACGCCTTCCCGCTTCAGCTCGGCGAGCCGGTCGATGAATGCGCCGAGCTGCGCCCCATCGCGCAGCCCGAGCGATACGGCCACGGCCTTGGGACGCCTGGGCACGAGGCGAAAACAGGCGCTTGTTACGATGCCGCAATTACCCTGGAAAAACAGGCCATCCAGGATCGGACCCAGACCATACGGATGACTGTGAGCCAGGGGCGAGGATTCGCCGAGGCGACGAAAGCCGGTCTTGATCAGTTCACCCGTGCCGGTGACGACTTCCAGTCCGAACAAGTCTTCCTTGCGCGGGCCGAAGTAACCCACGCCGCGGTCCAGCGCATTGCCGATGATGCTGGTTTCGCGGGCGGAGCCCGTCACGTTGAAGGACAGGTCCGGATGATGCCGCTGCAGCCACTCGTACAGCGCCTGCTGGGTAACGCCCGGCTCGATCACCGCGACCGGGTGGCCGCGCGAAATCTCGGCCGCATTGCGGATCGACGTCATCCTGGCGAGATCAAGCTGGATATCGGTGGGACGAACGGGCGACGCGCCCCCGTAGCCGAAGTTGAGTCCGGTCGAGACCGGGTTGATCGTCCAGCCCGCGCGATTGGCGAGCCGGACAATGCGCTGCACCTGTGCAGAAGTGCGCGGCCGCAGCACGCGCCCGCCCGCCCGGGCCAGTCCGGTGACATTCGAAGTATCGGCGGTGAGTCTCGGCATGGAAGTTCCAATGGAAAAAGCCCGGGCATGCCCGGGCTTGCTGGAGCGGAAATGCCCCCGGTATTATTGCAGACGTTTGCGGCGTGCGGCCACACCCATGGCCAGCAGGCCCAGACCGACGAGCAACAGCGATTCCGGTTCCGGAACGGCGTTCAGCTGGATCGACGAGTTCGACGCTTGCGTGATGACGAGGCTGTAGGTGTTGTCCGCGAACAGGGTTGCCACTTCGGAGAGCACCGTGCCGGAGCTGTCAAACGTATCGGTTTCCGATGCGGCGCCAGCCAGCAGGCCACGGTTCAGCTGTGCAGGCGACCATTGCAGTACCAGTTCACCGGTGGTGGTATTGGTCAGTGTCAGGCTGAAGGTGATACCGGCGGTGGCAACGGAGTCGGCGTTTGCCGGCAGCAGCGGGTCGATGAACACGCGCACGAAGGAGTCATAGGTCAGCGCGAAGCCCAGTTGGGCCGTTTCAGCCACGACGAAGTCGGTGGTAACCGACACACCGTTCTGGATCGTGGCATTGGCGCCGCCGACTGCGTTGGCGGAATCAGCGGAAGAGTCAGCACGCGTCAGGCCGCTTGCACCGCCGGCCAGCGCGTTACCGGAAATATCCATGTCGCCCAGAGCGAAATTACCCACGTTTTGCGTGAAGTTCGCTGAGGTGTTGTTCTCGGCACTGCCACCATAGATACCGTTGATCGTTGCAGGGGCGCACGACGGGCCAGCGCAACGGTAGGCGACGTCCACTGCCGCGGTAGAGCCATCGGTCTCGATGTCGGTGATACTGCCCTGACCAGCACCTGCGCCCACTGCGCCGTTGTAGTTCGAGTTCGCGGTACCAGTGCGCGCATCACGGGTGATGGTGATTTCGCCAGCCAGCGGGCTCGGCTGGCCGTTGGCGCCAACGACCAGCAGTTGCGAAACGGACAGGTCCGCCATGGCGGCGACGCCTGCAAATGCCGGCGCGGCAGCGCCGAAAGCCGAAAGAACGACTGCGGCGAGCAGTGATTTGAGTTTCATGATTTCTCCAGGAAATAATCGGTTGGTCTTGCCTCAGTGCTATTAAGCATGGATCGTGCCAGAATAAATGTTTTAGCAAAATCAACCAGTTATATGAATGGCTTGCGCTTTCGCAAATTCACTGTAAAGTTTTTCGACAGCCCCATTGGCGTATTCCCCGCACTGCGACTTATTCGGACTCAACGTAGTACTTGATTTATCGCAAAATTCCATGAGTTTGACCTATGGAATCGTCAGCGCCTCGAGACTTCCGGAATGCTGGATCGTTGAAACCCAGACAGGCACAGCGCGAGTCGGCTGGCGCGACTGACGGTCACAAGGCGAATGCTGGACGCCCGCCGAGCGGGAAGGATGCTTTTATTTTCTGGATGGTTCGACGTGCGCCGCATCCGGTATTTTTCCCAACTTGAGCAGGTAATAATTCCCGCTGCGGCGCAGCGAACCCTCGTGCGGCCATACCGGCATCTGCGCGAACTGGCTGGCGAGCGCGCTGCGCACGGCTGGCGGCGCCGGACGGACAGCGTCGAAGCCAAGCACACGCAGGTACGCCGTAATACGCTTGAGGTTGCCTTTATCCCAGCCAAAGAAGGAGCCGCGGGTCACGCTGGTCTGGGCGGCGGCAAACAGGGACACGCGTTCCTCCGGACCATAACCATAGGCATCGAGCCAGATCGGTGCGCCGGCCGCATCCGCGCCGCGCAGCACCAGCAGGCGGCGGCCAATCTCGAAGCCCATGAAGCGGTCCTGTTGCTGTACCAGGGTCGCGGTGGCGATGTATTGCGAAGTCAGGTTGACGATTTGCAGCTGAAACAGGGCGAATACCACGAGACCGGCAATCCAGGCGACACCACGCTGGCAAGTAAACGCCAGCAGCGCGCACAGCCACATCACATAAGGCAAGGCGACCATTGCGCGCAACGGCAAGCCCGTCGGGCCAGTTAGCAAGCACAGCAGGAAAGGCGTGCCCAGCAGACCAGCGAACAGCAACAGATTCGGCAGCGCCACGCCAGGCCGCGCACGGGCGACCGCGATCGCCGCACAGGCAAGCGCCACCGCGGCGGCCGGCATTGCCGCACCAAACAGCGCGGCAGAGCCGGAATAGATCGCCCACGCCTGCAAGGCGGTCGAGCCGACCAGCCAATAAGGCGCCTTCCAGTTGTCGAGATTGATGAAGCCTGCGACGTATTCCGGCTCGGTGCCGGAGACACCCAGCGCAAGCTTGTTCAACACGAAATACAGCACCGCCCCGGCAATCAGGCAGACGCCGCCGTAAAAAAGCTGCGCCGCTGTCTGTCGCCATGGGAACGGGCCGGTTCCTTCGATCGACCGGCGCAAGGCCACGCCGATCGTCCCGCAGGCAAACAGCAGCAACAAGGTCTGGTAGGCACCGGCACACAGCGCCAGCAATAGCCCGATGGCCAGCAGCCGGCCGGCCTTGCGGCGTGAAAAACGGCGCAGCTGTGCGTTCGCTGTCGCTTCCGCATACAGCGACAGCGCGGCGGCCACCAGCAGGAAGCCGATGCCGGTGGCCGGCACATTGGCCGAGAATTCCTCGATCAGCCACCATGTCGGATAGGTGACGAACAGGCAGCAGGCCGCGTAAACAGGCCAGCCCGGCGCCAGGCCATGGGCACGCACCAGCAGCATCTGCGCCAGCGCCAGCATGATCGCCAGGAACAGGTAAGGACTGAACGGAATCGACGACTGCGGGAAAAGCAGAGTCTCGACCAGGTAGGTGGTGAAGCGGCCCTGGGCAATCCAGATCTCGCTGCTGGAACGCACCGCCGCCAGTTCATCATCGATGGACGGAGAGTAATTCGCCAGGAAATAACTATTCGCCAGGGCGCCGATCATCATCAGAAGCAGCAGTTCCCGCCAACTGAAGCGCTGGCGTTGCAACCAGACGGTCATCGAACTCATCGGATTCTTCCAACAAAGGCAACTTTCGACAGGAGGTAGGTCAGCGGCAACGTCGCCAGGATGGCAACGGCCGGCGCCAGCATCGGGTGCTGGTGCAGCAAGGTGACCCAGGCCCATACCACGGCGGCCCCCACGAGATACTGCACCAGGTACACCAGCGGCAGCAGCAGGACCGAGCGGAAACCCCGATGCGCCTTGAAGACGAATGCACGGCCCAGCACGTAGCTGATGGCGATACCGCAGGTAAAGGCGATTGCATAGCTGACCTGGTAGCTGGTCACGCGCAGCAGCCCCAGATACAGCAGGTAGGTCACCGCGGTATTCAGCCCCCCGGCAAGCAGGAAGCGCAGGCCGCCACCCTCAGGCATACCTGTGCGATATCAGGTCGACATACTCGTCATAGCTGCGGATATAGTCGGCATTGTCGTAACGGTGCGACGCAAAGACCAGCAACACGGCATCGCTTGAATATTTGTACTGGATGCCCCAGGTCATCGGCGGCAGGTACAGGCCCGTGGTGGCGGAATCGAGCACGAATTCCTCGCGCTTCCTGCCATCGAACGCCACCACATGCACCGATCCCTTGATGGCCACCAAAAACTGATGGCACTCGTGATGCGCATGCTCGCCTCGCGTTTCCGCCGTGGGCACGCCATACACCAGGAAATAGCGCGCGGGCACGAACGGAATGTCGCGGTCGAATTCGCCCACCGACAGGCTGCCGCGGATATCGGCCGCTTCTTTCATCTTGTGCAGGGTGACGCCGCGCACATCGGTGGCGCTGGTATTCAAGCCCGGTGCTCTTGCACTGCCTGGCGCCGTATCGGTGGCGGCCACTGGCTTGGCATCGACATAGCCGACGATCTTGGCCGGGTTGCCGACCACGATGGCATTGGGTGGCACCGACCGGGTAACCACGGCGCCGGCGCCAATCATCGCGCCCTGCTCGATAGTGATCCCCGGCAGAATGGTCGCATTCGCGCCGACCGAGGCGCCGCGGCGGATGACGGTGCGGGCATACTTTTCCGGAAATTTCTTACTTCTTGGGAAAATATCATTGGTGAACGTGGCGTTCGGCCCAACGAACACATCGTCTTCGAGGGTCACGCCATCCCACAGCTGCACACCACATTTGATCGTCACGCGATCACCGATACGCACGTCATTCTCGATGAACACGTTATCGCAGACATTGCAGTCCTCGCCGATCCGCGCCTCCGGCAAGACGTGGGCGAAGGCCCATACACGCGTGCCCTTGCCGATAAAAGTCGACTCGCACATGGCGCGTTCGTGAACGAAATAGTTAACGTTGATGTGCATGGGCGCCCTCGTAGACGTGGGATTGACGGTGAATGGCGTTGGGCCTCTGCTTGGTGTTTTCATAGGTGCGCCAGGCATACACGCCAACGACACCGAGACCGAACAGGTTGAGCGAACCCAGCAGGGCGATCGTCAGAATGGTCATGGCATAACCGGGGACGGCGATCAGACCATTGAGACGGGCCACCACGACCACCACCGCAAGCACGGCGGCCAACGCGGTGCCGGCGGCACCGACGCGTATCAGCAGCTTGATGGGAAGGTCGGTAAACGAGAACGCGCTGTCCATCAGGTACTTCCATTTTTTCCTGAAGGTCCAGCCGGATTTGCCGTGCTGGCGCTCCAGCCGCGTATAGGAGACGACGCTGCGGCGGTAACCGATCCAGAACAGTTGTCCGATCAGCGATGAATGCCGCTCCTCGAGCGTCAGCAAGGTATCGCGAAAATCGCGGTTGCAGCCAAACATGTCGACTCCGCCTGGCGGAATATCCGGCATCACATATTTGCGGTACAGCCACCAGAATGCGCCGGACATCAGCCGCGAGGCCAGCGGATCGCTGCGCCCTTCACGTACGCCAACGACGACATCGGCTTCGTCACGCCGCAAGATGTCGTTCATCTGCAACACCAGTTCGGGCGGTTCCTGCAGGTCGGCGGCCATGACGGCGAAGCGCTGCCCCCTGGCAAACTGCAGACCCATACGAATCGCCGCAAAGGAGCCGAAATTGCGCGACAGGAGTACCAGCTGCGAACGGAAGGCCTGTTGCGGCAGTTGCTTGCGCAACAACATATAGCAATTGTCGGGACTGGCATCGACGACAAACACCGTTTCAAACTCGCCCCCCAGGCTGCAGTTCAGCTCGGTGACGGCAGCCAGCAGGTCCGGCAACGAACCTTCATTCCCGTAGACAGGAACAATCAGGCTGAGCATCTCTAGTCGCCGGTGCCGAAGTGGCCGCGCACCGCGGCAATCACGCGCTCGACACTTTCGTCATCGAGTCCGGGGAAGCATGGCAATGTAACGACCGCGCCGCTGGCCGCTTCGGTCACCGGCAGCGGCGCGTTACTGGCCAGCGCATAGGCGGCCTGGAGATGATCGGGCACCGGATAATGAATATCCGTGGCAATGCCGGCGGCAGTCATGCCCGCAACGAACGCGGCACGTTCCGGCACCCGCATCACATACAGGTGGGCGACGAAGTCTTCGCCGATCGAAGCCGGCAACTGGACTGGCAAGCCGGAAAAGGCAGCGCAATAACGGGCTGCGATGGCGCGGCGCTGCGCATTCCAGGCGTCGAGCATCGGCAGTTTTTCCCGCAACACGGCCGCCTGCAGCTCGTCGAGCCGGCTGTTGCGCCCTCCCGCCTCGGTCACATGGTATTTCCTGCTCCAGCCATACTGGCGCAGGCGCCGTGCCCGGGCATCGAACTCGGCGCTGCTGGTCGTGATGGCGCCGCCGTCGCCGATGGCGCCGAGGTTCTTGGTCGGATAAAAACTGAAGCAGGCAATGACGCCGAAACCGCCGGCGCGAACACCATGGCGGGTGGCGCCATGCGCCTGGGCGCAGTCTTCGATCAAGGGAACGTTGGCGGCAGCGGCCATGGCAGCAATCTGCTCGATGTCAGCCAGCTGGCCATACAGGTGGGTGACGATGACGGCATCGATACCGGTGGCCAGCACCGTCTGCAGCGCGGCAGGCGCCATGGTCAGCGTGGCGGCATCGACGTCCACATAACAGGGATGGGCGCCAACGGCGTGTACTGCGGTGCTGCCATAAAACCCCGCGTTGGCCACCAGGGCAACGCGCTTGCCCGGACCGATCTCCAGCGTACGCAATGCAATTTCCAGCGCGTCAGTGCCATTGGCAAGCGAAATGCACGATCTGGCACCTTGGTAAGCGGCAAATTCGGCTTCGAAAGCCGCCACTTCCGTACCGAGCACATACCAGTTGCGCTCGATTACACGTTGCAAAGCGCCAGTCAGATCGACGCCCCTGTTTGCAATGGATGACGAAAAAAGCGGCACCTGGCTAACCATTTCTTACCCTTATGACTAAGTAGAAGAAATTCGTGCAGTTGATTATACGGCAATTTTCCAGTTAGCAAACGGTAGTTGAAGGGTTGGCCAGAACCATGCCGGAGCAGGCATTTCGGCCAGATTTCGCGGGTTTCAACAGGCTTTCCTGGTCGGCAGCTTTGTATCCTTGCGCGTCGGGAAAACACTTTCAGCCCGTCGCGCGAGGCATGAATTAGTTACCAAAAGTAACGAATTGAAGGTCACCCAGGCATAGTGATCCGCCGTGCCCCCGACTTGGAGCGAGGCCAGCGAAAGAGTCGGAATGGCAGCATGCGGCATGGCTAGTCGACAGCAAAGCCGAAACAGGCGACGAACGAAACGGGGGGAGAAATTGCGGCAGAACGGTGACAGGGACGGTGACAGGAAGAGTGCCACGAACAGAAGCGGACGTCTGTCCGATACCGGACTGCCTTGTAACGCATTGATTTTGATGGTGCGGCTGGCTGGGATCGAACCAGCGACCCTTGGCTTCGGAGGCCAATACTCTATCCACTGAGCTACAGCCGCACGGAGAACCGAAGGATACCGGCTTTCCTGCCGCGCGTCTATCCGAAAGCACAAGTATTTTGCTTGCCGGGATCGTGAATCGTCCCGACCGGCCGCCGTGGCCAGCCGTTTCCCGCACGGCCGAGTTGTTTCCCGCTCCATAATTTTGGGACTATAATCAGCCGGTTTCTCGGCGAGAAGTCTGCCATACCCAAGTACCCCGATGTTCACAACATTCACGCGCTGGCCAACCAGCCACTTGTACTAAGGAAATCATGAGCGACGCACACCACGAGCACCAATCCGTCATCCGGACTCCCAAGCAACTTGCAGCAGCGGTCATCGCATTCTTCCTCATCACCATCTTCGGCATCATCCTGCTGGTCCAGTTCGTCACCCAGCAAAAACTGACCGGCGCCGGTTCCGATGCCATGTCCGCCGAGGCGATCGCCACCCGCCTGAAACCCGTTGCCGACGAAGGGTTCACGTTCAAGGATGTGAATGCGCCGAAGGTGCTGCAGACCGCCGAGGCGGTATACACGTCGACCTGCCAGGCCTGCCATGGCGCGGGTATTGCCGGCGCACCGAAAACGGGCGATAGCGGTGCCTGGGCGGCACGCATTGCCCAAGGTTACGATACGGTCCTCAAGCATGCGATCGAAGGCTTGCGCGCCATGCCTGCCAAGGGCGGCAATCCGGACCTGGACGATGTGGAAGTCGCGCGTGCCGTCGTGTTCATGGCCAACCAGTCCGGCGCCAAGTTCAAGGAACCGGAAGCGCCGGCCACCACAGAAGCAACAGCCCCCGCCGCAAATGCGCCCGTCGAAGCCGCGCAACCGCCAAAAGGCTGATCAGTCATCCTGCAGGGAACCTGAGGCAAATCTCGCACGGCAATGGGAACACGGAGCGTACGGTGCCGAGCGCAAAACCCGCGAACGGTGAACAGCCGAGTCACGCTACTCGGCGATCCCTCGTCTCGCCCCAGTCCTGTTCCAAGCCTGTATTCATCAATTTACGCGATTCCTGAGGCCGGCTTCGGTATATCATCGCTGCCATGCGGTCCATGCAACTATGCATGAGATAACGCAACGCAGTTAGTCAGGTACGACGCGATGTCGAGCGTGGCGCGCACCGTGGGAAGCCGGCGCAGGCATGTGTGCCGGCGTGAGGCATGCCCGCTGCTGCAACCGGCACGTACAGGCACGCGCGGCGCACCTGATAGACCGGCCGTCGTCTTTGTCAGGAAGGCCCGGGCGTCTCGACAGCTTCATGCCGAAGCCTGTCGTGACGACAGGGAAACGCATCATCGACTATCAACGGAGGGAAGTCATGGCAACCTTGGATGAAAGGGCAAATGCCTCCGGGCCGGGAGACAATCTGGACAATACTCTCGGGTTGAAGAACGATTTGCCCGTATCGGAGGCCGAACCGTCCGGCACTCTGCAAAACGTCCTTATCGATACAAAGACCTTCGGCATTCGTCTCGCCGATACCGACGAAGGCCGCAATTCCGCCAGCCTGCTGATCAACAAGATGTATGCCTGGCGCGGCTATGGTTCCACCCACAAGGTCGAATCCAATCCCAACAGGATTACGCTGGCTGCGTCGGAAAAAAACGGCAATACGATCGGTACCGTGACCCTGGGCATCGACTCGCCGACCGGCCTGCTGGCAGACGAGATTTTCAAGGACCACGCCGATGCTCTGCGAGAGCGTGGCGCCCAGCTCTGTGAAATAACCAAGCTCGCGTTCGATCACACCGTGCGTTCGAAACATGCACTGGCGGCACTGTTTCACACGCTATACCTTTACGCCCACCACATTCATGGCTGCACTCACGCGCTGATCGAAGTGAACCCGCGTCACCGCCGCTTCTACGAAAGCATGCTGGGGTTCAAGCGGGTAGGTACAGTACGGGAAAACCCGCGTGTGCAGGCGCCCGCCTACCTGCTGGGCGTCGAGCTGATCGACATGGCGGAACAGATCAGGCAGTTCGGCGGCACCGCCGACAAGCCGTCGAGCCAGCCACAGCGATCGCTGTATCCGTACTTCTTCTCGGTGCGGGAAGCGGAAGGTATCGTCAACCGCCTGAAGGCAATTGCGTGAGCGGCACGGCGACAGGCCGAGCGTGCGTCCAGCGCGACATAGCAGCCGGAGCAAGACTTGGCACGGCTGCGGCGGCACAACCGTGAAGCTGGCAGTGGGAACGATGTGCCCCGCTCACACGGGGCACTGAAGGCAGCGGGCCAGCCGGGGGACCGCGCTGCCTGGCTGCCGGCGACTTACCAGATGATTACACGTTCCTTCGGCGGCAGGTACATCTTGTCGCCAGAGTTCACCTTGAAGGCCTCGTAGAAGCCCGGCTGGTTGCGCATCGTGCCGTTGGCGCGGAACTGCCCGGGGGCATGCGGGTCGGTCTTGATCTGCACGATCTGCGCCGGTTCACGCATCTTCATGCGCCACACCTGCGCCCAACCCATGTAGAAGCGCTGGTCGCCCGTCAAGCCGTCGATCACCGGCGCCTTCTTGCCCTTCAACGACAACTTGTAGGCCTTGTGGGCCACGGCCAGGCCGGAGTTGTCGCCGATATTCTCGCCCAGCGTCAGCTCGCCATTGACCTGGTAACCGGGCAGCGGGCTGTAGGCACCGTATTGCGCCACCAGCTGGCTCGTCTTGGCCTTGAAGTTCTTGTGGTCGGCCGGGCTCCACCAGTCACGCAGGTTGCCGTCGCCGTCATACTGCGCGCCCTGGTCGTCGAAGCCATGGCTGATCTCGTGGCCGATCACGCCGCCGATCGCGCCGTAGTTCACCGCGTCATCGGCTTTCGGATCGAAGAACGGTGGCTGCAGGATCGACGCCGGGAACACGATCTCGTTCATTTCCGGGTTGTAGTAAGCGTTCACCGTCTGCGGCGTCATCAGCCACTCGTCGCGGTCGATCGGCTTGCCCAGCTTGTTCATTTCCTTGTTGTAGTTGAACTCGCTGGCGCGCTGCACGTTGCCCAGCAGGTCGTCGCGCTTCACGGTCAGCGCCGAGTAATCGCGCCATTTGTTCGGGTAGCCGATCTTGGTGGTGAACTTGGCCAGCTTGGTCTGCGCTTCCTTCTTCGTGGCAGGCGTCATCCAGTCCAGCGTGTTGATGCTTTGCCTGAACGCGGTCAGCAGGTTTTTCACCAGCACTTCCATGCGCGCCTTGTACTCGGCCGGGAAATGCTGCTGCACGTAGACCTTGCCGATCGCCTCGCCCAGTGCGCCCTCGGTGGAGCTGACGGCGCGCTTCCAGCGCGGCCGGTTTTCGGTCGCGCCGGAAAGCGTGGTGCCATAGAACGCGAAGTTCTCGTCGACGAACGCCTTCGACAGGTACGGTGCAGCGTCATGGATCACCTGCCATTGCGCATAGGCCTTCAGCGATTCCAGCGGCGTGTCGGCCAGCACCTTGTCCAGCGCCTGGAAGTAGGTCGGCTGGCTGACGATCACGTAGGTCGCCTTGCCCTGCACGCCGGTGGCGGCCAGGTAGGCGTTCCAGTCGAAGGCAGGCATCAGTTCGCCGACCTTGGCGATGTCGTACTTGTTGTAGGCCTTGACCGGGTCGCGCAGTTCGACCTTGCTCCACTGGATCTTGGCGATCTCGGTCTCGAACGCCACGATGGCTTTCGCATTGGCGGCGGCGTTCGCATCGCCGGCCAGCGTCAGCATCTTCGCCACGTGGGTCTCGTACTTGGCCAGCGCCTCGGCCAGCTTGGCGTCATCCTTTTTCAGGTAATAATCGCGGTCGGGCAGGCCCAGGCCATCCTGGAAGAAGTCGACCACGTACTTGGTCGAATCCTTGTTGTCCTGGTGGATGGTGAGGTTGATGGGCGCCGTCACGCCGTAGCGGTTGAATTCCGCAAACAGTTGCGGCAGCGCCTTCTTGTCGCCGATGGCGGCGATCTTCGCCAGCTTGTCCTTGATCGGCGCAACTCCCAGCTGTTCGACGCGCGCTTCATCCATGAAGCTGGCATAGAAATCGCCGATGCGCTGCTGGTCCGCATCCTTCGCGCTCGCGGCCGCGTCCTCGATGATCTTGCGCAGCTGCGGCTGGGTATCCTCATGCAGCTTGTGGAAGGCGCCCCAGCTGGATTTATCGGCCGGGATCTCGGTGGTGGCCAGCCATTTGCCGTTGGTGTGAACGAAGAAATCGTCCTGGGCGCGCACGGATGGGTCGATATATTCGACTGCGATGCCCGATGCCGCCTTGCCGGCGGGGGCCTTGTCGGCCGCGTTTGCGAAGCCGCACACGCCGGCCAGCAGGCCGAGCGTCAATGCACTTAACAGGTGTCGTTTCAAGGTATTTCCCTCTTGTGTAGGACTATGGGTTTACCGGTCGGTTACCGGTCGGTCGACAATACCATACCGGCCCGCCGTGAATGACGAAAAGACCACGGGCTGTGGCCTTTTTGCCAGTGCGGTTCCGGCCGGTATCCGTCACCGGATGCGCTTTACCGGATGCGCTTTACCAGATGATCACGCGCTCTTCCGGCTTCAGGTACAGCTTGTCGCCTTCCTTCACGCCGAACGCTTCGTAGAAGCCGGGCTGGTTGACCACGGTACCGTTGGCGCGGAAACGGCCCGGCGCATGCGGGTCGGTCTTGACCTGCACGATCTGCTGCGCTTCGCGCATCTTGGCGCGCCATACCTGGCCAAAGCCCATGTAGAAGCGCTGCTCGCCCGTCAGGCCGTCGAGCACCGGTGCAGGCTGCCCGCCCAGCGACAGCTTGTATGCCTTGTACGCGATCGCCAGGCCCGAGTTGTCGGCGATGTTCTCGCCCAGGGTCAGCTTGCCGTTCACGTTGTAGCCGGGCAGCGGACTGTAGCCGTCATACTGCGCCACCAGCCGGTCGGCCTTGGCCTTGAAGTTGGCGCGGTCCTGCTCGGTCCACCAGTTGCGCAGGTTGCCGTCGCCGTCCGACTGGCTGCCGGAGTCGTCGAAGCCATGGCTGATCTCGTGGCCGATCACGGCACCGATCGCGCCGTAGTTCACGGCGTCGTCCGCTTTCGCGTCGAAGAACGGCGGCTGCAGGATCGCGGCAGGGAACACGATCTCGTTGGTGGTCGAACGATAATAGGCGTTCACCGTTTGCGGCGTCATGCCCCACTCGGTGCGGTCGATCGGCGTGCCGAGCTTGGCGATGTTGCGGTCATAGTCGAACTCCGCGGCGCGGCGCACGTTGCCCATCAGGTCGCCCTTGATGGTCTTGAACTTCGCATAATCGCGCCACTTGTCCGGGTAGCCGATCTTCGGCGTGAACTTGGCCAGCTTGGCCTGTGCCTCCTTCTTTGTTTCGGGGCTCATCCAGTCCAGCGTATCGATGCTCTGCCGGTACGCGACCAGCAGGTTCTGCACCAGCTTTTCCATGCGCTCCTTGCGCTCCGGCGGGAAATGCTGTGCCACGTATAGCTTGCCCAGGCCTTCGCCGATCGCGCCTTCGACGACGCCCACGCCGCGTTTCCAGCGCGGCGGCTGTTCCGTCACGCCAGTCAGCACGGTGCCGTAGAACGCAAAGTGCGCATCGGCGAACGGCTTGGACAGGTAAGGCGACGCATCGCGCAGCAGCTGCCACGTGAAGTAGGCCTTCAAGGTGGGCAGGTCGGTATCGGCCAGCGTCTTCACCAGGCCCTGCAGGTAGCTGGGCTGCATCACGATGACGTAATCGGTCTTCCCGGCGATGCCGGCGGCGGCGAGCGCAGCCTGCCAGTCGTAGCCCGGCGCCAGCGCGGCCAGCTGGTCGATCGCGACCTTGTTGTAGCGCTTCACGGGATCGCGGTTCTCCACCTTGGTCCACTGTGCCTGCGCCAGCGCGGTTTCCAGCGCCACGATGCGCTTCGCCTGCGCGGCGGTATCCTTCTGGCCGGCCAGCGCCAGCACCTTCGCGATGTGCAGCTCGTATTTCGCCAGCGCGTCGGCCAGCTTGGCGTCGTCCTTCTTCAGGTAGTAATCGCGGTCCGGCAAACCCAGGCCGCTCTGCGCCACATAGGCGGCATAACGCGACGATTCACGCGCATCCTGCGATACGCGCACCGCATAGGGCGTGACCACGCCCAGGCGGTTCAGATGCGCCACCAGCGCGGGCAGCTCCGCCTTGTCCTTCACGGCGGCGAGACGCGCCATGTCGGCTTTCAGCGGCCGGGTGCCCAGCGCATCGAGCTTTTTCTCATCCATGTAGCTGGCGTAAAGGTCGGCAATCTTCTGTTCGTCGCCTTGCAGTCGTTTCTGCTGCGCCAGCTGTTCGATGATGCTGCGCAGTTGCGGCAGCGTATCGTCGCGCAGCTTCATGAACGAGCCCCAGCTCGCCTTGTCGGCCGGGATCTCGGCGGTCTTCAGCCAGCCGCCGTTGAGGTGCTCGAAGAAATCGTCCTGCGGGCGCACGCCGTGGTCGATGTACTGCGTATCGATGCCGGACGCCGGCGCGGCAGTGTCGGCTGCCATCGCGCCTGTGGCGCACAATGCAAGAATGAGGGTGGAGAGGAGATGTCGTTTCACGTGGCCGCTTTCTGTGGGGGGAACGGTCCTTCGTGGGGGCCGTTCCCGGATGGAGACTGTGGGTGAGGCGCGCACCGCATGGATCGGCGCGCCCATCCATTAGCGTACACGAGGTCGCGGCCGGGCTTCAAGCACGGATCAGCGGCCGATGCTGATACCGCCGCCCATATTGCCCATGCCGCCGCCCATGCCGCCGCCCGGCCCGCCGCCTGGACCGCCGCGGTGCTCGCCGCCTTCACCGCGCGGCGCGCCACCATTGCCGCCGCCCGGCCCTTCCGGCTTGCGCTGCAATTGCTCGGCGAGGAATACGGCTACCGCGCGACGCTGGCTTTCATCGAGTGCATCGTTCACCGTCAGCCACCACTCGCGCAACTGCTTTTCCTCGGCAAGGGCGGTGGCGCCTTCCCTGTCGAGGGCGCCGGCCATGTCGCGCAGTTCGACACCCGGGTTCTCCAGGGTCTGCAGCGCCGCGGCCTGCATCCTTTCAGCGCGCGACTGGCGCTCGCGCAGCAGCGCGCGCGTCCTGCTCTCGGTCTGCTGCCACAAGGTCTGCTGGTTGGCGTTCAGCTTCAGCGAGTCCTTCAGCGCGGGGGCCATCATCAGCAAGTCCTGCGCGCGCATCTCCATCATCGGCAACGCGCTGGCGGAGCCAGCCATCAGCAACGCGGCGGCCAGTGCGGCCGCACTCTTTTTCAACATGTTCATGAATGCTCCGTGCAAAAAAAAGCCTGCGCTTGGGGGCGCAGGCCAAAACCACTTCAGGGTAGAGAGAAATACGGACCCAGTGTAGGACGCGATTTCTTGGCTTTCCGGCATTCTTACATTTCGTAACTCTCATTAACGCGGACGTACAACTCGTCAAGAAACGGCAACGTTGCCGGGTTCGTTCAAGGGAACATGAACGAGGTAAATCGCGGTAAAGCGCCCGCCGTGCCACGTGCACGCCACTCTCTTGTGGAAAATCGGGTTTATACTGGACCGGCGGCGGTCGAGTGAGCGCTGCGCGTTTTGAAGGGCAACGACATGAGCGACAGCGTAGGCAACAGCATGGGCAGCGGCGCGGGCGGGAAACGGAAAGGCGCACTGAAGGGTGCGCTCAGTCGCGCCGGCCTGGTGGGCCTCGGCGTGATAGGCGGCATCGCCGTTTCGCTGCAGTTTTCCGCGATGGCCCAACGCGCCGCGGAGCCTGCCTTGCCGCTGGAAGAATTGCGCCAGCTTGCCGATGTGTATGGCCTGATCAAATCCGATTATGTCGAGCAGGTCGAAGACCGGAAACTGCTGGCCGAGGCCATTTCCGGCATGGTCGCCTCCCTCGACCCGCATTCGGCCTACCTCGACAAGAAAGCCTATGCGGAGCTGCGCGAGGGGTCGCAGGGGCGCTTCGTGGGCCTGGGCATCGAGATCGCCCAGAGCGACGAAGGCTATATCCGCATCGTGGCACCGATCGAGGATTCGCCCGCCTACCGCGCCGGCATCAAGGCCGGCGACCTGATCACCCGCCTCGATTCGATGCCGCTGAAAGGCATGTCGCTCGACGAATCGGTGAAGAAGATGCGCGGCGAGCCGCACAGCAAGGTCACGCTGACCGTGCTGCGCGAGGAAGAGCCGCAACCGCTCACGTTCAGCCTGGTGCGCGAGGAAATCCAGCAAAAGAGCGTCAAGGGCAAGATCGTCGAACCGGGGTACGCATGGCTGCGCGTGGCGCAGTTCCAGGAACCCACGGTGGATGATCTGGCAGCCAAGATCACCGAGCTGTACCGGCAGGATCCCAACCTGAAGGGCATGGTGCTCGACCTGCGCAACGATCCCGGCGGCGTGCTGCAGGGTGCGATCGGCGTGGCCGCGGCATTCCTGCCGAAGGACACGCCCGTGGTGTCCACCAACGGCCAGTTGCCCGACTCGAAGCAGATCTACTACGCGCGTGCCGAATACTATTCGCTGCGCAGCGACAGCGATCCGCTGGCGCGCCTGCCTGATGCCGTCAAGCGGGTACCGCTGGCGGTGCTGGTCAATACCGGTTCCGCATCAGCCTCCGAAATCGTCGCCGGTGCGCTGCAGGACTACGGGCGCGCCAGGATCATCGGCACGCAAACGTTCGGCAAGGGCTCGGTGCAAACGATCCGCCAGTTGAGCGCCGACACGGCATTAAAGCTGACCACGGCGCGCTATTACACGCCGCACGGCCGCGCGATCCAGGCCAAGGGTATCGTGCCGGACCTGCAGGTCAACGAATACGCCGATGGCGACGGCCTGAACGCACTGCGCATGCGCGAGGCCGACTTGTCCAGGCACCTCGCAAACGACCGCGAGGCGGAAGTTTCCAAGGAACGCCGCGACGAGCTGGAGGAACAGGCGCGCATCCTCGCGCTGGAGAAAAAGCGCAAGCCCCTCGAATACGGCAGCGCCGGCGACTTCCAGCTGGCGCAGGCGCTGAACCACCTGAAGGGATTGCCGGTACAGACAGCCAGGCCGGAATCGGCGATCGTGCAGGCGGCGGCAAAGTGATTGCCAGCGGCAGCGAACACTGGACGGCGCCTTCGGGCGCCGTTTTTTTACGCCCATTTTCGGCGCATTTCTTCAGGTAGAATCTGCGCCTCAGCGGCGCTCGCACCGCTTAACGAATTCGAAAGTTTGCTTATGAAACAAGCTGTTATCAGCGGTACCGGGCTGTTCACGCCAGCGCACGCGATCTCGAACGAAGAACTGGTGGAAGCCTTCAATGCCTATGTAGAACTGTTCAATGCGGAACATTCCGGCGCCATCGCGGCGGGCACGGTGACCGCGCTGGAACCATCGTCGGCCGCGTTCATCGAGAAGGCTTCGGGCATCAAGTCGCGCCATGTAATGGACAAGGCCGGCATCCTCGATCCGCACCGGATGGCGCCGCGCATCCCCGAGCGCGGCAACGAAGAACTGTCGCTGCAGGCGGAAATGTGCGTCGCGGCGGCCACCGAAGCGCTGGCCCGTGCCAACCGCACGCCGGCCGACATCGACATGGTCATCGTCGCCTGCTCGAACATGCAGCGCGCCTACCCGGCGATGGCGATCGAAGTCCAGCAGGCCCTGGGCATCGACGGCTTCGGCTTCGACATGAACGTGGCCTGCTCGTCCGCCACGTTCGGCATCCAGACCGCGGCCACCGCCGTGCAGGCCGGGCAGGCCCGTGCGGTGCTCGTGCTGAACCCGGAAATCACCAGCGGCCACCTGGACTACCGCGACCGCGACAGCCACTTCATCTTCGGCGATGCCTGCACGGCGATGGTGATCGAAGCGCGCGATGCCGCCGTCTCCGCGCACCAGTTCGAGATCGTCGACATGAAGCTGAAGACCTCGTTCTCGAACAATATCCGCAACAACTTCGGCTTCATGAACCGCTTCGACGAAGCGGGCGTGGGCCAGCCGGACAAGCTCTTCAAGCAGCAGGGCCGCAAGGTATTCAAGGACGTGTGCCCGATGGCCGCGGAGATGATCAAGAACTCGATCGCCAGCGCCGGCCTGCAGGTCGAGGATATCCGCCGCTACTGGCTGCACCAGGCCAACCTGAACATGAACCAGCTGATCGCCCGCCTGATCCTGGGCCGCGACGCCACGACGGACGAAGCGCCGGTGGTGCTCGACACGTACGCGAACACGTCGTCCGCCGGTTCCATCATCGCCTTCCACAAGCACCAGGACGATCTGCCGGCCGGCGCCCATGGCGTCATCTGTTCGTTCGGTGCCGGTTACTCGATCGGCAGCGTGGTCGTGCGCAAGGTCTGAGGAAGACAACGCGCTGCCGGCCGCGCCAAAAAACGGCGGGGCCGCGCAGCCCCGGCAGTTTATACTTTCGGCAAGGGCCGGTGTTCGCCGTCCCACCCACCCGAAAGGAACCCTGCCTGCATGCCCCATGACGTCCCCCTGATCACCACCATCGCCGCCGCCCTCGGCTTCGGCCTCGTCTTCGGCTTCATCGCCGCCCGCCTGAAACTGCCCGCCCTGGTCGGCTACCTTGCCGCCGGCATCCTGCTTGGCCCCACCACCCCCGGCTTCGTGGCCGATGCGGCGCTGGCCGGCCAGCTGGCCGAAATCGGCGTCATGCTGATGATGTTCGGCGTGGGCCTGCATTTCTCGCTGGAAGACCTGTGGGAAGTGCGCAAGGTGGCGCTGCCGGGTGCCGTGCTGCAGATCGCCGCCGCCACCGCGATGGGCATGGGCCTGGCGCACTGGTGGGGCTGGTCCATCGGCGGCGGCCTGGTGTTCGGGCTGGCGCTGTCCGTCGCCAGTACCGTGGTGCTGCTGCGCGCGCTGGAAGAACGGGGCATCCTCGACACCTTCAACGGCCGTATCGCGGTCGGCTGGCTGGTTGTCGAAGACCTGGTCACCGTCATCGTGCTGGTATTGCTGCCGGCATTGGCGCCCTCGCTGGGCGGCGACACTTCGGGCGTCGACCCGAACGCCAGTATCTGGGTGACGCTGGCCGTCACGCTCGGCAAGGTGGCGGTATTCGTCGGCTTCATGCTGGTGGTGGGCCGCAAGCTGTTCCCGTGGATCCTGTGGCAGGTGGCGCGCACCGGCTCGCGCGAACTGTTCACGCTGTGCGTGATCGCCGCCGCGGTCGGCATCGCGTTCGCCGCCACCAAGCTGTTCGGCATCTCGTTCGCGCTGGGCGCCTTCTTCGCCGGCATGGTGCTGCGCGAATCGGCGCTGGCGCACCGTGCGGCGCAGGAATCGCTGCCGCTGCGCGACGCATTCGCGGTGCTGTTCTTCGTCTCGGTCGGCATGCTGTTCGAACCGGCCATCATCATGGAACAGCCGCTGCAGTTGCTGGCGGTGGTGGCGATCATCATCTTCGGCAAATCGCTGGCTGCGTTCCTGCTGGTGGTGCTGTTGCGCTACCCGGCCAAGACGGCACTGATGGTCTCGGCCAGCCTGGCGCAGATCGGCGAATTCTCGTTCATCCTTGCCGCGCTGGGCATTTCACTGAAATTGATGCCGCACGAAGGCCAGAGCCTGCTACTGGCCGGCGCCATCATCTCGATCGCCCTGAACCCGCTGGTCTTCGCCGTCACCGGCCCGCTGGAGCGCTGGCTCGGCCGCAACCAGCTGCTGGCGGCGAAATTCGACCGGCCGGCCGACCCGCTGGCGGAATTGCCGATGACCACGGCACGCACCAAGCTGTCCGGCCAGGTAGTGCTGGTGGGCTATGGCCGCGTCGGCCGCCACATCGCCCGCACGCTGAACGAACACGGCATTCACTATGTGGTGGCGGAACAGAACCGCGAGCTGGTCGACGAACTGCGGCGCAACGGCACCCCCGCCGTGGCCGGCAATGCGGGCGAGCCGGCGGTATTGATCCAGGCCCACATCGCGCACGCCAGGATGCTGGTGATCGCCACGCCGGACACCTTCCACGTGCGCGCGATGATCGAAACGGCGCGTGCGCTGAATCCGGACATCCGCACCGTCGTGCGCACCCACAGCGAAGAGGAGGCGGACCTGCTGCGCCAGGAGCAGGCCGGCAAGATCTTCATCGGCGAGCAGGTCCTGGCCGACAACATGAGCGACTACGTGCTCGACACTTTCCGCCAGCCGGCGGTGGCCGCGCACTGACCACCGGCCAGCACAAACTGAACCTCGCGAACCGGGCCTTGCGAACCGGACCTTGATATGTGGCGTGCGCTCGGTGCGCCAGCGAACCGTACGCTTGCAGCGCGCTTGTGTTCCGCTGCCTGTTACCGTACGCTGGAACCATGAGGCAACTGTTGCTGCTATTGTTGTTAGGGTGGAGTGCTCCCGCGCTGGTGTTCGCGCAGGGGCAACGCACCGACGCGCCCAAGCTGCAGGTCGCAGTCAAGCGCATCACCCAGGATGCGCTGCACATGTACGAGATCGATGCCAGCGGCACCGTGCAGGCGCCGCTGCCGGTCGTCTGGCGCATCCTGACCGGCTACGACCGGATGGAGGAATTCGTGCCGGACCTGGTGTCGTGCCGCGTGCTGTCACGCAATGGCAATGAAGTCATCATCGAGCAGTTCGGCAATGCCCGCTTCCTGTTCATGTCCCGCTCGATCCACCTGATCGTGCGCGCGACCGAACAACCGATGTCGTCGATCGACATCGCGCTCATTTCCGGCGACATGAAGCACTATGAATCGCGCTGGGAACTGGTGCCGGTGCCGGAAACGGGCGGCACGAAGATACTCTACACGGGCCGCATGATGCCCAACTTCTACGTGCCGGGCATCCTCGGCACCAACATCATCCGCGGCGACATCGAGCGCATGATGGGTGCCGTGCTGGCACGGCTCGACAAGGGCATCGCACCGCGCGCGCTGCCCTCGGCGGCCACGGACATCGCCCGTACCGGCGCGGCCGTGCAGCCGGCGCCGCGCTGAACCTGGCGGGTCGCTCAGGCAGGATACTGGTCGCGCGTGCGCACTTCGGCGAAATTCTCCAGGCTGCCGATGCGGATCACCACCGGGTTCATGCTCGCTTGCGCGTGCATCGGCCGCCAGGCGAATTTCCACTCCTGCTCCGCGGCATCCTGGGCGGCCATCGTGAATGCAGAACCCAGCCGCGCGCGGCTGCCGTACTCGACAGCGCCGTCGATGCCGGCCCAGTTCGGCAGCGTGCGCTGCACGGCACGGTGCACGCGTTCGCCGAATTCTTCGGTGTTATGAATGACGAGACAGGCATCGGCGCCGAAATGGTCGAACAGGTCGCTGCTCCAGGCTTGCGAGAACGACAGCGTGAGAAACCCGGCATCGGGCCGCAGCACGAAGTGGCCCTGGCTGAGTGCCTGGTCCAGTTCGTTGCGAGGGCCATAGCGGTGCAGGGTCGGGGGGCGTTGGTAGTCGTGCATGGGTTTGTGCCTAAATATTATTTCGGGACTGGCTCGTCGGCCTTGGGCGCGCGGCGCACATGGCGCATCGCGCGCATCGCCGACGATGCAATGAAGATCTCGCGCAGCAGCGCGCCGAAGCTGGCGATCAGGCAGCCCACCGACAGCGCGAACAGGCCGGCAATATACTTGTCGAGCGTGACGTCGGTGGTATCGCCCACGAACAGCAGGGCGATCACGATGCCGACGAACAGGCCGCACAAGGTGGACAGGGTGATCGCCATGTTGATGTAGTGCGAGCGGCGGTACAGCACGTCCAGCTCGGTCAGGTAGTTGTCGTTGTAGGCGATGTCGAGGCGGTCCTCGAGCACACGCGAGCGGTCGATGATGCGCGCCAGGCGGTTGATCAGCACCATCAGGGCGGTGCACACGCCGTTCAGCAGGAATACCGGTGCGATCGCCAATTGAATGATGTGTCCGATATCGCCCAGCTGAATGTTCATTGCCATATTATTATGTTTTCTCTGCGGGAACACGCGCCCGCTCCAGGCGCAAGTGTAGCAGGGCCGCCGCGCGGCGGCGAAGGCTGTCAGGTCAAAATCGTCCGAAGCGGCGGAACGCTTCGGTGGCCGCCACCAGCTCGCGGCTGATGCCCGCCTCCATCGCCCCGTGGCCGGCATCCGGCACCATTTTCACGACCGAGCCCGGCCAGTGCCTGTGCAGCCGCCAGGCGGTGACCGGCGGGCAGATCACGTCGTAGCGCCCCTGCACGATCACGGCAGGCAAGTGCGCGATGCGCTCCACGTTCTTCAGCAACTGGTCGTCTTCGAAGAAGCCGAGGTTCGCCATGTAGTGCGCTTCCAGCCGGCCCAGCCCCAGATCCAGCGCATCGCACGAAGGCTCTTCCGGTTGCGGCATCAGGAAGACGCGGCGTCCTTCGAACCGGCTCCACCCCCGTACCGCCGGCCAGTAGACGTCCGGGTCGGCATCCATGATGCGCCGGTAGTAGGCCTGCAGCAGGTCGCTGCGTTCTTCGGCCGGGATCGCCATCGCGAACTCCTCGTGGATCTCCGGATGGAACCACTGGGCACCGTCGATGAACCAGCCGATTTCCCGCGCCGTGCACAGGAAGATCCCGCGCAGCACGAATCCGAGGCAGCGTTCCGGGTGAGCCTGGCCATAGGCCAGCGCCAGCGTCGAGCCCCACGAGCCGCCGAACACCAGCCACTGGTCGATACCCATCAGCTCGCGCAACTGCTCCATGTCCGACACCAGCAGTTGCGTGGTGTTGTCGCGCGTTTCGCCCAGCGGCGTCGACTGGCCGGCGCCGCGCTGGTCGAACAGGATCACGCGGTAATGGCGTGGATCGAAGAAGCGCCGATGCTGCGCG
Organism: Pseudoduganella sp. jia 9; assembly: GCF_055502615.1. Classification (NCBI taxonomy): domain Bacteria; kingdom Pseudomonadati; phylum Pseudomonadota; class Betaproteobacteria; order Burkholderiales; family Oxalobacteraceae; genus Pseudoduganella; species Pseudoduganella sp. jia 9. The sequence goes on along the minus strand of NZ_JBUPWE010000001.1, from coordinate 229,457 downwards.
GACAAGCCGGCGCCCGGCCCGCCATGCAGGAAAATCACGGGAATGCCCTGCGGATTGCCCACCTCTTCCCAATAGATCGTGTGCAGCGCGTCGACCTGCAGCATGCCGGTGCGCAGAGGTTGAACGGGCGGGAACAGGTACGGGGATGGATCGGGCATGTGGAATCTTTCAGAAAAGCGTGTTGATGGCTCGCTGCACATTGTAATCGTCGTCGACGAGCAACAGCACGGACCACTTGTCGAACGTCGTGCACGGATGCGAGATGCCGCAGCCGACGAGGTCGCCCACGCGCAGGCCGGCATCCTCCGGCAGGCGCAAATACGCATGCTGGTCGTTCATCCTGTCGATCCGCGCACCGTCCGGCAGGGCGACCGGGCCATCGCCCGGCCGGTACGCCAGCAGCGCATGGGGCAAGCCCAGGTCGTACGATGCATCGCGCTTGCCCATCGACAGTATCGCCAGTCCAGGTTCCGGCCGCGACAGCACCACGCTCCATACCTCGAGCGCCGGCCGCAGGCCTTCGGCCAGGCCCTCGCGGACGTCCAGTTCGGACGTCAGCTCCAGGTAGTGGCCGTGATCGCTGGTCAGGTAGCAACCGCTGCGCAATACCGGCAACACCGGGCGCGACAAGCCCTGGACCGCACCGAACGCACGGGCCACCAGGTCGAAATACGATGAGCCGCCAGCGGTCAGCAGGATGTGCGGCGCGCCGAACAGCCCTTCCCCGTCGAGCTGCCGCGCCAGGTCCGTCATCCGGTCAAGGAAGCTGTTGACGCGCTCCAGATCGGCGGCCCGATCGTCGCTGACCAGCAATCCTTCGTAGCCCTCGATACCGGCCAGTTGCAATCCGGGCGCTGCCGCGATCATGCGTGCCAGCTCCAGCGCATCGTCGAGGGTGCGGCAGCCGGTGCGCTTGCCGGCGATGCCCAATTCCAATAACAGCGGCAGCGGGCGTCCGATGCCGGCGTCGACCGCGGCCGTGGACAGCCGCCGCACGCCCTCGGCCGAATCGGCCAGCACGAACAATTCAAAGGAGGGGTCCCCGCGCAGCAGCGCCAGCAGCGCACGGATATCGGCCGGGGCCACCAGCTCGTTGGCGAGCAGCACGCGGCGCACGCCGCAGCGCGCCGCGGCCAGCACCTGCGGCATCGTCGCCAGCGTCATGCCCCACGCGCCATTGGCCAGCTGGGCGCCGAACAATTGCGGGCTCATCGTCGTTTTGCCGTGCGGCGCCAGCACCACGCCGTAGCGCGCGCAAAAAGCGCGCATCCAGTCGAGGTTGTGCAGCAGGCTGGACGTCTTCAGTACGGCGACCGGAAAGCTGGTATCGGCCGCGAGAACGTTCCAGCGCTGCATTCCGATCATATGCTGCCGCAACGGCTCGGTGATCGGCAGGCCCTTGGTTCCGGGCAGCAGGGATTGTTCTTCGAGTTCAGCCAGTTGCAGGCCGCCGTCGGGCAGGATGGTCATGCGCGATTCCTCAAAAGCATCGGGGACAGGCACCTGGCCCGGGCTCTCGCCCGACACCAGATACCTGTCCCCGGATAAAGCACCGGATAGCGGCAGCTTACGACATGTGCTGGCCGCCATTGATGGCGATGTTGGCGCCGGTCACGAAGGCAGCTTCGTCGGATGCCAGGTAGGCAACCAGGCCAGCCACTTCATCCGGCTTGCCCAGGCGACCCATCGGGATCTGCGGCAGGATCTTCGAATCCAGCACGTCCTGCGGAATCTCGGTCACCATCTTGGTGCCGATGTAGCCCGGCGAGATGGTGTTTACCGTTACGCCCTTGCGCGCCACTTCCAGCGCCAGCGCCTTGGTGAAGCCATGTACGCCCGCCTTCGCCGCCGAATAGTTGGTCTGGCCGAATGCCCCCTTCTGGCCGTTGACGGACGAGATGTTGATGATCCGGCCCCAGCCGCGTTCGACCATGCCGTCGGCAACCGGTTTCGTCATGTTGAACACGGAATCCAGGTTCGTGCGCAGCACGGCATCCCAGTTCACCTTGTCCATCTTCTTGAACGTCATGTCGCGGGTGATGCCCGCATTGTTGACCAGCACGTCGACCGGGCCGATGTCGCGGGTAACCGCGGCAACGCACGCCTGTGCCGACTCATAGTCGCCCACGTCGGCCGGGTAGGCGGCGAAGCTGTAACCCTTCTCCTTCATTTCGTCCAGCCAGCCCTGGTACTTCGTGTTGTTGGGGGAATACGTGGTTACTACCTTGTAGCCCAGTGCGACCAGCTTGATGCAGATTGCTTCGCCCAGACCACCCATGCCGCCCGTTACCAATGCAACTCGTGCCATATGTCATCCCCTCTAGTTAGCGTATTCCACTCACAAAATCAAAGGGCCACTGCATATGTGGCCCTTTACAGCTCTTCTTATTCGCGTTCGACGGCCAGCGCCACGCCCATGCCGCCGCCGATGCACAGCGAGGCCAGGCCTTTCTTCGCGTCGCGGCGCACCATCTCGTGCAGCAGCGTCACCAGGATGCGGGCGCCGGAAGCGCCGATCGGGTGACCGATGGCGATCGCGCCGCCGTTCACATTGATCTTGCTGGTATCCCAGCCCATTTCCTGGTTGACGGCGCAAGCCTGCGCGGCGAACGCTTCATTGATTTCCAGCAGGTCCAGGTCTTGCGGTGACCAGCCTGCCTTCTTCAGTGCCAGCGTGCTGGCCGGTACCGGGCCCATGCCCATGTAGGCCGGATCCAGGCCGGACGAGGCATAAGCCTTGACGCGTGCCAGCGGCGTCAGGCCCAGTTCCTTGGCCTTCGAAGCGGACATCATCACCACGGCGGCCGCGCCATCGTTGAGGCCGGAGGCGTTACCGGCGGTAACGCTACCCTCCTTGTTGAAGGCCGGACGCAGGCCCTGCAGGCCTTCGATCGTGGAACCGGCCTTGATGTATTCGTCGCTGTCGAACACGATCGTGCCCTTCTTCTGCGCGATCTCCAGCGGCAGGATTTCATCCTTGAACTTGCCTTCCTTCTGCGCCGTTTCCGCCTTCAGCTGCGATTGCAGCGCGAATTCGTCCTGCTGGGTGCGCGAGATTTCATACTTCTTCGCAACGTTCTCGGCAGTGATACCCATGTGATACTGGTTGTACACATCCCACAGGCCATCGACGATCATCGTGTCCGTCATCTTCACGTCGCCCATGCGGAAACCGTCGCGCGAACCGTTCAGCACGTGCGGCGAAGCACTCATGTTTTCCTGGCCGCCGGCAATCACGATCTCCGAGTCGCCAGCCTTGATGGCCTGCGCCGCCAGGAACGTGGCCTTCAGGCCGCTGCCGCACACCTTGTTGATCGTGTAGCCGGGAATCGCGTTCGGCAAGCCGGACTTGATCACTGCCTGGCGGCCCGGGTTCTGGCCTACGCCGGCCGTCAGTACCTGGCCCAGGATGACTTCGCTCACCAGGTTCGGATCGATGCCGGTCTGCGCCAGCAGGCCCTTGATCACATGCGCACCCAGATCGGCCGCAGGGATCTTGGCCAGGCTGCCGCCGAATTTTCCGACCGCGGTACGGGCCGCGGCAACGATGACTACGTCTTCCATGTACTTTCTCCAGTTCACTGACCCACAGTCAGCAGGGTTGTCGAAGCGCTACTACATTTCATTCTATCGGGTTGCGAGGCAAGCCACCAGCAAAGTCGCGGCTGAGCTCGCCTATACGGTGCTGGGCCGCGTTAGCCACTCCCGCTACCTGGCGGCCATACCGCTGAGCACGTTCCAACGCTTGCTGGGATTGCGATGCCGTCAGGCAGACCAGGTCGCGCGGTTCACGCACGAACAACAGGCCATTCGATGCGGCATTGGCTGCCGCGATTCCGTCGCGCGTGGCATGCACGTTCAGCGCGACCAGGCTGGCGCCGCTTTCAAAGGCGGCCTGCACCAGGGCATTGCAGCCAGCCAGTTGCGATTCGGCGAAGTCGCGGGTGACATTGACCAGATCGCTTGGGAACGCGGGCGCGAAAGCGCTGGGGAAGCTGGTCGGAAAAGCGCTCGACATGGCGGTCGGCAGCGCGGCTGGCCACTCACTGAACAACTGCGGAGGAAGCATGAACATGGAACGTCCTTTCGAAAACGGCTGAGCGGACGAATCTCGGCAAATTTGGCTGGGCAAAAAAGCTGAGATTGCGCAAAGGCTTTCATGCTAATTGGCAGAGCTGGCTAGTTGTTTGATAAATATCAAACTCTGCGTTATGAGAGCAATTTAATACCGTCCAGCGATGCGGCGCACTGCTCGCGGATCACCTTCACGAAATCCGCCACATAGGCCTTTTGCCGCAGGGCTTCCGGGACCGACACGTAGAGCTCGCTCCACAATCCCTTGTCGCCGACCGGCCGCGCGACGACGTAATCGTAATCGACATAGTTTCTGATCGCCCAGTTCGGCAGTGCCGCAATCCCGCGGCGGCTGGCGACCAGTTGCAGGATGGCCACCGTCAGCTCGGCCGTACGGCGGCTGAACGTCACGCCGGCCGGGCGCAGCACCTCGCGGATCAGGTCGATGCGCTGTTCCGGCACAGGATAGGTGATCAGCGTTTCGCTTTCGAAATCGGTGGCGGCAAGGCGGCGCTGGCTGGCCAGCCGGTGCTTCTGCGCCATCAAGGCCAGGATTTCAAAGCGAAACAGCGGGAATGTCGCGTACTGGGTGCCATAGTCGGAACCGATGACGAGATCGGCGTTTCCGGCCCGCAGCAGGTCCACCGGCTCGCTGTGAAATCCCGATACCAGGTCGATTTCCACCTCGGGCCAGCGCTTGCGGAATTCATCCATCACGGGCATCAGCCAGTCGAAACACGTATGGCATTCCAGCGCCACCCGCAACTGGCCCTGGTCTCCCTGCATCAGCCGGACCACGTCGCGCTCGGCCAGCTCGATTTCCGGCAGCAGCATGTCGGCCAGCCGCAGCAGTCGCGCCCCGGTGGCGGTAAAGCCGATCGGCACCGATTTGCGTTCGAACAGCGGCCCGCCGTAGCGGTCTTCCAGCAGCTTGATCTGGTGCGATAGCGCCGATTGCGTGAGGTTCAACAGTTGGGCAGCGCGTACCAGGCTTCCCGCGGAGCGCAGCGCAGCAAGCGTGCGCAAATGACGGATCTCCAGCATATTCAATGAATAATTTTCATGTTAAACCGCGAAATATCTCGTTCCGCTTATGGAAGCAGTGTCGCACACTCTACTTCACGAATATTTAACTCTTGTGACATGAATAACATTCCTCGTCCATCCCGCTTCCCGCATCGGCCCCCGCCGCAGCCGAAAGAGCCCGGGAATGCTGGCGGGCGCAGCGAACTGGCGGTCTTTGCAACTGGCCGGCAATACAGCGGAGGCTGAGCGGCTCAGGCCGCATGAATGCTGGGCCGGGAAGGTGTTCGGTACGTGAAAATGCCTCACCAATAATTGTTTTTTGACAGTAAAATGCTCGGGCCCGGGCCAGCCCGAACCATTTACTGTCGTCATGTCCAAAAGCCCGTTTCAAAAGCCCATCGAAATCAAGATTTCCACCGTTGTCGCCGTTTCCGCGATCCTGCACACGTCCGACCGCATTGCTCTCGACGCCGCCCTGCGGGGCATGACGGGTGGCGTAGCGGACTTTTTCGAAGGCGACCTGGCCGTCATCGACGTGGGTGACCTGGCACCGGGGTCCGAACGCATCGACTGGGCCGGCACGCTCGCACTGCTGAAGAAGTACCGCCTCAATCCGGTGGCCGTGCGCAATGCCCGGCCGGACATGGTGGAAGAAATCCAGGCCCACGGCCTGTCGATCGATACTGGCAAGCGCGACGATGCCGGTGCCGCTTCCGCCGCAGCTTCTGCTCCTGCACCCGCCCCCGCCCCCGCGCCCGCGCCTGCCGCACCCGCCAACACGGGCACGATCATCATCGATACGCCGGTGCGTGCGGGCCAGCGCATCTATGCGCGCGGTGGCGACCTGATCGTGATGGCGGTCGTGAACAACGGCGCCGAGATCATTGCCGACGGCAGCATCCATGTTTACAACACCTTGAACGGGCGCGCCCTGGCCGGCGCTTCCGGCGACGCGAGCGCGCGCATCTTCGCCCTGTCGATGTCGCCTGAACTGGTGTCGATCGCCGGTGTTTACCGCACGTTCGAGGATGGTTTCCCCGCCGGACAGGCCAAGCAGCCTGCACAAATCAGGCTCAGTGGCGACAAACTGGATATACAATCTGTCAATTAAAGCAATTCAACAGGCATGCGTGCGCGCCCCCGCGCCTGAGCTTTCACACTAAAAGGATTATTCGTGGCAAGAATTATTGTTGTAACGTCCGGCAAGGGCGGTGTCGGCAAGACGACTTCCAGCGCCAGCTTTTCCACGGGTCTCGCAATGCGCGGCCACAAGACCGCCGTGATCGATTTCGACGTGGGCCTGCGCAATCTCGACCTGATCATGGGTTGCGAGCGCCGCGTCGTGTATGACCTGATCAATGTGATCAACAAGGAAGCCTCGCTGCCGCAGGCACTGATCAAGGACAAGCACTGCGACAACCTGTTCATCCTGCCGGCTTCGCAGACGCGCGACAAGGATGCGCTGTCGGAAGACGGCGTCGAACGCGTGCTGGCCGAAATCATCGACATGGGCTTCGAATACATCATCTGCGATTCGCCGGCCGGTATCGAGCACGGCGCGCTGATGGCGCTGACCTTTGCCGACGAAGCCATCGTGGTGACGAATCCGGAAGTCTCGTCGGTCCGCGATTCCGACCGTATCCTCGGCATCCTGCAGGCCAAGTCGCGCCGCGCGCAGTCGGGCGGCGAACCGGTCAAGGAACACCTGCTGATTACCCGCTACTCGCCGAAGCGGGTGGAAGCCGGCGAAATGCTGAGCTACACGGACGTGCAGGAAATCCTGCGCATCCCGCTGCTGGGCATCGTTCCGGAATCGGAACAGGTGCTGCACGCATCGAACCAGGGCAATCCTGCGATCCACTTCAAGGGCACGGACGTGGCGGAAGCCTATGAAGACGTGATCGCCCGCTTCCTCGGCGAAACCCGGCCGCTGCGTTTTACGGACTATGAAAAGCCGGGATTGTTCAAGCGTATCTTTGGAGGAAAGTAAATGGCACTGCTATCTTTCCTGTTTCCCAGCAAGCCGAAAACGGCCAATGCCGCGAAAGAGCGACTGCAGATCATCATCGCACGCGAACGCAATGGCCGCAGCGGCCCCGACTTCCTGCCCGCGCTGCACAAGGAACTGATCGAGGTGATCTCGAAATACACGAAAGTAAACGCCGACGACATCAAGATCTCGCTGGACCGCCAGGGCAACCTGGAAGTGCTCGACGTTAACGTCGTGCTGCCGGACGCGTAACCGCAACTGTTTTAAGCAACGGCCGTCGACTCGCAGGCGGCTGCCCGCACGGGCAGCTCCCTGCGAGCAACGGCCCTGCAGCGTCACCTCCGCTTCGCCGCCAGTAATTCCTCCACCACTTTCGCGCATGCATCCACATGCTGGTAGCCTATCTGGCGAAATGCGAAAAACCCGATCGCCGCCGAGGCTACATGCCCCGCCAGCGGAACGATCTTCGATGCCTGCTTCGCCACCATTTTCTTGCCGCTCTTCGCCAGCAGCTTGAACAGGAGGTCGCGCGTGATCAGCTTGCCCACCATCATGCCGCCGACGCTGACGGCCGCCTCGTAGGCGATCATCCGGTACTTCGGCTGCAGCCGTTCGATCTGCGCGGGTGTCAGGCCGAACGCCGCATTTACTTCCTCGATCAGCTCGGTGAACATTTTCATGTCGGTCACGATATCGACACCCGGAATCGGCACCGCGGAGATGCCGGCCGCCAATGCGGCGCGGCGTCGCACGAGCCGCCGGCAACGCTCCCGCACCTCGGCAATATTATCTGAAGAATAAGGCAACAATTCCCAGCCGCTGTCCACGAATCTGTCTCCTAAAAAGTTGCCAAACAAAAAAGTTCATTGAAAACGGCGTTTAACCAGTGTACCGTGTACCGCAGTTACGGCTCGCACGGACCTGTATGTCTTTCGAGAAATTGTTAGTCAGATTAGTAACTATTTTTGTAAATCCTGTTATATTCGCAGTGACCAAGCCTCACCTCCGCTCTTTAACTCCCAGATAAGATGAGAATCGTAGTCCTTGACAATGACCGAAGCCAGACCGACCTGATTTCCCAGGTGCTGACTTCCGCCGGCCACGTCTGCCACGCTTTCCAGACAGGCAAGGAACTGCTCGGCCAGCTGCGCAAGGACAGCTACGACATGCTGATCTTCGACTGGCAGGTTGCCGATATGGGGGGCGCGGAGCTGATGCGCAAGGCGCGCGAGAAGCTCAACGACAACGCGCCGATCATGTTCCTGACCACCAGTTCCGGCGAAGACGACATCGTCTCCGGCCTCGATGCCGGCGCCGACGATTACATGATCAAGCCACTGCGCCGCAGCGAAATGGTGGCCCGCGTGCAGGCGCTGTTGCGCCGCGCCTTCCCGGCGCAGAACGGCGCCGAACAGCTGACGTTCGGCCAATATGTCTTTGAAACCCGTCCGGGCCGGCTGTTAATGGATGGACATGTGCTGGATGTCACGCACAAGGAGTTTTACCTGGCGCTGCTGTTTTTCCGCAACATTGGCCGCCCACTGTCACGCGCCTATATTCATGAGGCGGTATGGATACGCGAAACCGAGGTTCCCTCCCGCACGATGGATACCCACGTGTCGCGCGTACGGAATAAACTCCAGCTAAAACCAGAAAATGGTTTCCGCTTGGTACCTGTCTATAGCTACGGCTATCGCCTGGAAAAACTCGGCAATTGACCTTTAAAATTCGGCAACAATGACCGGCTGGGACGATTTGTCCCATTCCCGCCGGCCGGGCCGGGCGCAGCCGATTGCCGTACATCAGGCTATAATTAAAGCCTACGTCCTTGATTTTTCTGGAAATGCAACTCCTTGCCGTCGGCCTCAACCACACAACAGCTCCGGTCGCCCTGCGCGAACGGCTGGCGTTCGCGCCCGATCAGCTGGGGTCGGCCGTGCGTGCGGCACGCAACTGGTTCCAGCGTCTCGACGGCCGCGGCAGTGACGAGGCGGCCATCCTGTCCACCTGCAACCGTACCGAACTGTATGCGGCCAGCGGCGCCGCCAACCCGCTCGACGCCGGTGCGCATTTCCTCGCCGATTTCCACCAGCTGAATTATTCCGAACTGCGCCCGCACTTATACATGCTGCCGCAGCACGAAGCGGTGCGCCACACGTTCCGTGTCGCGTCCGGCCTCGATTCGATGGTGCTGGGCGAAACGCAGATCCTCGGGCAGATCAAGGATGCCATTCGCACTGCCGATGCAGCAGGCGGCCTCGGCACCTACCTGCACCAGCTGTTCCAGCGCAGTTTCTCCGTTGCAAAGGAAGTGCGCAGCACCACCGAGATCGGCGCGCACAGCGTGTCGATGGCGGCGGCGTCCGTGCGGCTGTCACAGCGCATCTTCGACAAGCTTTCCGAACAGAACGTGCTGTTCATCGGCGCCGGCGAGATGATCGACCTGTGCGCCACCCACTTCGCGGCGCAGAACCCGAAGTCGATCACGGTGGCCAACCGCACGCTGGAGCGCGGCGAGCTGCTGGCGCACCGCTTCAACGGCAAGGCGGTCCGGCTGGCAGACCTGCAAACGCAGCTGCACCAGTACGACATCCTGATCTCGTCCACCGCCTCGTCGCTGCCACTGATCGGGCTGGGCATGGTCGAGCGCGCGATCAAGGCGCGGCGCCACAAGCCAATGTTCATGGTCGACCTGGCGGTGCCACGCGATATCGAACCGGAAGTGGGCCGCCTGAACGACGTGTTCCTGTATACGGTTGACGACCTCGGCAAGGTCGTGCAGGCCGGTATCGAAAACCGGCAGGCCGCCGTGGCGCAGGCCGAGGCGATCATTGAAACGCGCGTGCAATCGTTCATGCACTGGGTCGACGACCGCGCGGTGGTGCCGGTGATCCAGGGCTTGCAGGAAAATGGCGAGGCAATCCGCCTGGCCGAACTCGACCGCGCCCGCAGGCTGCTGGCCAAGGGTGAAGACGTCGAGGCGGTGCTCGAAGCGCTGTCGAAAGGCCTGACGGCCAAGTTCATGCACGGCCCGCAACAGGCGCTGCACCGCGCCCAGGGCGCCGAACGCGCCCAGCTGGCCGAACTGCTGCCCCAGCTGTTCCGCGGCCGCCGTTAGCGGCCCTACTCCTCATTTCGCCGCCGCACCGGTTCCGGTGCGATGACTACCCATACAAGAACGAGACCATGAAACCATCAATGCTGGCCAAGCTGGACCAACTCGCCAACCGCCTCGTGGAGCTGGACGAACTGCTGATGTCCGAAGGCGCCACCGCCAACATGGACAGCTACCGCAAGATGACCCGCGAGCATGCCGAACTGGGCCCGCTGGTCGCGCTGTACAAGGATTACCTTGGGGTACAGGGCGACATGGAAGAAGCGCAGCAAATGCTGGGCGACCCGGACATGAAGGATTTCGCCCAGGAAGAAATCGAAGCCGGCAAGGCCCGTCTCGCCGGCCTGGAACTGGACCTGCAGAAAATGCTGCTGCCGAAGGATGCCAACGACGAGCGCAACATCTTCCTGGAAATCCGCGCCGGCACCGGTGGCGACGAATCGGCACTGTTTGCCGGCGACCTGCTGCGCATGTATACCCGCTTCGCCGAACGCAGCCGGTGGCAGGTGGAAATCGTCTCGGCATCGGAAAGCGACCTGGGCGGCTACCGGGAAGTGATCGCCCGCATTGTCGGCAATGGCGCCTACTCGAAACTGAAATTCGAATCCGGCGGCCACCGCGTGCAGCGCGTGCCTGCCACCGAAACGCAGGGCCGCATCCACACGTCCGCCTGCACGGTCGCCGTGATGCCCGAAGCGGATGAAGTGGAAGACGTGCACATCAACCCGGCCGACCTGCGCATCGACACCTACCGTGCCTCCGGTGCGGGCGGCCAGCACATCAACAAGACCGACTCGGCCGTGCGCATCACGCACCTGCCGAGTGGCATCGTCGTCGAGTGCCAGGACGACCGCTCGCAGCACAAGAACAAGGCGTCGGCCATGAAAGTGCTGGCCGCCCGCATCAAGGACGTGCAGCTGCGCGAGCAGCAGTCGAAGGAAGCCGCCACCCGCAAGAGCCTGATCGGCAGTGGCGACCGCAGCGAACGCATCCGCACCTACAACTTCCCGCAAGGCCGGATGACGGACCACCGCATCAACCTCACGCTGTACAAGCTCGACATGATCATGGATGGCGACCTGACCGAACTGACGACGGCGCTGTCCGCCGAGCACCAGGCCGAACAGCTGGCCGCGCTGGGCGACTGAACCATGCCGGGCATCGATACCGGGAAGGCGCGGTACGCAGGCTTGAACATGCCAGCTGAAACCGCCGCGCCGCTTTGTGCGAGAATTGGCGCCTTCACATTCGAGCAACATTACCCACGATGAAATCGCCGAGCCCGCGCACCGTTCTCCTGTCCACCGCCGCCGTTTGCCTGATGGTGGTCGCCGTCGCGCTGTACCTGCAGCACGTAAAGGACATGCTGCCCTGCCCGCTGTGCGTGATCCAGCGCTACCTGTTCCTTGCCGTGGCGATCGGCTGCCTGATCGGCGCGTTCGGCCGCAAGCCGAAGGCCGGCGCGGCGATCGGCCTGGCCGCGGCCGTCGGCGGCCTGGGCGTCGCCGGCAAGCATCTGTATGTGCTGGCCAATCCCGGCTTCTCGTGCGGCATCGATCCGATGACGACCGCGCTCAACAAGATCCCCACGGCCACCTACCTGCCCTGGCTGTTCGAGGCCGATGGCCTGTGCGAGAAGGCCGAGATATTCATCGGCCTGTCGGTACCGCAGTGGTCCGCCGTCTGGTTCGCCATCCTGGCGGCGACGATGATCTGGGTGCTGGCACGCCGGCAGGCATGAGCATTCTGGTCGCATCCGGTACCACGCTGGCGGCACTGCAGCGCATGGCGCTGCTCGACCCCGTCGACCAGCGCATCCTGCTGTGCCATGCGCTCGGCATCAGCCGTACCGCACTGATCACGCAGTCCGACCGCGCGCTGACCGATGACGAAGCGGCCCGCGTGTCGGCCGTGCTGCAACGCCGGATCGCCGGCGAACCGGTGGCGTACATCGTTGGCAGGCGCGAATTCTATGGACTCGATTTCGCGGTCGGTCCCGACGTGCTGATTCCCCGCCCCGAAACGGAACTGCTGGTCGAGCTGGCGCTGGAACGTCTGCCGCCGCACGGCCGCGTGCTGGACATGGGCACCGGCAGCGGGGCGATCGCCGTCGCCATCGCCCATGCCCGTCCGGATGCACAGGTGACGGCGCTCGACGTCATCCCCGCCGCCATCGCCATCGCGCAGCGCAACGCCGAACTGAACGACGTGACCGTGCGCTTCCTGCACAGCGACTGGTTCGCCGCCATCGCCGGCACCACGTTCGACCTGATCGTCTCCAACCCGCCCTATATCGCCGCCGGCGACCGGCACCTGTCCGAAGGCGACCTGCGCTTCGAACCCGCCGGCGCACTGACGGACCATGCGGACGGCCTGTCGGCGCTGCGCACCATCGTCGACGGCGCCCCGGCGTATCTGGCGCCGCAGGGCTGGCTGCTGATGGAACATGGCTACGACCAGTCCGCGGCCGTGCAGGCGCTGCTGTCTTCCCGATGTTATGCCGAAGTGCAAAGCTGGCACGACCTGGCCGGCATCGCCCGCGTGACCGGCGGACGCCCCGCTCCGGCCTGAGTTAGCCACCGCCCCGAACTGCCGATATCGCTTTGCTAGAATCCGCGAATGGTGCCTGGAACCGGGCACGTTCGGGGGGCCGGAGTACGTGTTTTCACAATTTCGGTTACTCTCGCACCAATATTTTGGTCTGATGCACAGAAAGGAAAGCCAATTGTCCAATCTACTGACGCGCCGCCTGGCCCTGCTGGCCGAGGAACGGCACCGCGACGTGCTGCGGGGCGGCTTGCGTGGCATCGAACGGGAAACGCTGCGGGTGCAGCCGGACGGCCACCTGGCGCGCACGCCGCATCCGGCCGGCTGGGGCTCGGCGCTGACGCATCCCGAAATCACCACCGATTACGCGGAAACGCTGGCCGAGTTCATTACGCCGGCCGAAAACGACATCGCCACCACGCTGGACAAGCTGGACGGCATCCACCGTTTTGCCTATAGCAAGCTGGGCAACGAACTGCTGTGGAGCGAATCGATGCCCTGCCAGTTGCCGGCCGAACAAGACATCCAGATCGCCTGGTACGGCAAATCGAACCTGGGCATGCTGAAGCATGTGTACCGCCGCGGCCTGGCGCTGCGCTATGGCAAAGCCATGCAGTGCATCGCCGGCATCCACTATAACTACTCGCTCGACGAGCGCCTGTGGCGCATCCTGGCCGAGCACGAGCACGAGCGCGCCGGGAAACCGCTCACGGCGGTGGCATACCAGTCCGAAGCCTACCTGTCGCTGATCCGCAATTTCCGCCGCAACAGCTGGCTGCTGATGTACCTGTTCGGCACGTCGCCCGCGCTGAACAGCAGTTTCCTGCGCGGCCGCCCGCACAAGCTGGAAACCCTGTCGGCCGACACCTTGTACCTGCCGTACGCCACCAGCCTGCGCATGAGCGACCTGGGTTACCAGAACGATGCCCAGTCCGGCCTGAGCCCCCATGAGAACAGCCTCGACAGCTATGTGGCCACGCTGACCCGCGCGGTGAACCAGCCCTACGAGCCGTACCAGAAGATCGGCACCCACGATGCCAACGGCGAATGGCAACAGCTGTCCACCAATGTGATCCAGATCGAAAACGAGTACTACTCCACGATCCGGCCAAAGCGCGTGATCCGCACCGGCGAGCGCCCGATCCAGGCGCTGTGCAACCGCGGCGTGCAATACATCGAGGTGCGCTGCCTCGACGTGGACCCGTTCGAACCGGTCGGCGTGGGCCTGGCGACCGGCCGCTTCCTCGACGCCTTCCTGCTGTATTGCGCGCTCGAGGAAAGCCCGGCGATTGCCGAACAAGAAGGTGAAGTCCTGGCCCGCAACTTCGCCCGCACGGTGAAGGAAGGCCGCCGCCCGGGCCTGGCGCTGACACGCGATGGCCAGGAAATCACGCTGCGTGCCTGGGGCAACGAGCTGCTCGAACGGATCCGCCCTGCCGCCGAACTGCTTGATGCGCTGCGCGGCGATACGCAGCATGCGGACGCGCTGGCACAGCAGGCCCCCAAGCTGGCGGATCCGGAGCTCACCCCTTCGGCCGCCGTGCTGCGCGAACTGGCAGGGCACGGCAATTCGTTTGCCGCATTCGGCCTCGCCCAAAGCAAAAAGCACGCGGCATACTTCCGCGCCCAGCCGCCCACCGCGGAACAGGAAGCGCACTTCGCCGCGCTGGCCGCCACGTCGGTGGCCGAGCAGGCCGAACTGGAGCGCACGCAGACCGGCAGCTTCGACGACTACGTGAAAGCCTACCGTGCCAGCAACCTGTGTCCCAACCACGCCTGACGCCGCAGCCCATCTTCCGTCACTGCCGTGCTGACCTTCTTTAACGAACAGCACGGCCAACTACGGCCCCGGCATGAACTCGTGCAAGGGCATCCCGCCCCAGGACGCGACACGCCCGAGCGCATCGACGGCGTCCTCGCCGAACTGGGGCGGCGCGGGCTCGGGCGCATCGTCACGCCGCACGGCGTGCCGCTGATGTCGCTCGAGCGCGTGCACACGCCGCGCTACCTGCATTTCCTGCGCACCGCCTGGAGCGCATGGATCGCCCGTTCCCCGGACCATGCCCACCGGGATGCGTTTGCTTCGCAGTGGCCTGTGCGCGGCATGCGCGCCGACATCGAGCCGGACGACTTCGGTGCCCGCCTCGGCCTGTACTCGATCGACACCACCACGCCGCTGACCGCAGGCACGTGGGTGGCGGCGAAAACGGGTGCCGATTGCGCCGTCAACGCGGCGCACGCGCTGCGCGTCGGCGAGCGCGGCAGTTTCGCGCTGACCCGCCCTCCCGGCCACCATGCCGGCGCCGATTTCTTCGGCGGCGGCTGCTACCTGAACAATGCCGCGCTGGCCGCCCAGCACCTGCTCGACGATGGCTTGCAGCGCGTGGCAGTGCTCGACGTCGATTACCACCATGGCAGCGGCACCCAGGGCATTTTCTACGACCGGCCGGACGTGCTGTGCCTGTCGATCCATGCCGAACCGCGCCAGGCCTATCCGTTCTACAGCGGGCATGCCGACGAGACCGGCGGCGGCGCCGGCCATGGCTACAACGTCAACCTGCCGCTGCCGGTGGGCAGCAACGCGCAGGCATGGTTCACGGCACTGGAAACGGCGTGCGTGCGGCTGTCGATGTACCGGCCGGAAGCACTCGTGGTCGCACTGGGCGCCAACACCTTCCAGGGCGAGCCGCATGGCGGCTTCGGCCTCGGCGGTGGCGATTACCTGCGGCTCGGCGAACGGCTGGCCTGGCTGAACTTGCCGACCTGTTTCGTGTTCGAAGGCGGCAGCCCGCTGCGCGAACTGGGCATCAATATCGTCAACGCGCTGGAAGGATTCGAGACCGCATTGTGATGTCACGACAAATTCATAATAAATCGCTTGCTATTTAATCGCCGACTACTTATAGTGTGTACATGGACGACGCAAACAGCGTCCCAGGCAGTAGAGAAACCTTCGATATGCACGCTGAAAATAGTGCGCTATTGAATCGAAAATTACCTAACTGAAAGGAACCGCATCATGTCGATCGAAAAAGTCCTGTACCGTGCCAATGCCAAATCCACCGGTGGTCGCGAAGGCCGTTCCGTGTCCAGCGATGGCGTGCTGGACGTCAAGCTGACCACGCCGAAGGAACTGGGCGGTAACGGCGCCGAAGGCACCAACCCGGAACAGCTGTTCGCCGCCGGCTACTCGGCCTGCTTCCTGGGCGCCATGAAATTCGTCGGTGGCCGCGACAAGATCGCCGTGCCGGCCGATACGTCGATCGACGCCACCGTCGGCATCGGCCCGATCCCGACCGGTTTCGGCATCGAAGTCGAACTGAAGATCTCGCTGCCGGGCCTGGACCGCGAAACGGCCGAGAAACTGGTGCAGGCCGCGCACATCGTCTGCCCGTACTCGAACGCGACCCGCGGCAACATCGACGTCACGCTGACGGTCGTCTAACGGCACCTCGCCAGCCACTGCCTTTACAATGCCCGCTTTATCCGGGGACATTGAAATGATCGAATGGCAGTGGCTGGAGTTTGAAAGCATCCCGCGCGGGGACCTGTACGAAGTGCTGCGCCAGCGGCAGGAAGTCTTCGTGCTGGAACAGACCTGCCTGTACCCCGACATCGACGGCCACGACCAGGCCGCCCACCACCTGATGGCCTGGCAGACGATCGACGGCGCACGCCGCCTGGTTGCCTACCTGCGCTGCCTCGCCCCTGGCGCCAAGTACACCGAAATGTCCCTGGGCCGCATTCTCACCCCCGCCATCGCGCGCGGCACCGGCATCGGCCGGCAGCTCGTCGCCGAAGGCATCCGCCGCGCCGAACTGCAGCACCCCGGCCACCGCATCCGCATCGGCGCCCAGCAGCGCCTGGAACAGTTCTACCAAAGCTTCGGCTTCACCACCATCAGCGCCCCCTACGACGAAGACGGCATCCCGCACATCGACATGCTGCGCTGAAATATTTCCAAAATTCGGGGTCTGACCCCGGTTTTTGGCAACTTTGCTAGAAACTGACGATGAACCGGGCGCCGTTGCTGACCGAGCGGGCGTAGCGGACGGTGCCGCCGTTGCCGTGCACGAGCTGCCGTACCATCGCCAGGCCGATGCCGCGGCCCTGCTTTTTCGTCGAGAAGAATGGCGTGAAGATGTGGGGCGCGAGGTCGACGGGTACGCCGGGGCCGTTGTCGCAGACTTCGATGCGCAGCCGTCCACCCCGCCCCAGGCGCGCGACGATGGTGGCGCGCGGTGATGCCACCTGCTCGGTGGCCTCGGACGCGTTTTTCAGCAGGTTGATCAGCGCCTGTTCCAGTTGCCCCGGATCGACCACCACTTCCAGCGAGGCCGGTTCGACGGAGAATTCGGCGCTGCCGCCCCGTGCCTGCCAGCGCGGCCCGACGAGTGCCGCCAGCCGCGCGAACAGCCGCCCCAGGTGTACCCGCTCGGGCTGCGCCTGCGGCAGCGTCGACAGGCTGCGGTAGCTCGACACGAAGTCGACCAGGCTGGCGGCGCGCCGGGCAATCGCATCGAGCGCGGTGGACAGGTCTTCGGCGGCATCGGCCGGCAAGTCCGCCGACAGCTCGTCCAGCAGGTCGTGCGCGGTGCGCGACAGCGAGGCGACCGGCGTCAGCGAATTCATGATCTCGTGCGTCAGCACGTGCACGAGTTGCCGCCACGCGTTGAGCGCTTCCGCTTCCAGCTGGCTCTCGACCGGCATCAGCGCCACCAGCCGCTGCGCGTGACCCTGCACCGTCATCGAGGAAACGGCCACCATCGCCCGCTCCAGCCCGCGCTCGGTGTCGAAGCTGACCAGGCGCCGCTCATCGGGCGGCTGCGCGGCCAGCAGTTCGTACAGCGTCGCCGGCTCGCTGGCCCGCCCCGGCGCCACCAGCCGCCGCGCATTCGCATTGACCGGCGCGACGGTATCCGGTCCGGCCATGCCATCGATACGGAACAAGGCGATCGGCGCATGTTCGAGCCGTGCTTCCAGCGCCAGCATCGATGCCGACGCCGGCCATGCAGCGACGGGCACCGGCAATTCGGGTTGCGCCACCGGCAGCCGCAACGCCCCCAGGCAGCGCCACAACACCGTGGTGGCCGCAACGGCCGCCAGCCCGCACAGCACCAGCAGGCGCGGCGAATCCGTGACCGTCGCCGCGCAGGCGCCGAGCCCGGCCAGCGCGGCCGCACCGGTCACCACGCCGAGGCGCAGGGCCCGCTCAGATGCCATGCTTGTCGAGCTTGCGGTACAGCGCCGCGCGCGAAACCCCCAGCATGCGCGCGGCATGGCTGATGTTGCCCTGCGCCTGCGCCAGCGCAGCGGCAATCGCCTCGCGCTCCAGCGACGACAGCGTGGCCTCCTCGCGCACGGCATTGGCCACTGCCGCCACTGGCACCAGTGGCACCACTGGCGCCGCTGGTACCACCGCTGCCAGTGCCGGCATCGCGACGGCGGCCAGTCCGAAATCGTCGATGCGGTATTCCGCATGTGCACCCAGGATCACGGCCCGCTCGCAGGCATGGCGCAGCGCCCGCACATTGCCCGGCCACGCATGCATGCACAGCGCGTCCACCGCGCCCGGCGCGATCGCCCGCGCCGGCCTGCCATACTGTGCCTCGTACAAGGCCAGGTAGTGGCGCGCCAGCAGCGGCACGTCGTCGCGCCGCTCGCGCAGCGGCGGCACGCGCACCACGATGGTATTGAGCCGGAACAGCAGGTCGGCGCGGAACACGCCAGGGTCGAACAGCCGGGCCTCATCGAGGTTGGTGGCGCTGACGATGCGTACGTCCACGCTTTCGGGGCGGTCGGCGCCGATCGGCGTCACCTCGCGCCGCTCCAGCGCCGTCAGCAGCTTGGCCTGCGCGGCCAGCGGCATGTTGCCGATCTCGTCGAGAAACAGCGTGCCGCCGCGCGCGGCCTGGAAACGCCCCGCGCGGTCGGCCTTCGCATCGGTAAACGAGCCCTTGCGATGGCCGAACAATTCGCTCTCGAACGTCGATTCCGGCAACGCGCCCATGTCCACGGAAAGAAACGTGCCCGCGGCGCGCCGCGATTGCACGTGCAGCGCGCGCGCCACCAGCTCCTTGCCGACGCCGTTCTCGCCCAGCACCATCACGTTGGCCTCGGTGGGCGCCACGCCGGCGATCATCGCGCGCACCGCCTGCATCGGCGCCGAATCGCCCATCAGCGCGGACGCGCCGTGCGGCACCACCCCGGCCGCGGGCCGCCGCAGCGCCAGCGCCGCGTCGACGGCCGCCACCAGCCGCGCGTTATCCCACGGCTTGGTGATGAAGTCGGTGGCGCCGCGCTTCAATGCCTCCACCGCCAGCGGCACGTCGGCATAGGCGGTGAGCGCGATCACCGCCGGCGGTTGCGGCTGGCGGCGCAACACGTCCAGCGCGGCCAGGCCTTCGGCGCCGTCGGTGCGGCCCGGCGTGAAATTAAAGTCGAGCAGCACCACGTCGGGGACGCCGCGGGCCAGCATGCCGTCCAGCTGCGCCGGGTCGTGCAGCACCGCCACCTCGCTGTAGCGGCGGCGCAGCAGCATGCGCGCCGCATAGGCCACGTCGGCATCGTCGTCGAGGATCAGGACGCGGGCGGTGGAATCGGGCATGGGATTGAGCATCGAAACGAAGACTCGGCACGGTTGGGATCGGGGCATTCTAGCAGCAGCATTCGCGCGGTGGACAAGGCTTTTGCGAGCTGTCCGGAAGCGGACACCACACCTTGTCCGCTTCCGGCCAGAACCCCGGCGGAACGCGCCGAAAGAGGCCTGGAAACAGGCCTGGCACATGCCTTGCAGTGGGGAGGTCATGCACATCATGCCCCCATCCCCCAACAAGACGGCAAGCGGCGCCGCGATGGATACCATCGTGCCCCGCCGCCGCGGCCGCGCCATTGCGCTGGCGTTCGCCGGCGCACTGGCGGTGCTGGCCGCCGGCGTCGCGATCTGGCACTGGATGCCGCGCGGCCTGCAGGTCGATGGCGCCGACCTGCGCATCGTCACCGTCGAACGGGGCATCTTCCGCGACGACATCGCCGTGCGCGCGAATGCCGAGCCGCTGACCGCCGTGATGCTCGATTCGGTCGAATCGGGGCGCATCGAGGAAGTGCATGCGCGCGACGGCGACCTGGTCGACAAGGGCCAGTTGCTGTTCCGTATTTCGAACCCGCAGCGCAACCTGGAACTGCTGGCGCGCCAGTCCGAATACGCGCAGCAGATTTCAAACCTGTCGACCCTGCGCGTGGCCGAGCAAAGCAACCGCACCGAACGCCAGCGCCGGCTGGACGACCTGTCGTTCGCGCTGGAACAGGCGCAAAAAAGCCTGGCGCGCACCGAGCGGCTGGCCAGCCAGGGGTATGTTTCGGCCGTGGCGCTGGAAGAGGTGCGCGACCGGCGCGACAAGTCGCAGCGCGCGCTGGCACTCGAACAGCACAGCATCGAAGCGGAAGACAAGGTGCGCGGCAATGCGCTCGGCCGCCTGGAGCAAACGATCACCGGCCTGGCCACCGGCCTGCGGCTGGTCGAACAGACCGTCGACGCGCTGGCCGTGCGCGCGCCCGTGGCCGGCCGGCTCACCGACTTCCGCCTGCAGGTGGGCGAATCGATCGTCACCGGCAAGCGGGTCGGCCGCATCGACGATCCGCAGCGCTTCAAGCTGTCCGCGCTGGTCGACGAGTATTACCTGAACCGCGTCTCGGTCGGCCGCATCGGCGTGGTCACGCAGGATGGCCGGCGCTATCCGGTCAAGGTCGGTACCGTGTACCCGCAGATCAAGGAAGGCCGCTTCACGGCCGAGCTGCTGTTCACCGAAGGCCAGCCGGTGCTGAGCCCCGGCCAGAGCCTGGACGCGCAGATCACGCTGGGCGAGCCGGGTCCGGCCTTGCTGCTGCCGAACGGCGCCTTCGTGGCCGATTCCGGCGCGGCCTGGGTCTATGTCTTCACCGATGCGATCCATGCCGAACGCCGCGCGATCCGCACCGGCCGCCGCAACAACGCACAGATCGAGGTGCTGTCGGGCCTCGCGCCGGGCGAGCGCGTCATCGTTTCCGGCTACGCGGCCTTCGGCAATTCAGCCAGGCTGCAGCTCAACCAGTAAACACTTTGCAGTAATCTTGCCACTCTCATCAAAGGAAATCCCATGCTCAAACTGTCAGGCGTCAGCAAGATCCACGTGGCCGGAGAAGTACAGACCACCGCCCTCGACCGCATCGACCTCGATATCGACGCCGGCGAATACGTGGCGATCACCGGCCCCTCGGGCTGCGGCAAGTCCACGCTGCTGTCGGTACTGGGCCTGCTCGACGTGCCGAGCAGCGGCGACTACTGGTTCGAGGGCCGCAACGTGTCCGGCTGGAGCGAATCGCGGCTCAACGAATTGCGCCGCGGCCGCATCGGCTTCATTTTCCAGAGCTTCAACCTGATCGAGGAGCTGTCGGTGTTCGAGAACGTGGAACTGGCGCTCGAATACACGGGCATGCCGGCACGCGAACGCAAGGTGAAGGTGGCGGCCATGCTGGACAAGCTGGGCGTGGCGCACCGCGCGAAACACCGGCCGTCGCAACTGTCCGGGGGCCAGCAGCAGCGCGTGGCGATTGCCCGCGCCCTGGTGGCCGGCCCCGCCATCCTGCTGGCCGACGAACCGACCGGCAACCTGGATACGGCGCACGGCGACGACGTGATGCGCCTGCTGCGCACCATCAATGCCGAAGGCACCACGGTCGTGATGGTCACCCACTCGCCGGCCCACGCGGCACAGGCATCACGCACCCTGAACCTGCTGGACGGGCGCATCATCGTCGACGCGCTGCGTGCCGCATGAGGCAACTGCGCCTCGCATGGCGCCAGCTGGCGGCGGAGCCGGGCTATTCGGCCGTCACGATCCTCGGTCTCGCCGCAGGTTTCACCACCTGCTTCACATTGCTGGCCTATGTCGCCTTCGCGTTCAGCTACCACCGCCATGTGCCGGCCGCGCACGAAGTGTATGCACTCAAGCAGTACGTCAACCTGATCAGCAAACCCGGCTGGATGGAAGTCATGCCGCTGCCGCTGCTGGGCGTGGCGGAAAAGAGCGGCATGGCACAGGCAGCCGCGCTGGCCATGCCCGTCGAGACAAGTCTGCGCACGCCGTCCGGCGTGCAGCGGCTGAAGCTGCTGACGGTATCGCCGGGCTACCCGAAGGTGTTCGGCCTGTCGGCCGCCGAAGGCGACCTGGCGCAGGCCCTGGCGCGGCCCGATGCGATCGCGCTGACCTACAGCGCGGCAGTGAAGGCGCTGGGCACCCGCAAGGCGCTGGGCAAGGTGCTGCACATCGACGGCAAGACGCTGGTCGTGGCGGCGCTGCTGGCGGATCCCCCTGCGACGGCGGTCCACCAGTATGAACTCGTCAACAGCCTGGACAGCATCCTGATGCCGCGGGAATACCGCGAGCACATGGAACAGTCGTGGGGCATGATCGCCGGCTACCTGTACGTGCGCCTGGCGCCCGGTGTCGCGCCGGCGGACTTCACGGCCCACATGCAGCACAAGTTCGACCATTCGCCGCTGCTCCGCGAACTGCCGCCCGACCTGCTGCAGAAGCTGGGTTCGCGCAAGATGGTCGACCTGGCCCTGACACCATTGCCCGACCTGTATTTCGACACCAGCCTGGAAGGACGCCCCGGCAGCACGCCGCATGGCGACAAGGCCGTCGTCATCGGCCTGGGCGCGGTCGGCGTGCTGGTGCTGGCGCTGGCGGTGGCGAACTATGTCAACCTGGCCGCCGTGCGCACCACGCGCCGCCAGCCGGAAATCGTGCTGCGCAAGGTGCTGGGCGCCGGTGCATTCCGCCTCGCCGGCCAGTTGATGGCCGAGGCGTTGCTGGTTGCCATGCTGGCCACGGCGCTGGGATTGCTGCTGGCCTGGCTGCTGATGCCCGCCCTGTCGGACGTGCTGGACCGCCCGCTTGGCCAGATGATGTCGCTGGCCACGATCCTGGCGGCACTGGCCGTCGGTGCGGGGACGGGCCTGCTGGCCGGGCTGTACCCGGTATGGATTGCGCTGGACATGCGCCCTGCCACCGTGCTGGCGACGCGCCGGGAAATGGAGCCCCGTGGCGGCCTGTGGCTGCGCCGTGCGCTGACCGTGCTGCAGCTCACCGTGGCGATGGGCCTGACGGCCGCCACGCTGGCCATCGGCTGGCAAGCCCGTTTTGCCAGCTCGGCCAATCCGGGCTTCGACACCGCACCACTGCTCACGGTTGAATTGCCGCGAGGGCTCTGGCAAGGCCCGCAGGGCCTGCAGTACCGGGAAGCATTGCGCCGCCTGCCGCACGTGCAGGGCGTGGCGTTTTCCGAGAATGCCGTGGGCCAGCCGTTCGCCGGCCAGAATGGCCCGGTGCGCCGGCTGGGCGGACGGGACGCCGTGCTCGTGTCGCGCAACGTCTCGGCCGATTTCTTCCAGCTGTACGGCGTGACGGCGGTGGCGGGCCGCACGTTCGACCCGAAGATCGAGCAGGACGCGACCCCGAGCACCGTGATGCTGAACCGGGCCGGCGCGCTGGCGCTGGGATTTCCAAACGCGCAGGCCGCGGTCGGCGAGCTGGTATCGTTCGACCACCTCGGCAAGCAGATGACAGCGCGCGTGATCGGCATCGCACCCGACCTGCGGCATGAATCGCTGCGCGAAAGGCCGCAGCCGATGTTCTACCGGAATGCGCTGGGCGCCACGGTGCTGACGATCCGCACCGATGGCGACCTGCGCGAACTGGAGCGGCAGGCCACCGGCCTGTTCGCCAGGTTCTTCCCAGACGACGTTCCGGTGATGCGCCCGGCGGCCAGCCACTTCGCCCGCAACTATGCGCAGGACCTGCGGCTGGCTTCCCTGCTGGGTGCCGCCAGCCTCGTCGCCATCCTGCTGTCGGCCTTCGGGGTGTACACACTGTCGGCCTACAACGTGCAGCGGCGCGCCCGCGAGATCGTGCTGCGCAAGCTGTACGGTGCCGGCCGTGCCGCCATCGCCAGGCTGCTGGGGCGCGAGTTCGCGGTGCTGCTGGCGCTGGGCGCCGTGATCGGCCTGCCGCCGGCCGCGCTGGCGATCCACGCCTACCTTGCCGCCTTCGTCGAACATGCACCGGTCGGCGGCTGGACGCTGCTGTTCGCTGCCGCCATCGCCGTGCTGGTGGCGGCGCTCGCCACGCTGCGCCACACCATTGCCGCCCTGCGTGCCGCACCGGCCGCCGTGCTGCGCTCCTGAGAGGATAGCGATGAACTTGCGTGATTTCCGCATCGGCTGGCGCCTGCTGGTGGCCGAACCGGCCTACTCCACCGTCACGATACTGGGCCTGGCGGCCGGTTTCGCCACCTGCTTCCTGCTGATGATGTATGTGGCGTTCGCATTCAGCTACGACCGCCACGTGCCGGCCGCGCACGAAGTCCATGCCGTCAAGATGCGCCCCAACTTCCTGCACGATCCCCTCTGGATGGGAGCGTCGCCGCTGCCCTTCCTCGGCGCGGCGCGGCAGACCGGCATGGCCAGTGCCGCGGCAATGGCCCTGGGCGTGGGCGCCGCTGTCGAGGCGAAGGGCAGCATGCTGCATGTCAAGGGCCTGGCCGTGACACCGGAATTCCCCGCGGTGTTCGGCCTGCGCGCCGCGCAAGGCGACCTGGCGCAAGCCCTGGCCCGGCCCGATGGCGTCGCGCTGACCTGGCGCGCGGCCGAAAAGCTGGCCGGCACGCGCCAGGTGCTGGGCAAGGTGATGCGCCTCGATGGAAAAAACCTGACCGTGCTGGCCCTGCTGGACAATCCACCGGCGGCATCGACGCTGCGCTATGAAATGCTGGTCGGCGTGGACAGCCCGGTGCTGCCGCAGGACCAGCGCAGGATGCTGGAGAAAAATTGGGGCCTGACGGCGGGCGAGCTGTACGTGCGGCTGTCGCGGGGCATTACGCAGGCAGTGTTCACGGACCAGTTGCAGCGCGCGATCGATCCGGTCCTCTCGGCCGGCATGGGGCCGCCCATGGCCGGCAAGCTCACCGGCCGCAAGCCCGTCGACGTGGCGCTGACGGCGCTGCCCGACCTGTATTTCGATCCGGACCTGGCCGGCGGCGGCAATCACGGCGACAGGAAGACGGTACTGGGCCTGGGTGCGGTCGGCATGCTGGTGCTGCTGCTGGCCGCCGCCAACTATGTGAACCTGGCCACCGTGCGCACCCTGCGTCGCCAGCCCGAGATCGTGCTGCGCAAGGTGCTCGGTGCCGGTGCCGCGCGCCTGGCAGGACTGTTCCTGGCGGAGGCGCTGCTGGTGGCGCTGCTGGCTACCGCGCTGGGCCTGCTGATCGCCTGGCTGCTGCTGCCGACGCTGTCCGGCTTGCTGGACCAGCCGCTGGACGAGATGGCGTCACCGGTCGCCATGCTGGCCGCGCTGGCCACGGGCGCGTCGACCGGATTGCTGGCTGGCCTGTATCCGGCCTGGATCGCCCTGAACATGCGGCCCAATGCGGCGCTTGCGGCGCGCCATGAACAGGAAAGCCAGGGCGGCCTGTGGGTGCGCCGCGCCTTGACGGTGCTGCAGCTGACCGTGGCAATGGGGCTCACGGCGGGAACGCTGGCCGTGGCCTGGCAGACCCGCCACGCCAGCAACACCGATCCCGGCTTCGATCCGGCACCGCTGCTCGTCGTGGAACTGCCGCGCCCGCTGAGCCGGTCGCCGGAAGGACGCCAGATGCGCGAGGCATTGCGCCACCTGCCGCACGTGCGCGGCGTGGCGTATGCCGAGAACGGCGTCGGCCAGCCCATCGTCGGCATCAACGACACGGTGCGCGGCTTGAACGGTACCGAAGCCGTGCTCGTGCACCGCAGCGTATCGGCCGACTTCTTCCAGGTCTATGGCGTGCGGGCGCTGGCTGGCCGGACCTTCGATCCGGCGATCGAAGAGGATGGCAAGCGCAAGGGCGTGATGCTGAACGCGGAAGCCGCCAGGGCGCTGGGCTTCGATCCGGTTGAAAGCGCGGTGGGTGCCCACGTGAGCCTGGCGGGGAAAAACCGCACGGCCACCGTGATCGGTATCGCGCCGCACCTGCGCCAGGAGTCGCTGCGCGACCGGCCGCGGCCCATGCTGTTCCTGAACTACTACGACGCGCAGGTGCTGACCATTCGCACCGATGGCAACACGCAGGAAGTGGCGCGCCAGGTGGAAGCCGAGTTCCGCCGCTACTTCCCGGATGACATACCGACGGTGCGCAGCGCCACCAGCTACCTGGCCGAGAACTACACGCAGGACCTGCGCCTCGCCACGCTGCTGGGCGGTGCCAGCGTGATAGCGATCGTGCTGTCGGCGTTCGGCATCTACGTACTGTCGGCCTACAACGTGCAGCGCCGCGCCCGCGAGATCGTGCTGCGCAAGCTGTATGGCGCCGGCCGGCCCGCGATCGCACGCCTGCTGGGCCGCGAATATGCCGTGCTGCTCGGTGCCGGCGCGCTGGCCGGCCTGCCTCCCGCCGCGCTGGCGATCCACCGCTACCTGGCCGGGTTCGTCGACCAGGCACCGGTCGGCGGCTGGACGCTGCTGTTCGCTGCCGCCATCGCCGTGCTGGTGGCGGCGCTCGCCACGCTGCGCCACACCATTGCCGCCCTGCGTGCCGCACCGGCCGCCGTGCTGCGCTCCTGAGAGGATAGCGATGAACTTGCGTGATTTCCGCATCGGCTGGCGCCTGCTGCTGCGCGAACCCGGTTTTTCACTCGTGACGGTGCTCGGCCTGGCGCTGGCCTTTGCCGCGTGCTTCCTGCTGCTCGGCTACGTGCGCTACTGCTTCAGCTACGACAGCCACGTGCCCGACGCCGCCCGCGTGACGCAGGTGAAGCAGCGCATCAACTGGTTTCCCCGGCCGGACTGGGATGCCCGCTCGATGCTTCCGCTGCGCCAGGTCGCGCTGGACAGCGGCCTGGTCGGACAGGCCAGCATCGCCGTGCGCTTGCGCGAGCCGCTGCGCGCCGGCGCACACCTGCATGACGTCGCGCTGCTGGCCGTCGATCCGGCATTTGCCGGCATGTTCGGCATCGTGCCGTTGGCCGGCGACCTCGCAGCGGCGCTGGCGCGGCCCGATGCGCTGGCCGTGACGCACGAGACGGCCCGCCGCCTGTTCGGCACCGCGAACGGTGTACTGGACCGCACGGTACAGGTGAACGGCGAAACGCTGAGGGTAGCGGCCGTGCTGCCCGATCTTCCCGCCAACGCCACGACGCGCTGGGAGGCGCTGACCGGGCCGTTGAGCCGCGCGCGCCCGGTGGCCGAGCGCACGGTGACACCGGACTGGCGGCGCGGCGGCATCTTCCTGAAGCTGAAGGCGGGCGCCGGCGCCGCGCAACTGGAAGCGCTGCTGCAGAAAGCGATGGATGCGTCACCGCTGGAGCAGCGCATGCGCGCGCGCCCGATCGGCAAGACGATGCAGGGCCCCGGCACCGAAGTGAAACTGATGGCGCTTCCGGACGCCTACTTCGACCCCGACATGGCGGCCAGCCGCAGCGGCGGCAACTACGGCAAGCGCTCCACCGTGCTGGGCCTGGCCGGCATCGCGTTGCTGATCCTGCTGCTGGCCGTGACCAACTACGTCAACCTCGCCACCGTGCGCGCCCAGCAGCGCCAGCGCGAATCCGGCCTGCGCAAGCTGCTCGGCGCCAGCGCGCCGCGCATGGCAGCGCAGTTCATCGCCGAATCGGTGCTCGTCTGCCTGCTGGCCGCGGTGCTGGGCATGATGCTGGCGTGGCTGCTGCTGCCCACGTTTGCCGGCCTGATCGACCGCACGCTGGAAGGTTTCTTCAGCCCTGCGCGCATCGCCCTCGCACTGCTGGCGGCGCTGCTGACCGGCGTGCTGGCGGGCGGCTGGCCGGCGCTGGTGGCGCTGCGCGTGCGGCCTGCGGCAGCGCTGGCGGGGCGCGACAACACTGAAACGGTGGGCGGGCTGTGGCTGCGCCGCGCCCTGACGGCGCTGCAGTTCGCCACGGCGATCGCGCTTGGCGGCATGGCGATCGCCGTGGCGTGGCAGACACGCTTTGCCAGCCATGCCGATCCCGGCTTCGATCCGGCACGACTGGTGACGGTGGACTTGCCCGAGGATGCCACGCCGGCATCCATCCAGGCCTTCTCGGAGGCGGTGCGCGGCCTGCCGCTGGCCGACGGGGCGGCGCTCTCGTCGGAGGCGGTGGGCCGCGACGGCAACAAGATCGTGCAGGGTTTCCGTACCCACGACGGGCGCAACCTGCGGCTGGAAATCAAGCCGGTGTCGCCGGATTTCTTCGAGGTGTACGGCATTCGTCCGCTGTTCGGCCGCCTGTACCGGGCCGATACCGACCGCACCGGCGGCGATGCGCTGGTGCTCAATGCCGCCGCTGCTGCCGTGCTGGACTATCCCGCGCCGCAGGCGGCGGTGGGCCAGGCACCGTTTCCCGACCTCGGCCCGATCGTCGGCATTGCGCCGGACGTCCGCCACAACGACCTGCGCCGGCAAACCGAACCGATCGTCTACCTGCTGCGGCCGGGCTACAGCGTGCTGACGCTGCGCACCACCGCCAGCGTGGACGACGTGGAGCGTGCGCTGGCGCCGCTGTGGCAGCGTTATTTCCCGGACCGGATCATGACCGTGCAGCGCGCGGCAGCCCTGTTCGCACAGGCTTACCAGGAAGATGCGCGGCTGGCGCGGATGCTGGGCACGGCCAGCGCGCTGGCCGTGGGGCTGGCGGCGTTCGGCATCTACGTGCTGGCCGCCTACAGCGTGCAGCGCAACCGCCGGCAGATCGTGCTGCGCAAGCTGTACGGGGCCGGCAAGGGTGCCATTGCCCGGCTGCTGGGCCGCGAATTCGCCGCGCTGCTGGCCGCCGGCATGCTGCTTGGCGTACCGCTGGCATGGCTGGCGATCGAACGCTACCTGGCGGACTTCGTCGAACGCGCGCCGCTGGGCCAATGGCCGCTCGTGGCCGCAACGCTGCTGGCGGCACTGGTGGCGCTGCTCGCCACGGCACGCCATGCGCTGGCGGCATTGCGGCTGGCGCCGGCCGGCGCCTTGCGGGATTGACCGGCCGCAGCAGGAGCAGGGGCAGCACAAAAAAAACGGCGACCCTCGGGTCGCCGTTTCTTTTGGCAGTAATGCTCAGCGAGCAGTGCTCAGCGCTTGATCGACAGCACTTCGATATCGAACACCAGCGTCGAGTTGGCGGGGATGACGCCGTTCGCCACCGCGCCGTAGCCCAGGCTTGGCGGAATCACCAGGCGGCGCTTTCCGCCCACGCGCATGCCGACCACGCCCTGGTCCCAACCGGCGATGACGGTGCCCTTGCCCAGCTGGAAGGTGAACGGGCTGGCCGCGGTGGCCTGGTCGAACTGGGTGCCCTTGTTTTCGGCCTTGGTGCTGTCGTACACCCAGCCGGTATAGGCAACGGTGACGCTGTCGCCGGCGATGGCTTCGATGCCGGTGCCGACGGCCAGGTCGGCCTTCGTCACGACCGGCAGGTCGGGGGTCGTCACCGGTG
Organism: Pseudoduganella sp. jia 9; assembly: GCF_055502615.1. Lineage (NCBI taxonomy): Bacteria > Pseudomonadati > Pseudomonadota > Betaproteobacteria > Burkholderiales > Oxalobacteraceae > Pseudoduganella > Pseudoduganella sp. jia 9. The sequence continues at coordinate 200,210 of NZ_JBUPWE010000001.1, read as the reverse complement.
CGTCGTCGCTGCCGCCGCAAGCAGTCAGGGCCAGCGCACAAGCCAGCGTCGCGAGAATTTGGAGAATCGATTTCATGGGGTCACTCTTACCTGGATAGAAAAGTCGTTGAAAAGTCGTGCCAAGGGTTGTTTGCATCGTTGGCCGTCGCCGGTGGAGCGAAAGTTTAACAGAGTGCCACTGCCGCTCCCACGGGACAACATTTCGTTACAAGTTTAAATCTCGACCTGCGTGCCCAGTTCGATCACGCGGTTCGGCGGAATCTGGTAATAGTCGGCCGCGGCACGGGCATTGCGCGACATCGCCACGAACAGGTGTTCGCGCCATGGCGCCATGCCCTGCTGCGGCGCCGAGATCACGGTCTGGCGGGCGATGAAGAAGGAGGTCTCCATCATCTCGAAGCGCAAGCCGTGTTCGGCGCAGCGCTCGAGGATGGCGGGAATGTCCGGCTCGTCCTTGAAGCCGTAGTCGACGTTGACCTGGTAGCACTGGTGCCCCAGGTCGGCGATACGCACCTGTTCTTCCGGCGCCACGTACGGCTCTTCCAGGATATGCACGGTGAGGAAGACCACGCGTTCGTGCAGCACCTTGTTGTGCGACAGGTTGTGCAGCATCGCATGCGGCACGCCGTCGCTTTCGCCGCGCAGGAACACGGCGGTGCCGGGCACCCGTGCCGGCGGCGCCACGAACAGCGAGTCCAGGAAGGCGTCCAGCGGGATCGCGTGCTTTTCAAGGTTCTTGAACACGAGGTGGCGGCCGGTGCGCCAGGTGAGCATGATCGTGAACAGCGCGGTACCGAGCAGCAGCGGCATCCAGCCGCCGTGGAACAGCTTCAGCGTGCAGGCCGAGAACAGCAGCACGTCGATCACCAGGAAGAAGCCGGTGGCGAGGATGCAGACCGGCAGCGGCAGGTGCCAGCGGTAGCGGATCACGAAGAACGTCAGGATCGTGGTTGCCAGCATCGTGGCCGAGACGGCGATGCCGTAGGCGCCGGCCAGGGCGTCCGACGAGCCGAAGCCGATCACCGCAATCAGCACCACGATCAGCTGCAGCCAGTTGACGGCCGGTATGTAGATCTGGCCGATCTGGTGCTCGGAGGTATGCATCACGCGCATGCGCGGCAGCAGGCCCAGTGCAATGGCCTGCTTGGTCATCGAGAAGGTTCCCGAGATGGTGGCCTGCGAGGCGATCACGGTGGCCATCGTGGCCAGCACCACCAGCGGGTAGATGCTCCAGCTGCCCAGTTGCTGGAAGAAGGGATTCGAGATCGCTTCCGGCGCGTGCAGCAGCAACGCGCCCTGGCCGAAGTAGTTCAGCGCCAGCCCGGGGAATGCCACCGTGAACCACGCCATGCGGATCGGCTTCTTGCCGAAGTGGCCCATGTCCGCGTACAGCGCTTCGGCGCCGGTAAATGCCAGCACCACGGCGCCCAGGCCGACGAACGCGACGAAGCCGTTGTCGATCATGAAGTGCACGGCGTGCAGCGGGTTCAGTGCACGCAGGATGTCCGGCCGCTCGACGATGTTGACGATGCCCATGACCGCCAGCGCGGCGAACCACAGCACCATCACGGGCCCGAAGAAGCGGCCGATGCCGGCGGTGCCATGGCGCTGCACCGAATACAGCGTGACCAGCACCACGATCGTCAGCGGCACCACGTAATGTTCCAGCGCGGGCGTCGCCACTTCCAGGCCCTCTATCGCGCTCAGCACGGAAATCGCCGGGGTGACCACGCTGTCGCCATAGAACATGGTGGCACCCAGCACGCCCAGCACGAGCAGCGGAAAATGCCAGCCGGAGCGCTTGCTGACGGAATTGAGCGCCAGCGCCATCAGCGCCATGATGCCGCCCTCGCCGCGATTGTCCGCACGCAGCACCAGCGTGACGTACTTCAGGGAGACAACGATCGTCAGCCCCCAGAAGATCAGCGAAACGACACCCAGCAGGTTGGCTTCGTTCAGCGCCAGGCCGTGGTCGGGGTCGAAGATGGTCTTGAGGGTATAGAGGGGGCTGGTACCGATGTCGCCGTAGACGATGCCCACGGCGGCCAGCGTCAATGTAGCAAGGCTGCTTTTCTTGTCTGTCAAAATTGCACCCGAATTATTTTTTTGCGCACTGCACAATAGGCCAACCGCCCTGTAAAAGCAAGCCGGGCGGCAGCCAGCGCATGCTGCACCGTTGTGTTAAGGTCGCGCTCCATGCAAGGATGACAAATGACGATTGAAAAAGCCACGGCCGCCGATGCCCCTCGCCTCTTCGAGGTATGGGAAGCCTCGGTACGCGCCACCCATGATTTCCTGTCCGAGGAAGCCATTGCCGCACTGGTGCCGCTGGTACGCGACCTGCTGGGCACGTTCACGCCACTGTACTGCCTGCGCGACGCTGCCGGCGCGCCTTTTGCATTCATGGGTGTGGCCGGTGGCAACATCGAGATGCTGTTCGTGCATCCGGACCGGCGCGGTACCGGCGCCGGCCGCCTGCTGACGGAGTTCGCGATCGGCACGCTGGGCGCCACGAAGGTGGACGTCAACGAGCAGAACGGCCAGGCCGCCGGCTTTTACGCGCGCATGGGTTTCCGCCAGGCGGGCCGCTCGGAACGCGATCCGTTCGGCCATCCGTACCCGATCCTGCACCTGGAACTGCCATGACGAAGGAGGGACACGGCGAGGAAGGGGCCCGCGGCGTGCTGAACGCCACCACCGCGTTCCTGCTGTGGGGGCTGTTCCCGCTGTATTTCCATGCGATCGGCGAGGTGCCACCGGTGGAGATCCTGGCGCACCGCATGGTCTGGTCGCTGCTGTTCCTGTGCATTGTGCTGACGCTGCGCCGGCAATGGAAATGGCTGCCGGCGGTGCTGCGGCAGCCGAAGATCGTGGCCACCTTCACGGCCAGCGCGCTGCTGCTGTCGGCCAACTGGTTCATCTACATCTGGGCCGTGAACAACGGCCATGTGCTCGACGCCAGCCTGGGTTACTTCATCACGCCGCTGGTCAATGTGCTGCTCGGGCTGTTCGTGCTGAAGGAGCGGCTGCGCGGCGGCCAGTGGCTGGCGATCGGCGTGGCCGCCACCGGCGTGGCCTGGCTCACCTGGCAGGCCGGCGCCCTGCCGTGGATCGCCCTGGCGCTGGCAGCCACGTTCGGTGCCTATGGCCTGCTGCGCAAGACCGCCGCGCTGGCGGCGCTGGAAGGGCTGTCGTTCGAAACGCTGCTGCTGTTCCCGCTGGCCGGGGGCTACGTGCTCTGGCTGACGGTCCATGGCGCCAATACCTTCGTCAACACGCCCAGCGACTGGACGCGCGCGCTGCTGGTGGCGGCCGGCCCGATCACCGCGATCCCGCTGCTGCTGTTCGCCGCCGGCGCGCGCAAGATCCCGCTGTCCGTGCTCGGCATGCTGCAGTACATCGCACCGACGATGCAGATGATCCTCGGACTGCTGGTATTCCACGAGACGTTCTCGAAAGCGCGGCTGGCCGGCTTCATCGTGATCTGGAGCGCGCTGGCGCTGTATGTCGCGGAAGGGTTCATCACGGCGCGCCGCACGGCGGCCTGACTGGCGGGTTACTGGCCCTCGCGCACCGTTTGGCGTATCCTTGTTGACCTTCTTATAGTCACAACACTCAATTCGAGAATTTCTCAATGGCAAATTACGTCTATACCATGAACCGCGTGGGCAAAATCGTCCCGCCCAAGCGCCAGATCCTGAAAGACATTTCGCTCTCGTTCTTCCCGGGCGCGAAGATCGGCGTGCTGGGCCTGAACGGCTCCGGTAAGTCGACCTTGCTGAAAATTATGGCCGGTATCGATACCGACATCCAGGGCGAAGCGCGCCCGATGCCGGGCCTGTCGATCGGCTACCTGCCGCAGGAACCGCAGCTCGATCCGGAAAAAACCGTGCGCCAGGAAGTGGAATCGGGCCTGGGCGAAGCGTTCGAGGCGCAAGCCAAGCTGGACGCCGTCTACGCCGCCTATGCCGAGGAAGACGCCGACTTCGACGCGCTGGCCGCCGAGCAGCAGCGCCTGGAATCGATCCTGGCCGCCGCCGATGGCGGCAACCTGAACCTGCAGCTGGAAATGGCCGCCGATGCGCTGCGCCTGCCGCCATGGGATGCGAAAATCGGCGTGCTGTCGGGTGGTGAAAAGCGCCGCGTGGCGCTGTGCAAGCTGCTGCTGTCGAAGCCCGACATGCTGCTGCTCGACGAACCGACCAACCACCTGGATGCCGAATCCGTCGAATGGCTCGAGCAGTTCCTGCTGCGCTTCCCCGGCACCGTGGTCGGCATCACCCACGATCGCTACTTCCTCGACAACGCCGCCGAATGGATCCTGGAACTGGACCGCGGCCACGGCATTCCGTGGAAAGGCAACTACAGCTCGTGGCTGGACCAGAAACAGGCCCGCCTGCAGCAGGAAGAATCCACCGAATCGGCACGCCAGAAGGCGCTGAAGACGGAACTGGAATGGTCGCGCCAGAATCCGAAGGCGCGCCAGGCCAAGTCCAAGGCCCGCCTGGCCCGCTTCAACGAACTGTCCGAATACGAATACCAGAAACGCAACGAGACGCAGGAGATCTTCATCCCCGTCGCCGAGCGCCTGGGCAACGATGTCATCGAATTCAAGAACGTGTCCAAAGCGTTCGGCGATCGACTGCTGATCGACAACCTGTCGTTCATCGTCCCGCCGGGCGCGATCGTCGGCATCATCGGCCCGAACGGTGCCGGTAAATCCACGCTGTTCAAGATGATCGCCGGCATCGATACGCCGGACAGCGGCGAAGTGGTCATCGGCAAGACCGCGAAGGTCTCGCTGGTCGACCAGAACCGCGACGAGCTGGCCAACAACAAGACCGTGTTCGAAGATGTCTCCGGCGGCGCCGACATGCTGAGCGTGGGCCGCTTCGAGATGCCGTCGCGTGCCTACCTGGGCCGCTTCAACTTCAAGGGCGGCGACCAGCAAAAGATCGTCGGCAACCTGTCCGGTGGCGAACGCGGCCGCCTGCACCTGGCCAAGACGCTGCTCAAGGGCGGCAACGTGCTGCTGCTGGATGAACCGTCGAACGACCTGGACGTGGAAACCCTGCGCGCGCTGGAAGATGCGCTGCTCGAATTCGCCGGTTCCGTGATGGTGATCTCGCACGATCGCTGGTTCCTGGACCGTATCGCCACCCACATCCTGGCGTTCGAAGGCAATTCGCAGGTCACGTTCTTCGACGGTAACTACCAGGAATACGAGGCGGACAAGAAGAAACGCCTCGGCGAGGAAGGCGCCAAGCCGAAGCGTATCCGCTACAAGCCTCTCACGAACTGAGGCGCAAAATAAAAACGGACTCCTCGGAGTCCGTTTTTTTCTTCTCTCACAAAGAAACTGCTGGGGAGGCGGGCACAGGGACATTGGACCGACCGCTCCCGCTGTCGCGCCCGGCCTCGACCGGTACTGCGCGCCCGCTTAGAAGCTGTAGCGCGCGTTCAGCGACACGGCGCCCTTGCTGCGGCCGATATCGACTTCGTTCTTGCCGTAGTGCTCATATTCCAGCGACAGGCCGACCTTCTCGTTCACGGCATACTCGGCCCCCAGCGCCGCGTAGGCGGTATTGCGGCTGCTTTCGCCACTGTAGTTGCCAGCCAGGCCGGAAACGGTCACGTCGTTCTTATTGTGCGCGACGCCGAGCTTGCCGAACACATTGACTTTTTCCGCCACCGGGTAGCTGGCCTTGCCGGCCACGTAGTAGGACTTGGAATCAGCCTGGGCGCGGCCGTTCAGGCCAGCCTGCGAGTAAGCGTAGTTTGACTTGCCGAAGTCCGTATAGCCGGCTTCGACAGCCCACATCGGATTGATCTGGTAACCGGCAAAGAACTTGCCGCCCCATTCGTGCTTGGTATGGTCGCCCGAGCCGATGTCGCCAGCCAGGTTGTCGTAGCGGTGTTCGGAAACCACGCCGCCGATGCCCACATAGGGCTGGCCTTCAGCGGCATGGGCGGAAACGGCGCCAAAGGCGGCAGCGGAAGCAACGAGGGCAAGAAGTGTTTTTTTCATGATTGATCTCTCAGCAAAAATGATTGTTTTTACAGTGCTGCGGGATCGCTGTTCGTATCAGTGGAACCGCGACGAGACCAAGATAACACCGGACTATATTTATAAAAGGTCCATTTCCGTAATAATTGTTAGCAGATGTAATGGCTATTGAAAGCGGGCGAACATGCCCAAACTGACGGCGCTTCCTTAAGAAACCCTAATAAAGTGTAGTCCTGGAAACGATTTACTGAATCAGGCGAAAAGTCAAATTGACGCGGACGCCGCGCGGCCTGGTTTCCTTGTTGATGCCGTGCCGCCAGTACTTCTGCAAGGTGCTGGCCATCAGCAGCAAGCTGCCATCCGTCAGGTCGAGCTTCACGGTTTTCGGCAGCTTCCGATGCTTCAGGATGAAGGTGCGCGTGGCGCCGAAGCTGACCGACGCGATTGCCGGCTCCGGGCCCAGTTCCGGTTCGTCGTCGCTGTGGAAGCCCATGCTGTCGCGCTCGTTGCGGTAGCAGTTCAGCAGCACGCTGTTGAACTGCTTGCCGGTCGCCTCCTCCACGGCGCGCCTGATGTCCAGCAGCAGCGGCGTGAACGGCAACGGGTGGAAGGTCCGACCGGAATAGGTATAGCTGGCCTCGCCATACCAAGCCGACAGGCGCGGCTGCTTCTGCGCCTTGCCGAACAGGAAAATGGTCTCCTCGCGCCAGGCGATATCGTAGAGCAGGCCGCGAAGTACCGCGGCGTTCGGCATTGATAACGGGAGTTGCGGGAGGAACGCCAGTTCGCCGTCGTCGATCGGGATCGGCTGCAGGGTGGCATCGGCTGAAAACAGGTCCATCACGCTATGATAGCGGACGCTTCACACGACAATAACAACGAGGGAATCCTGATGGAGAAACGTACCTTCCTGGCTGCGCTGGCATCGACCGGCGCGGCGCCGGCATTGGCCGCAGCAAAGAACACGCAGCGCGGCCCGACGCTGCTGACGGTGACGGGCGCGATCCCGCAAGCCAACCGCGCCAGGTTCGACCCGGTGGCGGACCAGATGATGTTCAAGCAAAAGCTGTCGTTCGACAAGGCGTGGACCTTCGACTTCGCCGCGCTGGCCGCGCTGCCGGCACTGACGATCCGGCCCACGCTGGAGTACGACGGCAAGGTGCATACACTGTCCGGCCCGCTGATGGCCGATGTGCTGAAGGCAGCCGGCGTCGCCATCGGGGACAGCACCCGCATCACGCTGCGCGCCGTCGACGGCTACGCAGCCTCGGTCACCGGCGCGCAGGCACGCAAGCAGCGGTTCATCGTGGCAACGCACCTGGACGGCGCGCCGATGGCGCTCGGCGGCCTGGGCCCGCTATGGGCGGTGTACGACGCGGACCGGGTTCCGGACATGGCGGCAAGGCCTGTGGCCGAGCGCTTCGGCTCGTGCCCGTGGGCCTTGTATCACATCGACATTTCCTGAGGTTTTAACAAGCCGCAAAAATAGGGACCAAAATTAGGGACGGACCCTGTTTTCTAGGAAATTTCCTGAAAAGTGGCCGGTCTGGCGATCCGGTCCGTCCCTGATTTTTTTTCTCTGCCTTACGCGTACGCTTCGGCCAGCGACATCACGCGCGGCGTGAAGGCGATGCCCACGTCGCCGAAGATCTTGCCGATCTGCGCCATATTGGCTTCGCACTCTTCCACTTTCCAGCCCTTGAACAGGTCCGTGCCGTCTTTCTGGAAGTGCAGGTCGAGCACCTTGCCGCGGTCCTTGTGGGTGTAGGCGGAGCTGTGGGTCTGGAGGAAGCCGGCGCTGGCCAGTGCCTCGAGCACGGCGGTCGGTGGATTGTCCGGGTCGGTTGCCAGATAAACGCCATAGGTCTTGCCGGGCGGTTTTGCAGCGATGTCGACTTCGTAGATGCCGGGCGCCTTGGTGACGGTCGTGGACTTCAGAAATAGCATAACGATCCCCTGTCCGGCGCGGCGCCGGTCGGTAGAAGTGAGAAGAGAGGACCTAGCTTATTGCTTTGCACCAAGTTTGTCGATGATCGCGTGACTTTTTTTGCTCCAGCGCAACGCTTTGACGTCAACCGGACAAGATTGCCTGCCGGTTACTGGCGCTTGCGGCTGGCCAATGCCGCGGTTGGCGGCACGAGGGCGCCATACAGGGTGCCGGTATCGGCATCCCATGCCGATACCGCGGCCTGCTGCCGCTGCACGGTCGCGTAATCGCCCCGTGCAATCGGGCCGGACAAGGCCTGGGCGGAGCCCATCCGGAACACGTTCGACAGCGATTCCTGCGCCAGCGGATGCGCCAGTTCCCGTGCCACGTCGGCGGGAATGCCAGCCGCCTCGTAAGCACGCAGCGCCGCATCGAGTACGGTGACAAGGTAGTTGCTGGCGAACACTGCCGCCGCATGGTAGACGGTCTTGGCCGCCGGGTCGATCGCCACGGGCCGGGCGCCGATCGCTTCCAGCGCCGGCGCCAGCACGTCCAGTGCCGCGGCATCGCCTTCGATACCGCAAAACGTACCGGCAAAAGCCGCCACCACGGCCGCGGGATCGGCGAAACTGCGCACCGGATGCACGCTGGCGAGCAGCGCGCCTCCCTGCCGCGCCGCCTCGAGCGTGCCGGAAGCCAGCGCGCCGCTGCAGTGGAACATGATCGCGCCATGCAAGGCGCGGCTGGCCGCGAGCGCCGCGCAGGCGGGCACGATCTGGTCGTCCGTCACCGCCAGCAGGTACACGTCGGCCACGGGCAACGCGGCCATCTCCGCCGCAGCGGTGCCGGCACCGATGAAATCCACGCCCCGCTGCGCCGAGGCCGGTGAACGGGCCAGCACGCCGGCGATGTCGAACACGCCGGCAGCGTGCCACAGGCGCCCCAGCGCGCGGCCGACGTGTCCGGCGCCGACGATGGCCAGCGTGCGCATCAGAACCCGGACCCCGGCGTTTGCAGGAATTCCGCTTCCTCCGGCGTCGACGTGCGGCCCAGGATCGCGTTGCGGTGCGGGAAGCGGCCAAACTTGCGGATCACGTCGCGGTGGCGTTTCGCATAGTCGAGCATGCTTTCAAAGCCCGCGTTGGACGCCGCCAGCTTGTCGAACAGGATCACCGAACGGTCCTGCATCGACAGGCTTTCGGCATGCTCGAACGGCATGTACGCAAACGCGCGCTGGACTGGCGGCAGCGTCTGGTTGGCGCCGGAATTGTCGATCGCCAGTGCCGCTTCCAGCGCCAGCGTGTCGCCGGCAAACGCCTTCGGCGTGCCGCGGTAGATGTTGCGCGTGAACTGGTCCAGCACCAGGATGCGCGCCAGCGCGCCTTGCGTGCCTTCGTCGTCCCACTGGCGCAAGCCGCCCGCCAGCGCATCCTCGACGGCATCGCCGAATTCGGCGAAGACCTGGCGATCGAACGCGTCGTCCTTGCGGAACCATTCCGGCCGCTGCGTGTTATGGCCCTTCACGCCGATCGGCAGGAACCAGAAATCCAGTACGTCTTGCGATGTGACGAGCATAAATTCTCCTCAATGCGTATTTCTTGAACTGGCAACGTCAGTTGCGGGCGTGCGTGATCTGGAATTCTTCCACGCCCTCGTAATGCGCCATCTCGTCGGCCAGCTTGCCCAGCGGGGCGCCGCTATGCTTGCTGTGGGCCAGGGCGACGAAGCGCCATTCCATCTTGCCACCTTGCAGGGCGATCATCAGCGAGCCGCCGGCGATTTCGTAGCCGCGCTCGCTTGCCATGGCGCGCAGCCGTTCTTCCTGAGGCTCGTAGCCCGGCTTGAAGCGCAACGTGATGGCGATCGCGTGGCGCGACGGCAGCCAGGCTTCGATCTTCGACAGGTAGATCATCACCATGGCAGACAGCAGCGCCAGCCCCATCGCCGCGGCATAGAAACCCACGCCGACGAGGATGCCGATCACCGCGGAGGCCCAGATCGATGCCGCCGTCGTCAGCCCGCTGATGTTGAACCCCTCACGCATGATCACCCCGGCGCCGAGGAAGCCGATGCCGGTGACGATGCCCTGGATCACGCGCGTGGGATCGGTGCCCACCAGCGCCGTCATCTGGCCGCCGAACCAGTGCTCCGGATAGCCGCCGATCACGGTCAGCGCGGCCGATGCCATGCACACCAGTCCATACGTGCGCATGCCGGCGGCGCGGCCGTGATACGAGCGCTCGTAACCGACCAGCATGCCGAGCAGCAGTGCGCCCAGCAGGTTGAGGAAGATGACGCCATTCGTCACCAGCTCGGCGGATGTCCAGTAGGCACCCAGCAGGTCACGCGTCATGTCAGGCTTTCGGCGGCTTCTTCGTCAGCTGCTTTTCGAATTCAACATCGTTCTTGCTGATGCGCTTCGCCACCTGCGGCCCCTGCGCATTGACGAACGCAACGAAATCGTCGAGCTCCATCGGCGGGCACAGCGGTGGCTTGCCCGGCCCTTCGGTGAGGAAGAAATGGCCGCTGCCGGTGATCGACATCGACCAGCCCGGGTTGCCGCTGCGCTGCTTGAGCCGGTCGATCGCGTTCGACGCCCTGGTGGAACGGCTGCTCATAATGGTTGGGTCCTTTCGTTGAGCCACGCCAGCGCGGCGCCGTCCACCAGCGGGGCCAGGCGCTCGCGCACGGTGGCATGGTAATCGTTCAGCCACGCGATCTCGTCATCGCGCAGCAGTGCGCGCTCGATGCAGCGCGTGTCGATGGGGCACAGGGTCAGCGTCTCGAAGCGCAGGAACTCGCCGAATTGCGTCGTGCCGTCGGCCCGGTTCAACACCAGGTTCTCGATGCGGATGCCCCACTTGCCGGGCCGGTAGATGCCCGGCTCGATCGACGTGATCATGCCCGGTTCCATCGCCGTATGCGCTTCCGGCATCAGCGAAGGCGTGATCGCATGCGGCCCTTCGTGCACATTGAGGAAGAAGCCCACGCCATGGCCGGTGCCGTGGCCGAAGTCGATGCCGGCCGCCCAGATCGGCGCACGGGCGATCGCGTCGAGCAGCGGCGCCTTGGTGCCGCGCGGGAAACGGGTGGCGGACAGCGCCATCATCCCCTTCAGCACCAGCGTGAAGTCGCGCCGGTGTTCGGCCGTGATGTCGCCGACCGGCACCACGCGCGTGATGTCGGTGGTGCCGCCGATGTACTGGCCGCCGGAATCGATCAGCAGCAGGCCATCGCCGTCGATGACGGCGCAATGCTCTTCGGTGGCGCGGTAATGCATGATCGCGCCGTTGGCCTGGAAGCCGGCGATGGTGCCGAAGCTGGGGCTGACAAAGCCCGGCCGGCGCGCGCGGGCGGCGGTGATGTGGCGGTCGATGTCGACCTCGTCCAGCGGCTCCTCGCGGCGCCGTGCCAGCGCCCCCTCCAGCCAGGCAAAGAATTCGCACAGCGCGGCACCGTCCTGCTCCATCGTGGCGCGCACGTGCACGCCTTCGGCCTCGGTCTTGCGCGACTTGGCGAACGTGGTCGGATTGATCGCTTCCACCACCTTGACATGGCCGGGCACCGCCTGCCGCGTGCCGTGCGTGATGCGGCGTGGATCGAGCAGCAGCACGGTGCCGGGCGGCAGTTCGGCCAGCGCCGCGGCGACGCGTTCATACGAGGCGACGGTGACGCCGTCGGCCGCGAGCTTCGCCGCCAGCGACGGTTTCACCTTGCCATCGTCCACGAACAGCGTGGCGTGGTCCAGCCCGACCAGCGCGTGCGAAACGAAGACCGGGTTGAAGTTCACATCCGATCCGCGCAGGTTGAACAGGTACGCGATATCGTCCAGCGTGGAGACCAGGTGGCGGTCGGCGCCCTGCTCGCGCATCGCGGCGTGCAGCGCGGCCAGTTTTTCGGTGCGCGGCGTGGCGGCATAGGGCGCCACATGCTCGTACACGGGATCGTGCGGCAAACCGGGCCGGTCGTTCCAGACGTCGTCGAGCAGGTCGGCATCCGCGCGCAGCGTGACGCCTTTCGCATCGAGCGCCCCCTGCAGCAGCCGGGCAATGGCCAGGCCCAGCACGGCGCCATCGACGGCAACGGTCTGCCCGGCCGTCATCGTGGCAGCCAGCCAGCTCACGTATTCCGTGCTGGCGCCGGAGGCGATCTTCATCAGCGCGATGCCGGTGCCGGCCAGTTCCGTTTCGGCCTGCGTCCAGTAACGGCCGTCCGTCCACACGCCGGCGAAGTCCTGCGTGGCGATGAACGTGCCGACCGATCCCGTGAAGCCGGACAGCCATTCGCGGCCTTTCCAGCGGGGCGGCACGTACTCGGACAGGTGCGGGTCGGACGACGGCACGATCACGGCGTCGACGCCATGGTGGTGCATGGCCCGGCGCAATGCGGCCAGGCGGTCGGCGATGATGGAAGCTGCGGTGGTAGACATGGGTATCAGTGGCACATGAGGAAGTACACGTGACCGAATGATACCGCGCAGCCGCTCATCAGTGCAGCACCCTCGGCTGGCCGTTGTCCCCCTCGAGGTGATGCGTGGTCTGCTGGAAATCCATGCGCGGGCGCCCTTCGGCGATATCGCGCACGGCGCGCACGATCTCGTCCTGCGCCACGTAATGCAGCATGTGGCCGGCATCCTGCACCGTGTGCAGCTGGCTTTGCAGCAGTTCGCGGTGCAGGCGCTCGGCATTGTGCTCGTGGTTGACCATCTTGTCGCCATCGCCGGAGAAGATCGTGACCGGCATCGTGACCTCGGGATAGCGGTGGCGCAGGCTGGCGGCGCCGGGAATCATCAGCACGGTTTCCGCGCTGGCCGCGCGCAGTTGCGAAGGCCGCAGCGACAGCCACTTGGGCCAGCGCTGGAAACTGTCGGCCACTGGCCGCGGGCTGAACATTTTCTTGACGAGCCCCGGCCACAACAGGCGCGATATCAGCGGCGAGACCGTGAAGCGCATCACATCGCCCACCACCGGGATCGCCGGGCCGGACATCAGCACCGCATCGGCGCGCGGGCTCGGGTAGTAATAGCCGCCCATCAGCACGAGGCCGTTGACGAGGCCGGGATGGTCCACCGCCATCGCCAGCGCCACCAGCGTGCCCCATGAATGACCCAGCACGATGGCCTGGTCGACATGCAATTCCTTCAGCGCCCTGGCCAGCAAGGCCCCCTGCTCGGCCGGCGTCCATACCGTGCTGCGCGGCCGGTCGCTGTAGCCGAAGCCGGGCCGGTCGAAGGCGATCACCGTGTGATCGCGCGCGAGCATGTCGACCAGGCCGGACAGTTCGAAGTCCAGCGACGTCGCGCCATTGCCGTGCAACAGCACGACGACCGGGCCCGCGCCCCGCTGCAGGTAATGCAGCTTCACCCCGTCGACAGTGACGAACTGGCCGGCTGGCGGATGCTCCGCCTCGGCCTGTTTCGTCTTGCTGCGCACCACCATATAGGAAGCGGCCAGCGCACCTGCCGCCAATGCCGCCCACGCGGTTTGTTTCCTGCTTAGCTGTAACATGAAAAGCTCCTGGTTTTCCGTGTCCGAGACAGGCTAAAGCAGGAGGGAGCTGCCATTTGTTAAGGCACTAACACAGAAGGCGAATCGTTTACAACACGGCTCGGCAATACCGCGGCGACACTCAGGCGTGGGCGTCGAACTTTCGCAACCCATCCAGATCGAGGATGCGGATGCCGCCGTAATCCACGCGCAGCAAGCCTTCCCGCTCCAGCATCTGCAAGGCCTGGTTGGCGCGCTGGCGCGATGCGCCGGACAGCAGCCCGACCTCTTCCTGCGAGATCTGCACCAGCCGCTGGCTGCCGGGATACAGGTGGGTATTGAACAGCGAGGCCAGGCAGCGGGCCACGCGGGTATCGGGGTCGAGCAGCCGCTCGTGCTCGACCATGCCGATGAACTGGCCCAGCCGTTCGTTCAACTGCATCAGCAGGAAGCGCGTGAACGGCAAACTGGTTTCCAGCAGCCAGTGGAAGGTGGCAGCCGGCATCCGGGCGATGCGGCTGTCGCGCAGCGCCATCGCATCGTATTTGCGGTGTTCGTCTTTCAACAGCGAACCTTCGCCGAACCAGCCGCCAGGCGGCACGCCGGTAAATGTGACGCTCTTGCCCGACGGCGAGAAATTGTTCATCTTGACCATGCCGGAAATGATGCCGACCCAGTTGTCGACGACCTCTCCCTTGCGGCAGACGAAGCCGCCTTTCGGCACGAATACCTCGAACGTGGTGGCTTCCACGCGCGCCATCTGCCCGGCGGTCAGCGCCTGGGCCCACAGCGCGCTGCGCAATGCTTCTTTCAGGCTGGGGGCCTTGTCATCCACGCCGTCATCCACGCTGTTGGCCACGCTGTTGGCCACGCTGTTGTTCACCTTGTCGGTCACGCTGTCCCCTTGCTGCATTGCACCATCGAAAGTCCGGGCAATTGTCTTTGAAACGACAACCGCGGGCAGGCATCGCAGTTAATATCATTGCATAAAAAGCGCGTCTCGAACCCCGAATCAGAATGGGAGACACTGATGGACGCAATACCGGAGACCTTCCCCCGCCTGCTGATCGAACATGGGCGAACCCGGCCGCACAAGTACGCCTACCGCGAAAAACACCTGGGCATCTGGCAGGCATGGACGTGGGCCCAGGCGAATGATGAAGTGCGCGCACTGGCCTGCGGCCTCGCCGCGCTGGGTTTCACGCGCGGCATGCACCTGGCCATCATCGGCGACAACCGGCCCCGCCTGTACTGGGCGATGCTGGCCGCGCAATGCCTGGGCGGCGTGGCCGTGCCGCTGTACCAGGACGCGCCTGCGGCGGACATGGCCTATGTGCTGGAGAACGCCGAGATCCGCTACGCGATCGTGGAAGACCAGGAACAGGTCGACAAGCTGCTGGAGCTGAAATCCGACTATCCCGGCATCGCGCATATCGCCTACGACGACGAGCGCGGCATGCGCCATTACCGCCAGGGCGAACTGGTCTCCTACGCCCGGCTGCAGGAAGCCGGGCGCGCGTGGGACCGGGCCAATCCCGATTTTTTCGACACCGCGGTGCAGGCGGGGCGCGGAACGGATAACGCGGTCATCCTGTACACCTCCGGCACCACCGGCAAGCCGAAAGGCGTTTGCCAGGCCCATGCGGCACTGATCGCCGCAGGCACCGGCGGTACCGGCTTCGAACGGCTGACGGATGAAGAGAACGTGTTGTCCTACCTGCCCATGGCGTGGGTCGGCGACTGCCTGTTTTCGTTTGCCCAGGCACTGGTGGCAGGCTTCACCGTGAACTGCCCGGAATCGTCGGAAACGGTGACGATCGACCTGCGCGAGATCGGTCCCAGCTATTACTTCGCGCCGCCGCGCATCTTCGAAGGCATGCTGACGCAGGTGATGATCCGCATGGAGGATGCCGGTGCGCTGAAGCGCCGGATGTTCGACCATTTCATGGCCGTGGCACGGCGCGTGGGCGCCGACATCCTCGACGGCCGCCCGGTCCCGGCGGCGGACCGGCTGCGCTACGCGCTCGGCGACCTGCTCGTGTACGGGCCGCTGAAGAACGTTCTGGGCTTGTCCAGGGTGCGGGTCGCCTATACGGCCGGCGCCGCGATCGGTCCCGACCTGTTCCGCTTCTACCGCTCGATCGGCATCAACCTGAAACAGTTCTACGGCTCCACGGAGACGTGCGCCTACATCTGCCTGCAGCCGGACGGCCAGATCAAGTTCGACAGCGTCGGCATGGCGGCGCCCGGCGTGGACGTGAAGCTGGCCGACAACGGCGAAGTGCTGGTGAAGTCGCCCACACTGATGAGCGGCTACTACAAGCGGCCGGATGCGACCAGCGAAGCGATCGATCCGCAAGGCTGGTTCCACACGGGCGATGCCGGCATCTTCGACGCCGACGGCCACCTGAAGATCATCGACCGCGCGGCGGACGTGGGGCGCCTGAACGGCGGCGCGATCTTCGCCCCGAACTACATCGAGAACAAGCTGAAGTTCTTCCCCTTCATCAAGGAGGCCGTGGCCTTCGGCAGCGGGCACGATACCGTGTGCGCCTTCCTGAACATCGACATGGAAGCGGTGGGCAACTGGGCCGAGCGGCGCAATATCGCGTACTCCGGCTACACGGAACTGGCCGCCCATCCACAGGTGTATGCGCTGATGGCCGACTGCGTGGAAAAGGTCAACGCCGACCTGGCGGCCGATGCGGCGATGAGCGCCACGCAGATCCACCGCTTCCTCGTGCTGCACAAGGAACTCGACCCGGACGACGATGAACTGACCCGTACCCGCAAGGTGCGCCGCAAGTTCGTCGCCGAGAAATACCGCGTGCTGGTCGAGGCGCTGTATGCCGGCCGGGCCACGCAATACATCGAAACGCAGGTGAAGTTCGAGGATGGCCGCAGCGGCATCGTGGCGGCCGACCTGCGCATTGCCGACAGCCGCGTGTTGACGCCCGTGCGGCGTGCGGCGTGATGGGAGAAGCCACGATGCTGATGAACGAACCCGACACGCTGTTCAGCCCACGGCGCAAGACCGGCCCCGTGATTCTCGACCTGCGCGACATCTCGCTGTCGTTCGGCGGCGTGAAGGCGCTGACCGGCATCTCGTTCGACGTGCGCGAACACGAGATCCGCGCCATCATCGGCCCGAACGGTGCCGGCAAGAGCTCGATGCTGAACGTGATCAACGGCGTGTACCGCCCGCAGCAGGGCGAGATCGTGTTCCGCGGCCAGCACCGGCGCAAGATGGACTGCTACGCGGCGGCCAGGTCCGGCATCGCCCGCACGTTCCAGAACATCGCGCTGTTCAAGGGCATGACGGTGCTGGACAACGTGATGACCGGCCGTAATCTCAGGATGAAATCGAATTTCCTGCTGCAGGCGCTGCACTGGGGCCCGGCGCGGCGCGAGGAAATCGCCCACCGCCGCAAGGCCGAGGAAATCATCGACTTTCTCGAGATACAGCACATCCGCAAGACGCCGGTGGGGCGCCTGCCGTACGGTTTGCAGAAGCGGGTCGAGCTGGCCCGTGCGCTGGCCGCCGAGCCGGAAATACTGCTGCTCGACGAACCGATGGCCGGCATGAACGTGGAAGAAAAGCAGGACATGTGCCGCTTCATCCTCGACGTAAACGACCAGTTCGGCACGACGATCGTGCTGATCGAACACGACATGGGCGTGGTGATGGATATCTCGGACCGGGTCGTGGTGCTCGACTACGGCAGGAAGATCGGCGACGGCACGCCGGACGAAGTGCGCGCGAATCCCGAAGTGATCAGGGCATATCTGGGCAGCGCGGCGGATGGCGCGGAAAGCGGCGGCAATGGACATTAACTTTTTCTTCGAAGTCCTGATCGGCGGCCTGCTCTCCGGCGTGATGTATGCGCTGGTGGCGATCGGTTTCGTGCTGATCTACAAGGCATCCGGCGTGTTCAATTTTGCCCAGGGCGCCATGGTGTTCTTCGCGGCGCTGACCTGCGTGGGCATGATGGACAAATTCGGCATGTCGCTGTGGCTGGCGATCCCCTGCACGGTGCTGGCAATGATCCTGCTCGGCATCGCCATCGAGCGCGTGGTGCTGCGCCCGCTGGTGAACCAGCCGGAGATCACGCTGTTCATGGCCACCATCGGCCTCGCCTTTTTCCTCGAAGGACTGGCACAGCTGCTGTGGGGTTCGCAGGTGCACCAGTTGCCGCTGCCGATCGAGGATGTGCCGATACAGGCGCTGCTGGACCGCTTCAACATCGTGGTATCGCAGTTCGACGTGATCGCCGCCGTCATCTGCGGCGTGATGGTTGCCGTGCTGGCGCTGCTGTTCGCGAAGACCAGGGTCGGCCGCGCCCTGCGCGCCGTGGCGGACGATCACCAGGCCGCGCAGGCCGTCGGCATCCCGCTGCAGCGCATCTGGGCGATCGTTTGGGCGGTGGCAGGCGTGGTGGCACTCGTCGCGGGCCTGCTGTGGGGCGCACGCAATGGCGTGCAGTTCGCGCTGACGTTCATCGCCCTGAAAGCCTTGCCGGTGCTGATCCTGGGCGGCTTCACGTCGGTACCCGGCGCCATCGTCGGCGGCCTGATCATCGGTGCTTCCGAAAAGCTGGCCGAGGTGTACATCGGGCCGCTGGTCGGCGGCGGCATCGAGGGCTGGTTCCCCTACGTGCTGGCGCTGCTGTTCCTGCTGGTGCGGCCGGAAGGGCTGTTCGGCGAAAAGATCATCCGGAGGATCTGACATGCTCTACCGCGAAGCCGGGCAGTTCCGCACCACCTACGAGGCCGACGGCCAGCTCCTGCCGATCCGCCAGGACCGCATCGCGCTGCTGGCCACGCTGGCCGTCGCCGTAGTGGCGGTGCCGTTGATTGCCTCACCCTACCTGCTGTCGGCGATCCTGATCCCGTTCCTGATCTTCGCGCTGGCCGCGCTGGGCCTGAACATCCTCACCGGCTATGCCGGCCAGCTGTCGCTGGGCACCGCCGCGTTCATGGCGGTCGGCGCGTTCGCTTCGTGGAATTTCGTGGCGCGCATCCCCGGCATGCCGATGCTGCTCGCCTTCGTGCTGGGCGGCCTGTGCGCGGCCCTGGTCGGCATCGCATTCGGCCTGCCCTCGCTGCGCATCCGCGGTTTCTACCTGGCCGCGGCCACGCTGGCCACGCAGTTCTTCGTGATCTGGTGCCTGACGAAGATTTCATGGCTGACCGGCGGCAGCGCTTCCGGCGTGATCACCGCCCAGCGCATCGAGATCCTGGGCTACGCGTTCGATACGCCGCAGCGCAAGTACGTGCTGGTGCTGCTCGTGGTGGCCCTGATGGCGCTGATGGCGAAGAACCTGGTGCGCTCCAACGTGGGCCGTTCGTGGATGGCCGTGCGGGACATGGACATGGCCGCCGAAGTGATCGGCATCCGCCCGATGCGCACGAAACTGCTGGCGTTCGCCGTCAGCTCGTTCTATTGCGGCGTGGCCGGCGCGCTGTATGCGTTCGCCTACCTCGGCACGGTGGAACCGGAAGCCTACAGCCTGGATTTGTCGTTCCGCATCCTGTTCATGATCATCATCGGCGGCGTGGGCTCGATCCTCGGCTCCTTCCTCGGCGCGGCCTTCATCGTGCTGCTGCCGGTGTTCCTGAACATCGCCGCGCACGGCCTCGCGCTGCCCACCAGCGTGGCGTCGAACCTGGAGCTGATGGTGTTCGGCGCGCTGATAATCTTCTTCCTGATCGTGGAGCCTCATGGCCTGGCGCGCCTGTGGCAGATTGGCAAGGAGAAGTTGCGCCTGTGGCCATTCCCTCATTAGAAAATCCAAAGGAGACCACCATGAAGTTTCTGTCCTCGATCATTCTTGGCACCCTGCTTGCCGGCGCCATCGCTCCCGCCTTCGCGCAGGAGCAGTTCGTCGCGCTGCCCTCCTACCGCGTGGGGCCGTATGCCTCGGGAGGCTCCGGCTTCTATGGCGGCATCATCGACTATTTTGCGCTCGTCAACGCGGCCGGTGGCGTCAACGGCGTGAAGATCGCGTGGCAGGAATGCGAGACCGAGTACAACCCGTCGCGCGGGGTCGAATGCTACGAGCGGCTGAAAACGCAGCGCGGCGGCGCCACGCTGGTGGAACCGCTGTCGACCAGCATCGCCTACGGCATCCTCGACCGCATCCCGCAGGACAAGATCCCGATGACGATGCTGGGCTACGGCCGCTCGGATGCCGCCAACGGCAAGGTGTTCCCTTACGTGTTCCCGCTCATTTCCAGTTACTGGAGCCAGGCCGCGGCGATGGTGAAATACCTGGCCGACAAGAATGGCGGTTCGCTGAAAGGTAAAAAAATCGTGCACCTGTACCACGACTCCGCATTCGGCAAGGAACCCTTGCCGGTGCTGGAAGCGCTGGCGAAGCAGCAGGGCTTCGAACTGGTGAAGATTCCGGTGGCGCCGCCGGGCAGCGAACAGCAGGCGCAGTGGCTGCAGATCCGCCAGGCAAGGCCCGATCACGTGATCCTCTGGGGCTGGGGCGTGATGAACTCGGTGGCGATCAAGACCGCGCAGCGCAACGGCTTCCCGCGCGAAAAGATCCTCGGCGTATGGTGGGCCGGGTCCGAGGAAGATACCGTGCCGTCCGGCGATGCCGCCAAGGGATACACGGCGATGTCGTTCAATACGCCCGGCAACTACCCCGTGCTCGACGAGATCCGCGCGAAACTGTACAAGGCCGGCAAGGGCAACCTGGCCGACCAGGCCCGCATCGGCTCCGTGTACCACATGCGCGGCGTCACGGCCGGCATCCTGTTCGTCGAAGCCATGCGCACTGCGCAGGAAAAATTCGGCAAGGGCAAGCCAGTCACCGGCGAACAGATGCGCTGGGGCCTGGAACACCTGAACATCGACGCGGCGCGGCAGAAGGCGGTGGGCGCGGCGAACATGTTCCCCACCGTGAAGACCAGCTGCGAGGATCACGAAGGTTCGGGCGCCGTGAAGGTGCAGCAATGGGACGGCAGGAAGTGGAACGCCATTACGCCGAACTGGATCGTGGGCGACCGCGCGCTGGTGAAAAAGCTGATCGACGAATCGTCGGGCAAGTACGCGGCGGAGAAGAACATCAAGCCGGCCTGCATGCCATGAGCGCGCTGTCGGTCAACAATATCGAGGTCATCTACGACCACGTGATCCTGGTGCTGAAAGGAGTGTCGCTGGAAGTGCCGCAGGGCGCCATCGTGGCGCTGCTGGGCGCCAACGGCGCCGGCAAGTCGACCACGCTGAAGACGATTTCCACGCTGCTGCGCGGCGAACGGGGCGACGTGACGAAAGGCGAAGTGCGCTTCAACGGCGAGCGCGTCGACCAGCTGACGCCGAACGCGCTGGTCACGCGCGGCCTGGCGCAGGTGATGGAAGGCCGCCACTGCTTCGGCCACCTGACGATCGAGGAAAACCTGCTCACCGGGGCCTACACGAAAAAGCTGTCGCGCGCCGGGTTGCGCGATGAGCTGGACCGCGTCTACAGCTATTTTCCACGGCTGAAGGAGCGGCGCACCAGCCAGGCCGGCTATACCTCCGGCGGCGAACAGCAGATGTGCGCGATCGGCCGCGCGCTGATGGCCAAGCCGACGATGATCCTGCTGGACGAGCCGTCGATGGGCATCGCGCCGCAGATCGTCGAAGAAATCTTCGGCATCGTCAAGGATCTCAACACGCGCGAGAACGTGTCGTTCCTGCTGGCCGAGCAGAACACGATGGTGGCGCTACGCTACGCGGACTTCGGCTACATCCTGGAGAACGGCCGGGTGGTGATGGAAGGCGCCGCCGCCGAACTGGCGGCCAACGAAGACGTGAAGGAATTCTACCTGGGCGTATCGGGCGCAGGCCGCAAGAACTTTCGCGACCAGAAATTCTATAAACGGCGCAAGCGCTGGCTTTCATGAGGTGGCTGTCTTGAATATCGCAAAGGCGAAAAAACTGTGCGCCGGCCTGCCCGGCGCCACGCAGGACGTCAAGTGGGAATCGAGCCTGGTGTTCTCGGTGGGCGGCAAGATGTTCGCCGCGACAGGCAACGACCCGCGGGCCAGCCGCATCAGTTTCAAGGTCGACGACGATGCCTTCCTGGCGCTGACGGACCGCCCCGGCATCATTCCCGCGCCGTACCTGGCGCGGGCGAAGTGGGTGCAGATCGACGACCCGAAGGCGGTATCGGACGAGGAGGCGGCCACGCTGCTCAGGCGGGCCCACGGCATCGTCTTCGGCAAGCTGACAAAGAAGCTGCAGAAGGAAATCGCGGAAGGCGGATCATGAACCCCGGCACACTGGACGACCTGGAAACCCGCGATCCGCACGAGCGCGAGCGCGACCTGATGCAACGGCTGCCGGCACTGCTGCGGCAGGCGCAGTCGGCTCCCGGCTGGGCCCGTATCCTGGACGGCGTGGAAGCGGCCGCCATCGACAGCCGTGCCGCGCTGGCGCAGCTGCCCGTCACGCGCAAGTCGCAGCTGAAGGAATTGCAGCAGCAGGACAGCCCGCTCGGCGGACTGACGAGCACCGCACCGCGCGCCCTGTCGCGCATCTACATGTCGCCCGGGCCGATCTTCGATGCGCAAGGCCATGCCGCCGACTGGTGGCGCTTCGCGCGGCCGATGTACGCGGCCGGCGTGCGCGCCGGCGGGCTGTTGCAGAACTGCTTTTCCTACCATTTCACCCCGGCCGCGTTCATGGTCGAAAGCGGTGCCGCGCGGATCGGCTGCACGGTGATCCCGGCCGGCAGCGGCCAGACCGAACTGCAGGTGCAGGCCATGGCGGCGCTGCGCCCGGATACCTACGTGGGCACGCCGTCGTTCCTGAAACTGATCCTGGAAAAGGCCGCCGACACCGGAGCGGACATATCCTGCCTGACGCACGCACTGGTATCGGCCGAGGCGCTGCCCGACTCGCTGCGCAGGTGGTTCGCCGAGCATGGCGTGCCGCACGTGTGCCAGGCCTATGCGTCGGCCGATGCCGGCAACATCGCCTACGAAACGCGCACCGGCGGCGTGCTCGATCCGGGCATGGTGCTGGACGAGGACGTGATCCTCGAGATCGTCAGGCCCGGCACGGGCGAACCCGTGTCACCGGGCGAGGTGGGCGAAGTGGTGCTCACCGTGTTCAATCCGGACTATCCGCTGGTCCGCTTCGCCACGGGCGACCTGTCCGCGCTGATGGCCGATGCGGCGCCATCGCCCTGCGGCCGCACCAACACGCGTATCCGCGGCTGGCTCGGCCGTGCGGACCAGACCACCAAGGTGCGCGCCATGTTCGTGCACCCTTCGCAGGTGCACGACATCGCGCGCCGCCATGGCCTGGCGAAGGCGCGGCTGGTGGTGAGCGGCACGATCGCCGATGAAACGATGACGCTGCAGTGCGAAGTACACGATCCGGCAACGGCCGATGGCACGGGCATCGTCGCCACGCTGCGCGATGTCACCAAGCTGCGCGGCGAAGTCGTGTTCGTACCGGCTGGCAGCCTGCCCAATGACGGCAAGGTGATCGACGACCGCCGCGACTACAGCTGAGAAGCGCAGCTGAGATGCGCAGCTGAGATGCGCAGCCGGGATGCAGCCGCAATGCAGCCGGGATGCAGCCGCAATGCAGCCGGGATGCAGCCGGGATGTAGCCGCCATGCAGCCGGGCTCGGCCGATACACTGCGCTATTACAGCCAGTACCGTTGAAACGGGCCCGGACAACCGCTGCGTAATCGCGGATAATTGGCGCACTTTTCAACTGTACTTTCCACGTCATGCAAGAAATTCATCATCAACGGGCCCGTGCGCTGCTGGACAACGCCGAGGAAATCTTCACCGCCCAGCAGGTGTCCGACGCCGTGCGCCAGGTGGCCGACGACCTGAACGCACGCTTCAACCAGCTGGAGGAATTCCCGCTCGTGCTCGGCGTGATGGGCGGCGCCGTCGTCTTCACCGGCAACCTGCTGCCGCAGCTCACCTTCCCGCTCGAGTTCGACTACATCCACGTGAGCCGCTATGGCGACGCGGACCGCGGCGGCGAAGTGGTGTGGAAGGTGGTGCCGCGCTCGAATGTTGCGGGCCGCACCGTGATCGTCGTCGACGATATCCTCGACGAGGGCGAAACGCTGGCCCACGTGAAGCAGCGCCTGCTGGACATGGGGGCGAAGGAGGTGGTCATCGTCGTGTTCGCGGACAAGGCGATCGGCAAGATCAAGCCGGTGAAACCCGACCTGGTGGGCCTGGTGATCCCGAACCGCTTCGTGGTCGGCTATGGCATGGACGCGTACAACTACTGGCGCAACCTGCCCGGCCTGTGGGCGCTCAACAACGCCGATTTGTCCACCTGAGCACTGTCAGCCTGCATTGCGCGGGCTGAGCACCTCGTCCACGACGCCATACTCCACGGCCTGTGCGGCGGACATGAACTTGTCGCGATCCGAGTCGTGCGCCACCCGCGCGACATCCTGCCCGGTGCGCTCGGCGAACAGCTGGTTCAGCCGCTCGCGCAGGTGCAGCACCTCCCTTGCCTGTATCTCGACATCCGCCGCCGTGCCCTGCGAACCGCCGCTGGGCTGGTGGATCATGATGCGGGCATTCGGCAGCGCATGGCGCTTGCCCTTCTCTCCCGCCGCCAGCAGGAAGGCCCCCATGCTGGCCGCGAAACCCGTGCAGATGGTGGCCACCGCCGGCCGGATGAACTGCATCGTGTCGTAGATCGCCAGGCCCGCGTAAACCGAGCCGCCGGGCGAGTTGATGTACAGTGAAATATCCTTGTCGGGATTTTCCGATTCGAGAAACAGCAGTTGCGCGACGACGAGGTTGGCCGATTCGTCGGTGACAGGGCCGACGATGAAGATGATGCGTTCGCGCAGCAGGCGCGAATAAATATCGTAGGCCCGTTCGGCGCGGCCGGTGTTTTCGATGACGGTCGGAATCATGTGCATGGCGGTTTCCTTGATGAGGGTGTGCCTGCTTGACGCCGCACGGCGCTGCCGCGTGACGGATTTATTTTTCCCGGCGGTTGTCACGTTCCGGCATGCCCGGCCGTCAGTGGCGGAAGGAGGATGAGATGAACGATTCCATTGCCGTATTCGAAGCGTCGCGCCGGCGGCTGCTGTCGATCGCCTACCGGATGCTGGGCAGCATGGCTGAAGCGGAAGACGTGGTGCAGGACACCTGGCTGCGCTGGCATGCCGCCGCGCCGGACACGCTGCAGGCGCCGGTCGCCTGGCTGACGACGGTGGCGACCCGGCTGGCCATCGACCGGCTGCGCCGTGCCAGGCGCGAGACGGCGCTGCCCGAGGCGTGGCTGGAAGATGAGCTGCCATCGGGCAGCGACGACGTCGAACGGCTGTGCGAGTTGTCGTATGGCGTGCTGCTGATGCTGCAGCGGCTGTCGCCCGACGAGCGTGCGGCCTTGCTGCTGTACGAGGTGTTCGATGTGCCGCACGAGGAAGTGGGCCGCATCCTCGGCCTGAAGACGGACCACTCGCGCCAGCTGGTACGCCGCGCCAAGGCGCGCGTGCAGGCGGGGCCGGCCCGCCGCGGCGCGAGCGCGGACAGCGCCCGGCTGGCCCATGCGTTCGTCGATGCGATCCGGCGCCATGACGAGGATGCGGTGGTGCGGCTGGTGCGGGGGATCGACGTCGCAGGCCATGCGGAGCGTGTCACGCCGCAGGCACTGGCCGCGCCGGGCACGACGGCGCGGCTGCAAGGCATCAATGGCGGCTGGGGCGTGGCGGTGCTGCGCTATGGGCGCATCGACTTGCTGCTGAGCTTTGACGGTGCCACGCTGTATGCGGTACGGCCGCGCATGCTGGAAGCGACACCCTTGATCGGGGCGGCAAGCTCTCCCACCTAAGGCCAATGGGCACCGCGGGTTGTCTGGCATACCATTTTCGCCACGAACAACCCACCCGAGGTGCCCATCATGACGAACAATGCCAACAACCCGAAACTCGAAGTCCTGACCCCGCAGAACAGCCAGCTCATCTTTATCGACCACCAGCCGCAGATGGCCTTCGGCGTGCAGTCGATCGACCGCCAGGTCCTGAAGAACAACACCGTCGGCCTGGCGAAAGCCGCCAAGGTGTTCAATATCCCGACCACCATCACCACGGTGGAAACGCTGAGCTTCTCCGGCCACACCTACCCGGAACTGCTGGACGTGTTCCCGGGCCAGGACATCCTGGAACGTACCTCGATGAACTCGTGGGACGACCAGAAAGTGCGCGACGCACTGGCAAAGAACGGCCGCAAGAAAGTGATCGTGGCCGGCCTGTGGACGGAAGTCTGCAACACCACGTTCGCACTGTGCGCGATGCTGGAAGGCGACTACGAGATCTACATGGTGTCCGACGCTTCCGGCGGCACCTCGAAGGAAGCGCATGACATGGCCATGCAGCGCATGATCCAGGCCGGCGTGGTGCCGGTGACCTGGCAGCAGGTGCTGCTGGAATGGCAGCGCGACTGGGCGCACCGCGATTCGTACGATGCGGTGATGAATATCGTCAAGGAACACTCTGGCGCGTACGGCATGGGCGTCGACTATGCCTACACCATGGTGCACAAGGCACCGCAGCGCACCACCTCCCAGCACGAAACGCTGGCGCCGGTGGCGGCGAAGTAAAAAAAAGGGGCCAATGGCCCCTTTTTCAATTACAGCGCCAATCGCTTGCGCGCCGCGTCATACTCCGCCTTCAACCGCTCCACCATCTGCGCGGTGGTCGGCACGTCTTCCATCAGACCCACACCCTGCCCTGCGCCCCAGATATCGCGCCAGGCCTTGGCGGTGCCGGAGCCGAAGCTCATCTTGGTCTTGTCCGATTCGGGCAGCGCTTCCGGGTCCAGGCCGGCGGCCACGATCGATTTTTTCAGGTAATTGCCGTGCACGCCCGTGAACAGGTTCGTGTAGATGACATCGGCCGCCGACGATTCGACGATCGCCTCGCGGTAGGCATCCGTCACGTTCGATTCCTGCGTGGCCAGCCAGCGCGAGCCGATGTAGGCGAAGTCGGCGCCCATCGCCTGCGCGGCCAGGATCGCGTCGCCGGTGGCGATCGAACCGGACAGCGCAATGGGACCGTCGAAGAACTTGCGCACTTCGCCGACCAGCGCGAACGGCGACAGCGTGCCGGCGTGGCCGCCGGCGCCGGCAGCCACCAGGATCAGGCCGTCGACACCCGCTTCCAGCGCCTTTTGCGCGTGGCGGATCGAGATCACGTCGTGCAGCACGATGCCGCCGTAGCTGTGGATCGCATCCAGCATTTCCTTCGGCGGCGCGCGCAGCGACGAGATGATGATCGGCACCTGGTGACGCACACAGACTTCCACGTCATGGGCAAGGCGGTCGTTCGACTGGTGCACGATCTGGTTGACGGCGATCGGGCCGACTTTCTTGTCCGGATTGGCTGCCTGGAACTCCGCCAGTTCCTGCTGCAGGTCCGTCAGCCATTTGTCGAGCAGCTCGGCCGGCCGCGCATTCAGTGCCGGGAACGAACCGACGATGCCGGCCTTGCACTGCGCCGCCACCAGCGCGGGACCGCTGGCAATGAACATCGGCGAGGCAATCACGGGAAGGGACAGGTTTTGCAGGACGGAAGGCAAGGCCATGGTCGACTCGCTGTTAGGGTTGATGAGGTGGATCGAATCAAACGATTATAGACTTATAAAAGTACGATCGTGCGAATTCTAGACGGAACGCTCTACCGCTTCGGCATGGATGCTACACATTCACCAGGTCGTCGCCTTCGACCTTGGCCGCAAGGCCGCGAACGAGCTGCTTGACGGCCCAGGCAGCCAGTTCTTCCTCGGACTTGTACAGGTGCCGGCGGTTGGTTTCGACGACCAGCGGGATCGATGCCAGCAGCGCCTGCACGCCGGCGACCGGGATGCGCTGCCGTTCCAGCAACAGGAACTTCAGCAGTACCTTCACCGCGTACTCGGCGTTGTTGGACGGCTTCGAGGACAGGAAATCGAGGCGCCGCCGCGCCCGCGCCAGCGATGCTTCCACGTCGTCGAACATGGCGCCGTGGCCGGGAATCACCAGCCGCACGTCCAGCGATGCGATCAGGTCCAGCGTGGCGCCCGCTTCGGCGAAGCCCTCCTCTCCTTCCAGTTCGGGGAAGATCACGCCGAAGCCGTTCTGCCACAGCGCGTCCGCCGAGATCAGGATCTTCTGTGCGGGGCAGTACCAGATCAGCGAATGCGCATGGTGGCCGGGCGCGCCCAGCACCTGCCATTCGAGGTCGCCCACCGTCAGCTCGTCGCCGGGCCGCACCACGCCGTCGATCGAGAAGCGCGGGCATTGCTGGCCGGTGGCGCGGAACGTCAGCGCGTCTTCATCCCAGTGGCGCACTTTCGCTTCTTCGGCGGCCGGCACGAAGGTGTCGCAGCCGAAGTGCGCCTGCAGCAGCGCGTTGCCGCCGCAATGGTCGGAATGCAGGTGCGTGGTGAACAGCCGGTCGAGCCGGCGCCCTGGCAGCGCGTGGCGCACCAGCTCGAGCGTTTGCGGCGCGTGCGTCACGTAGCCGCTGTCGATCAGCGCCGTGTCGTGGCGGCCGGCCAGCAGCACATTATTGGCGGAGAGCCAGCCGCGTTCGAACACGCGGATGGAGTCGGGTAAGGTCATCATGTTTTCCGGATCGCGGCAGGCGCGGGCTTCAGTCGAAGTCGATCGTCTGCTCGCGCAAACGAAGCTGGGCCCACACGGCGCGCTTGTAGTCGTCGTCGGCTTTTCCCCACGCCACGATCTCCTCGATCGAGCGCAGGCAGCCCTCGCAAAAGCCGTTGTCCCGGTTCATCTTGCACAGGCTGACGCAGGGAGATGGGACGGGCGTGGCATGTTCCGGCAATGCAGTTTTCATAATGCGGTGGCGTTCTGGCGAGGGTGTATTTTAGCCGATACAGTGCTGCACCCCGGTTTGGCGAATGTGGCTATACTGGACCAAAAAAAAAAGGCCCGTGGACTGCACGGAGCGCAGAGGAGACGCGGCGCGGCAAGCGATTTCACCAACCCACGCATCCACCAGCCTCCGGGGAACACCATGAATGAAGGTCATCACTGGTTCAAGCAATTGCGAAAGACGGTCAAGCTGCTGTTCGGCAGCGACCATTCCGAAACGGCATATACGCTGTCTTCCTTCACACCATCGGCGCAGTCCGCGCCGTCCAGGTTCGACCTGCCCGACACGGTCTTCGACCTGCCGTCCACCCCTGTAAAAACGCCCGCCGGCGCGCAATTCATGAGCGGCGTCCATGCCAACGACGCGGGCAGCCGTTCCTACAAGCTGTATATCCCCTCCTGTTGGAAAGGGCAGGCCTTGCCGCTCGTGGTGATGCTGCACGGCTGCGCGCAGGATCCGGACGATTTCGCCGCCGGCACGCAGATGAACGCGGTGGCCGAGGAACGGCGCTGCTTCGTCGTCTATCCCGCGCAGTCGCCGGACGCCAACAACTCGCGTTGCTGGAACTGGTTCAGTTCACTCGACCAGAAACACGGCCAGGGCGAACCCTCGATCATCGCCGGCATCACGCGCGACATCCTCGATACCTACCCGGTCGCACCGGGACAGGTGTACATCGCCGGCATGTCGGCCGGCGGCGCGATGGCCGTCATCGTCGGCACGCTGTACCCGGAACTGTTTTCCGCCGTGGGCGTGCATTCGGGCCTGCCGTTCGCCGCGGCGCGCGACCTGCCGTCGGCGCTGTCGGCGATGAAGCGCGGCGCCAGCGCGCGCGAAATAAAAAGCGCCGGCCTGCCGATCATCGTGTTCCACGGCGACCAGGATACGACCGTTCATCCCGCCAATGGCGAAGAGCTGATGGCACAAGGCTTGCGCAGCCATCCGCTGGGCACCAGGGCGCTGCCGTCGCGCCTGGCAGGCCGCGTGCCGGACGGTCATGCCTACACGCGCACCAAGCACTGGCTGCACGACGGCTCGCCGCTGGCCGAGCACTGGGTGATCCATGGCGCCGGCCACGCCTGGTCCGGCGGCAGCCCGGCCGGCAGCTACACGGACGGCAAGGGGCCGGACGCAAGCCGTGAAATGATGCGGTTCTTCTCGACGGTAAGCGCCGGCTGACAGCCCGGAAAGCTCAGCCGCGTCAGCGCCGCAGCGCCGCGATATGCGCCTTCAGGCAGTCCGGACACCAGCAGCCCACGACCGGCGTGGCGGCCTGCTCCTCCTTGACGTCTGCCTGCCGGGGTACCGGAACGGCGGGTGGCAGCAGTGTGCACCAGCACGGCGCTTCATCGCCGCCGGCCTCGCCACGGGTCTTTCCATCGACCATCGCGCAGTGAAATGTGGCGCCGCAGCGCTCGCAGGTGCTCATCGTGCCGAGGCTAATCCATCGTTCCTGGATTGACAACTTGTTTGATGCGAATTTGCCGCGAATTTGGCTCTATAATGCGCGTCAAAATCTTCGTTGCCGGCCATACAGGCCGGTGGCATGCGGCCTTGCCCGCCGCTTCGCTGTAAAATTGCCCCACACTCTTTACCGGACCCGCCATGAGCCAACTGTCGAATTTGAACCTGGATGTGCCAGCCGATGACCTCGCCGCCGTTTCCCCGGCGATCAAGGCACAGATCCTTGCGGAAGCACTGCCCTACATCCGCAATTTTCATGGCAAGACCATCGTCATCAAATACGGCGGCAACGCGATGACCGATGAGCGCCTGAAGCACGGCTTCGCGCGCGATGTGATCCTGCTGAAACTGGTCGGCATGAATCCGGTCGTGGTGCACGGCGGCGGCCCGCAGATCGACAATGCGCTGAAGAAGATCGGCAAGCAGGGCACGTTCGTGCAGGGCATGCGCATCACCGACGAAGAAACGATGGAAGTGGTCGAGTGGGTGCTGGGCGGCGAAGTGCAGCAGGACATCGTCATGCTGATCAACCACTACGGCGGCCAGGCAGTGGGCCTGACCGGCAAGGACGGCGGCCTGATTCGCGCGCGCAAGATGGCCATGCCGGACAAGGAAAATCCCGGCCAGTACCTGGACATCGGCTTCGTCGGCGAAATCGACGCGATCAACCCGGCCGTCGTCAAGGCGCTGCAGGACGATGCGTTCATCCCCATCATCTCGCCGATCGGTTTCGGCCAGGATGGCCAGGCCTACAACATCAATGCCGACGTGGTGGCCGGCAAGATCGCCGAGATCCTGAAAGCGGAAAAGCTGATCATGATGACCAATATCGCCGGCGTGCAGGACAAGAACGGCAACCTGGTCACCGACCTGTCGGCCCGCGAAATCGACGAGATGTTCGCCGACGGCACGATCTCCGGCGGCATGCTGCCGAAGATCTCCTCGGCCCTCGATGCCGCCAAGTCCGGCGTCAACACGGTGCACATCATCGACGGCCGCATCGAACACAGCCTGCTGCTGGAAGTGTTGACCGAACAGGCATTTGGCACTATGATCCGGTCTCACTAAAAAAACCGGGCGGTACAAGCCGCCCGTTTTTTGCGGTGGTGCTTCGACATCCGCAGTAAAGATGCCCTTTTAGCTCAGTGGTAGAGCACTCCCTTGGTAAGGGAGAGGCCACGTGTTCAATCCACGTAAAGGGCACCAGTCTCCCCGGGCACCAGTCTCCGGCAGTATCCCGCAGTCCTCCATCAGTACACCGCAGTCCTCCATCAGTACACCCGCTCCACCCGCAGTCCCTGTCGCCGCAGCAGTTCCGGCACGCTGTTCTTCCCCACCAGATGCAGTACCCCGATCGCCACCACGCTCTGCTTTTCGCGCGCCAGCAGTTTCGCGATGCCGTCGGCCAGCAGCGGATTGCGCCCGTCCAGCAGCACGCGGCTGACGAAACGGCCGGAGAACGTGTCGTCGGTGGCGGTCTTGTCGGCAATGCGGTCCAGCGCCGCCTGGTCGGCCGTGGCCCAGGCGGTGGCGATGGCGCGCGCATCGCTGGCCTGTTCGCTGCCATCGATCGCATCGATGGTCTCCTGCAGGAACAGCGCCTGGTCGGCCGTCGTCATGCGGCCGAACAGCGCCATTTGCCCCTGCACCGATTCCAGTTCGACGATCCTCTGCTTGCGCGCCCGGGCGCCCTGCGACAGCCACGTTTCCACGGCCAGCTCGGTCTGGTAGCCCTGCCGTTCGAATTCGCGCACCGTCAGCAGGCTGGCCAGCATCCACGGCTTCATCGGCGCCACCGACGCAGGCGGCACGTCGTACTGGCGCAGCAGGCGTTCCAGGCGCGGCCGGTAGGCGGCCGCCAGGTCGGCGGAAGCAGGCCCGCGGCCGGCCGGGTACATGCCGTATTCGCGCACGGCGCGGGCAATGTCGTCCTGGCTGCCGAGCGGGTCGACTTCCAGCGCCAGCACCGCCGCATTTTCCAGCGCCGCCATGATCTTCGGTTCGAGCGGATAGAAGCTGCGCGCACCCACGTGTATCGTGCCGAACAGCCATGCGACATTGCCCGCGTTTCCCTGCGCCGGCTCGATGCGGAACAGCGCGCCCCGGTTCGGAATGCCGTCCGCCGCCATCGCCCGCGGTGCCAGCCCCGCGGTAAACACGAACAGGCAACAAAACATCACTATAATCTGGCGTCGCATGGCTACCTTTGCAGTTCCGAGAGACGTGAATATTAAACCTTTGGCCCCGGTCTGGCTGTTCGACCTCGACAACACGCTGCACAATGCGTCGCACGCCATCTTCCCGGCGATCACGGCGAACATGAACACGTACATCGCGCGCGTGCTGGGCGACGGCACCGCGCCGGCGCACATCGACGCGGTGAACGCGGCGCGCACGCTGTACTGGAAGCGCTACGGCGCCACCCTGCTGGGACTGGTGAAGCACCATGGCGTAAAAGCCGATCATTTTCTCGCCGAAACGCACGGCATGGACGACCTGGTCTCGATGATCCGGCACGAGAAAGGCCTGGGCCAGATGCTGAAGCGCCTGCC
Organism: Pseudoduganella sp. jia 9; assembly: GCF_055502615.1. NCBI lineage: Bacteria > Pseudomonadati > Pseudomonadota > Betaproteobacteria > Burkholderiales > Oxalobacteraceae > Pseudoduganella > Pseudoduganella sp. jia 9. Next base: position 167,903 of record NZ_JBUPWE010000001.1, on the reverse strand, counting down.
CGGCCGCAAGGTGCTGCTGACCAATGCGCCGCACCGCTATTCGACGATGGTGCTGCGCCACCTCGGCATACAGCGCCACTTCTCGCACCATATCGCGATCGAATCGATGCGCGTGCATGGCCAGTTGCGGCCCAAGCCGTCGAAGCTGTTGCTGCGCAAGGTAATGCGCCGCCAGCAGGTGGCGCCGCGCCGCTGCATCCTGGTCGAAGACACGCTGGCCAACCTGCGCACCGCGCACGCGCTGGGCATGCGCACCGCGTGGGTCACGCAATACCTGAAGGTGGGCGACCCGATCGGCACCGCCCACCCGCCGAAACGCCTCAACCGCCCCGGCTGGGTCGACGTCAAAGTAAAATCCGTCAAACACCTGCCGGCGCGGCTGTCCCGTTTGCGCCGCAATACCGTGATCGAATAATGGCAACCCAACCGACCGGCCAGCGCAAGCTGCAAATCCTCCAGGCCCTGGCCGCGATGCTCGAGCAACCGAAGGGCGAGAAAATCACCACGGCCGCGCTGGCGCGCCGGCTCGAAGTATCCGAGGCGGCGCTGTACCGCCATTTCGCCAGCAAGGCGCAGATGTTCGAGGGGCTGATCGAGTTCATCGAATCCTCGGTGTTCGGCCTGATCAACCAGATCACCGAACGCCAGCAGGACGGCCTGGCGCAAGCCTGCGACATCCTCGCCATGCTGCTGCACTTCGCCGCCAACAACCCGGGCATGTCGCGCGTGCTGATCGGCGATGCGCTGGTGGGCGAAGACGAGCGGCTGCAGCAGCGCATGAACGGCTTCTACGACCGCGTGGAGCTGGCGCTGAAAGGTGCGCTGCGGCAGGCTGCCGCGGACGCCGCCGCCGCCGATGCAAGTCCCGGCCGCGACGAGGAGCGCGACATCGCCGCCCGCGCCAGCCTGATGGTGGCCTTCGTGGTGGGCCGCTGGCACCGCTATGCAAAGAGCGGCTTCGTACTGTCCCCGGCGCAGGACGCGAATGCGCAGATCGCGCTGCTGATGCGATGAATCCCGACTGCTTCGCCCTGCTCGACGATGCCGCGGCCGGCGGCCGTTCGCGCCTGCTGACCGGCCACGTGCGCACGCTGCGCTGCGCGTCGTTCGACGCGTGGCCGGCGCTGCTGCGCGACATGGAAGCGGCACTGGCGCAGGGCCTGTACGCGGTGACGCTGTTGAGCTACGAGCTTGGCCATCACATTGTCGGCATCCCGCCACGCGAGGCCGGCGTGCCGCTGGCGCGGGTACTGCTGTTCCGGCAGTGCGAGCACCTGGACGGCGAGGCCGTGGCCCAGTGGCTGGCGGAGCGCGCCGGCGACGGCGTCGCCGGCCTGGCCGGCATCCACGCCAACGTCACCGAAACGGAATTCACCGCGGCGATCGCGCAGGTCCGCGAGTACATCGCGGCTGGCGACACTTACCAGGTCAACTACACCTACCGCCTGCGTTTCGATGCGTTCGGCGCGCCATGCGCGCTGTACCAGCGCCTGCGCGCGCGCCAGCCGGTGCCATACGGCGCGCTGGTGATGGCCGACGATGGCACGGCGGTGCTGTCGCTGTCGCCGGAACTGTTCGTGCGGCGCACCGGCAATACGCTCACCGCGCAACCGATGAAGGGCACCGCGCCCGCGGCGCTGCCTGGCCAGGCGCAGGACATCGACGGCGAGAACGCGAAACGTGCCGCCGCCCTGGCAGCCGACCCGAAGAACCGCGCGGAAAACCTGATGATCGTCGACCTGCTGCGCAACGACATCGGCCGCGTCGCCGCGACCGGCTCCGTCAAGGTGCCCGCACTGTTCGAAGTGCGGCGCTACAGCGGCGTGCTGCAGATGACGTCCACCGTGCAGGCGCAAGTACGGCCGGGCGTCACGCTGGCGGACCTGTTCGCCGCGCTGTATCCCTGCGGCTCGATCACCGGCGCGCCCAAGCGGCGCACGATGGAAATCATCGCCGAGCTGGAACCGGCACCGCGCGGCCTGTACACCGGCGCGATCGGCTGGTTCGATCCGCCGCGGCCCGGCGCGCCCGGCGATTTCTGCCTGAACGTGCCGATCCGCACCCTGGCCCTGCAGCCGGCGGCGAACGGCGTGCGCCCCGGCGAAATGGGGGTGGGCGCCGGCATCGTGCACGACAGCGTGGCGGCGGACGAATACGCCGAGTGCCGCTTGAAGGCGCGCTTTCTCACCGGCCTGTCGAACGATTTCGAGCTGTTTGAAACGATGTACGCCACGCGCGAGCAGGGAGCGCGCCACGTGGAGCGCCACCTTGCGCGGCTGGAGCGCTCGGCCCGTTATTTCGGCTTTCAATGGGATGAGGCGGCCGCCCGGGCGTACATCGCGATCGCCTGCGAAGGGTTGCCGCCCGGCGGCGAGTGCCGGTTGCGGCTCGCCCTGAACGCGGCGGGCGGTTTCGCGGTGCAGAGCGGCCTGCTGACGCCGCTGCAGCAGCCGGTGCGCGTGCTGCTGGCCGATGCGCCGACCGCGTCGGACGACCTGTTCCTGCGCCACAAGAGCACGCTGCGCGCCGGCTACGACGCGGCCTGGAAGGCGGCCGAAGCGCGGGGCGCATTCGACCAGCTGTTTTTCAACGAACGTGGCGAACTGACCGAGGGCGGCCGCAGCAGCGTGTTCGTGCGCATTGGCGGCCGCTGGCTGACGCCGCCGCTGGCCAGCGGCCTGCTGCCGGGCGTGATGCGCGCCGTGGTGCTGGAAGCATGGGGCGCCACGGAAGCGCTCATCACGCGCGGCATGCTGGCCGGCGCCGAGGAAATCGTCGTCTGCAACGCACTGCGGGGGGCGCTGCGCGCCGAGCTGACCGCTACTTGAGGCAGGCCTGTAAGCGGGCGTTACAGCAGGTGACTACAGGCTGACGAAGGTCTGGAAGCCGCCCCAGAACATGCGCTTGCCGTCGAACGGCATCGACTCCGGGCTCATGGTGTCCTTCAGGCGTGGATCGTTCATCACTTTCTCGTTGATCGCATCGCGTTCCTCGCGCGAGTTGTAGACGATCCACGAAAAGAACACCGTTTCGTCATCCTTCAGCTGCACCGCCTGTGGAAAAGACGTGAGTTCTCCCGGCTTCACGTCGTCGGCAATGCATTCGTGGAACTCCAGTGCGCCGTGCTCGCGCCAGACGGCGCCGGCCGTTTCGGCCATCGTGCGGTACGCTTCGATCTTGTCTTTCGGGACGGGGACGACGAAACCATCGACATAAGGCATGGTGGACTCCTTTGCTGGATATTGGATTTCGATCTCGGGTTCGGGATGCGCGGCCGGGCGGCCGCGCCCATGCAGCTTAGTCGACGGATGTGCCCGCAACAAGGAATGCTTTCCGGTAAGCGCCCGGGGTCGTTGCCGCCAGCCGCCGGAAGTGATGGCGCAGCGTTTCCTCCGAACCGAATCCGGCCTGCTCGGCTACCTGGGCCAGCGGCAGCGGCGATTCCAGCAGCTCCTTGGCAAGGGCCACCCGCTCGCGCGTCAGCCATTCGACCGGTCCCATCCCGGTGGTATCCCGAAATTGACGCTGCAACGTGCGTGCGCTCATCGCCGCCCGTTCGGCCATCGTGGCCACCGTATGCGCCTGCGCCGGATGCCGCCGCAGCCAGTCCATCAGCTTCGCCAGCCGCCCCGCCTCGTCGGCCGGCATGGGCCTTGGCAGGAACTGCGCCTGTCCGCCTTCGCGGTGCGGCGCCACCACGAGCCGCTGCGCCACCATGTTGCCGACCCGCGCGCCGTAATCGCGGCGCATCAGGTGCAGCAGCATGTCCAGCCCGGCGGCCGAGCCGGCGGACGTGATCACCTGCCCGTTGTCGATATACAGCGCATCCGGTTCCACCACGATCGCCGGATGGCGCTGCGCCAGCCGTTCGGCGTAGCGCCAGTGCGTGGTGGCGCGCTGGCCATCGAGCACGCCCGCCGCGGCCAGCACGAACACGCCGGAACAGATCGAGCACAGCCGCGCGCCGCGGGCATGGGCGGCGCGCAGCGCCGCGACCAGAGCGGGCGGCGGCGCTTCATCGGCATCGCGCCAGCCGGGAATGACGATGGTGTCGGCCTTTTTCAGCAGGCCGGGCGCGTAGCGCGCCTGCACGGTGATGCCGCCGGCCGCGCGGATCGGTCCACGTTCCACCGCGCACACCTGGAAGTCGTACCAGTCCACACCCAGTTCCGGCCGGTCGAGCGCGAACAGCTCGACCGTGCAGCCGAATTCAAAGGTGCACAGGCCATCGTAGGCCAGCGCGACGACGAGATGGGGCTTGCTGGTGGAAGAAGGTGCCATGGCGCGATCTTAACGTGGATTGGCATCCGCGCCACTGCAGGATTGCGCCGGCCGGGCCGACAATGAGGTCTCCATGCCAACCGCGATGTCCGCGAAGGTACACATACAAAGGAGAAAACATGTCGATCGTGACCGAAGTTCCCGCCGCCCCCGCCGATGCGGCGCTCGCGCATTTCGCAGGTTCGCTGCGCTTCGAGACGGATTGCTGGGATGTGCACAGCGTGCTCGGCACGCCGCAGCAGGATTTCGTACTGCTCGACGTGCGCGGATCGGAAAAATATGCCGAAGGACACGTGCCCGGCGCCGTCGATCTCGCGCACCGCAAGATCATCGGTTCGAAGATGGCCGAGTATCCGGCGGACACGCTGTTCGTCGCCTATTGCGCCGGCCCGCACTGCAACGGCGCCGCCCGCGCCGCCATCCGGCTGGCGAAGCTGGGACGGCCGGTGAAGATCATGCCGGGCGGTGTGACCGGATGGCTGGACGAGGGTTTCGAACTCGTCCGCGGCTGATCAGGAAGCCAGCGCCTTCTCGATCGCCCCGACGAGGGCCTTGTCCTGCGGCGTCACCTTGCTGGGGAAGTTCTCGATCACCTTGCCGTCGCGCCCGATCAGGTATTTATGGAAATTCCAGCCGGGCGCCTTGCCGGTGGCCTTGATCAGGTCGGCGTACAGCGGGTTCGGCGTGCTGCCGGACACCACCGTCTTGGCAAACATCGGGAACTTGACGCCGTAGGTGTTGAAGCACAGGTCGGCGATTTCCTTGGCCGTGCCCGGTTCCTGCTTGCCGAAGTCGTTCGACGGGAAGCCCAGCACCACCAGGCCCTTGTCCGCATACTTCGCATGCAGCGCTTCGAGGCCTTCGTACTGCTTCGTGAAGCCGCAATAGCTGGCCGTGTTCACGACGAGGACGACCTTGCCGGCATACTGGCACAGGTCCTGCGACGCTTCGTCCTGCAGGCGCTTGAACGAGCGGTGCAGGATGGCGGGGCAGCTGGCGTAACGTGCGGCTGGCGCCGGGGCGGCAGCCGGCGCGCTCGCGGTGGATGGAGCGGACTGCTGGGCGAACGCCGATGCCGCCGCCAGCAGGCCGAATGCGGAGACGGCCGCGAACCTGGACAATATAGTCATGTCGAATCCAACGATGTGATGGAAAAAAGCCATTGTATGCCGGCCGGGGCGCAGCTGGTGCTTGCCGGGGACAGGGAGGAGTGATCCCATGCATGGGATCACCGCTACGCAGGCGAGGAGCGTGCTCCTCGAAACCCCTGCTACGCCCCCTGCGATGCGGGCGTGATCTGCGACTTCGTGGAGCACTGCTACTTCACCCTCAGTTTGGCCAGCTTCGGATCGCCCGCCGGAAACGCGAGATGCATGCCCCGCATCGTTTCCGCGAGCAGCGCCGCCACCGCGATATCCCGGTGCGGCTTGGAATCGGCCGGCACGATGTACCACGGCGCGTGGGGCGCATCGGTCTCGGCGATCGCCCTTTCGTAGGCCGCGAGATATCCGGACCATTTTTTTCGGTTCTTCAGGTCGTCCGGATCGAACTTCCAGTGCTTCTCCGGATCATCGATGCGGTCCTGCAGCCGGCGCCGCTGCTCGTCCTTCGAGATATGCAGGAATACCTTGACGATCGTGGTGCCCGATTCGGCCAGCATGCGTTCGAAATCGCGGATCTGTGCGTAGCGGCGATCCGCCTCGTGCCCGTCGATCCGGTCATGCACGACCGGGTGCAGCACGTCTTCGTAGTGGCTGCGGTTGAATACCGCGATCTCGCCCTGGCGCGGCACCTGCAGGTGCACGCGCCACAGGAAGTCGCGCGCGGTCTCGGCTGCCGTCGGCACGTCGAAACGTACCGGCCGCAGCCCCATCGGATTGATCTTGCGGAACAGGTGGTGCACGGTGCCGTCCTTGCCGGCGCAATCGACGCCCTGCAGCACCACCAGTACCTTGCGCCGGTGCTCGGCGTACAGCATTTCCTGCAACGCCGCGATTTCCCGGTGCAGCCCCTTGCCGAACTGCCGGTCGGCGCGCTCGTCGCCGCTGCATAGCGGCGTGAGCGCCGCATCCTCGTCCGCCAGCACGGGCCGTTCGCCGACGCGAAACAGTTTGCAGGCCTTCATCCATGCTCCATGGGATAGCGCTGCGCGGCCACTTCGCGCAGCGTAGCCAGCATCGCTTCCGCCCCGGGCGACAGGCGATGCAGCTTGCGGGTGACGATGCCGTACAGGTCCATCGTCAGCCCCAGGTCATACGGCAGCACGGTGATCAGTCCCATGTCCAGGTAAGGCCGCACCAGTTCGGCCGGCAGCGCCGACACCATCCGGCTGCCCGCCAGCAGGTTGACGATGACGGGCAGCGACATCGCTTCCACGGTGTCCGACGGCGGCTCCAGGCCATGCGACAGGAACAGCGCCGTCAGCCGGTCGCGCAGCACCGAGCCGGCCGGCGGCACGATCCACGGTTCGCCGGCCAGGTCGGCCGGCGTCAGGTCGGTACGCGTGGCCAGCGGATGGCCTGCGCCGGCGATCAGGCTGTGCGGCTCGTCGGTGACCGGCTCGAAATGCAGTTCGCCGGCGGCGCTCGAATCCTGCACGCGGCCGATCACGATATCGAGTTCGCCGGCACGCAGCTTGTCGGTCAGCAACTTGCTGGTGTCGACGGTGACGGACACGCGCACGCGCGCATGGCGCGTCTTCAGCAGCTTGATCGCATCCGGCAGCAGGCCGGCGGAAGGCGTCAGCACCGCGCCGATATTGACCTTGCCGGACAGGCCGGACAGCAGCTCCATCACTTCCTGGTGCGCCGCATCCATCTCCGCCAGCGCGGCGCCGGCGCGGCGGATCAGCACTTCGCCATACCAGGTGGGCAGCACGCCGCGCGGCAGCCGCTCGAACAGCTGCACGTTCAGTGCGTGTTCCAGTTCGGCCAGCAGCTTCGAGGCGGCCGGCTGCGTGAGGTTGGCCGCCTGCGCCGCATGGAGGATGGAGCCATGGCGGCCGAGTTCCACCAGCAGCACGAGCTGGCGCATCTTCAGGTGGGAGCGGACGAATCGGTCGGAAAGGATGTCGTGCATGCGGGGACGCGATCGGAGGCAAAACCGGGTGCAAATCCCCGGTGCGTCAGCCATGATAGGCCGCTACCCTGCCTCCGTCAATCGCGGCGCTCCCGCGCTTACTGCTTCCGCACCGGCGGCGTGTGCTTGCGCCACGCATCGAGCACCGGCAGCGCACGGCCCTTGAAGTCGAACAGCGTGGTATTCGATACCACATTGGCGCCCGGCTTGCCGTCCGCGTCGCGCACCGCCCAGCCGGTGCCCGGCACCTCGATCATCACCGGGTCCCAGTACAGCACGCCCAGCACGCGATCGGTGCGGCGCAGCGCGCCCAGCAGCTCGTCGATGAACGCGGCCTGCCCTTCCGGGGAGCTCATGGCTGCCGGATACGGGCCGTTGTCGGACAACTGGCCGGCGTGGCCGTTCGGCAGCACCGGCGACCAGTTGAAGCCGGTCTCCATCACGAACAGGTCGCGGTCGTAGTGCTTGGTGATCTCCTGTGCGAAAGCGGTGAACTGCGCCACGTTGCGCTTGGTCCAGAACGGGTAATACGACGCGCCGATCACGTCCCACTTCACGCCCAGCTTCTGCAGGTGGTCGAAGTAGTGGCGGTACTTGGCCACGTTGCCGCCGTCGTCCAGGTGGATGATCACCTGGCTGGCTGGCGACACGGCCTTCACGCCGTCGTAGCCGGCCTGGAACAGCGCGCCCAGTCGCGGCCAGTTTTCATCGAGCGTCTTGCCGCCCAGTTTTCCGTAGGGGTACAGCATGCCGCCTTCGGTCTCGTTGCCGACCGAGACGTACTGCGGCGTGGTGCCCTGCGCCTTCAGCGCCGCCATCACTTCGCGCGTGCGTTCGAATACCAGCTGGCGCAGCCGTTCGAAGCGGGCATTGTCGTCCGGGAGTTTATCGAGTTCGGCGCGCCACTTCGCCGGCACGATCTGCGTCTTGCTGTTGGTCCAGAAGTCGCTGTAGTGGAACGTCAGTTCGATCTGCATGCCGAGGTCGGCGCTGCGGCGTGCCATCTTCAGCAGGTCCGGCAAATCCATCGAGCCGGCCGGCCAGTGCCAGCCTTCGTTGCCGGTGCCGGGGCCCGGGCCTTCATACAGGCGCAGGCGGGCGATGTTGTGGCCGGATTCGCGCAGGATCTTCAGCGCGTCGCCGGGCTTGCCCTGGCGGTCGCTGAACACGGCGCCGTGCTTTTCCATCAGCGGCAGCACCGAGTAGTCGCCGCCGGCCAGCAGCGGTTCATTGGCCGCTGCCGGCACGCTTGCCGCGCACAGGGCGGCGCCCAGCAGCGCTGCCAGCGCGAACGGACGGAATGCAAATGTCATCATCTTGGTCTCCGGTAGGTCATGTTCGAAAGCCGAAAAAAAATGGCCGCGCCGGACGGTGCGGCCATCGCCACGCGGGCGCGTGGTTCGGCGGTGGCGGAGCATGCGGCGGTCACCAGTGGATCACCTGGGACCGCCGCATGCGGCCATGCATTACAGGTTCGCTTGCAGGCTCAGGCCGAAGCGGCGGTCGTCGGCATAGCGGCCGAACTGCGTGCCGGTCACGCCGTAGTAGCTGCTGCGCGACTTGCGCGTCAGGTTGCTGACTTCGAACGCCACCTTCAGGTTCTTCGTCAGCTGGTAGCTGGCGTAGGCGTCGACCAGGCCGTAGCCGTTCATGTACGCCGGCGTCTGCGACATCGTCGCGCCGTTGTTCACGTAGTAGTTCTCCGTGCCGGCCAGGTACTTGCCGCGGTAGTTGTAGGCCAGGCGCAGCGCGAAGTCGTTCCAGTCATACATGCCGACGATGTTGTAGCTCTGCTTCGACAGGTTTTCCAGCGCGGTCTGCTGGCCTTCCAGCGGACCCGGTGCCTTGCTGTGCACGTACGTGAAGTTGGCTTGCAGGCCCAGGCCTTTCCAGTAGCCCGGCAGGTTCGTGAAGAAGCCCTGGTAGCCGATTTCCAGGCCCTTGATCGTGCCGTCGTTGCCGTTCGACGGCGTGCGCACCGCATACGTGGTGTCGCCGTACTTCACGTCGCTCGTGGTGGTCTGGATGAAGCCGTCGACCTTCTTGTAGAACGCCGCGGCGAACACGTAGTCGCTCTGGCTCAGGTAGTACTCCAGCGTGGTGTCGAACTGGCGCGCCGACAGTGGCTGCAGGTCCGGGTTGCCGACGAAGCCGGTACGGTTGTTGGCATCCAGCGACAGGCTCGGCGTCAGCTGGTTGAAGTCCGGGCGCGTCACGACCTTGGAGGCGGCGACACGGGCGATCAGCTTGTCCGTCAGCTCCATGCGCGCGTTCACGCTCGGCAGGAAGTCGTCGTCGGTGGTATCGGCCTGGCGCGTCACGTAGCCGTTGTTCTGCAGTTCCTGCCAGCGGCGCTCGGTTTTCGTGCGCACGTAGCGCACGCCGAAGTTACCGGTCACTTCCTTGCCCAGCAGTTCGGATTCGAAGTCGGCCATGCCGTACAGGGCCTGGGTTTTCTCGCCGAAGTCGAAGGTCTGGCCCGCGTCGAAGGCCGGTACCGCCAGGCCCAGCGCGTCGCGCACGGTCTGCGGGTTGCGCAGCCAGTCCAGGTTGGCGATCGACAGCCACTGTTTCGGGATGTTGCCGGCACCTTCGCGGTGCAGCAGGTCGCTGTATGGAATCGTGCCGATCTGGCTTGCCAGGCCAGGCAGCGCGCCGCCCACGGGGCCGGTGCCGGCGGCATTCCAGATATCGTCGATCGTGTTGATCTCGGAGCTCGATGCCTTGCGGTCGGTCAGGCGCACGCCGGCCTTGATGCGCGGAATCAGGTCGCTGTCCAGGCTACGCTCGACGTCGCCGCGCCACGTGGTCTCGCGGCCTTCGTTCTTCTGGCGGAAGTACAGCGCCTTGTCGGCCCAGTACTGCGATGGCGTGACCAGGTCGTTCGGGTTGGCCAGTTCCGGGTAGGCGGACGGCAGCTCGGTGGTCAGGTCGTACGTAAATGCCGGGCTGGCAGTACCCACGCCCAGGCGCACTTCCTGGTAGAAGCGCTCGAAATTGCTCTTGGTGTAACCCAGCTCGGACTTGACGGTCCAGCCGTTGGCGCGCCACGAACCGCCGATCGCCAGCTGGCGGGTCTTGGTGTCATTGTCGCCGATGTAGCCGGAGGTGGTCAGGTCGGCGCCGTAGAACGTGCCCTTGGTGACATTGCCGTTCTCGGTGGTGACGCTGCCGCGCGGCCACATGGCGCCGGCATTGGTTTCAGCGGTCCAGTTCGGCCAGTACGGCGAGCCGTAGAAGCCATAGGTGTCGGTGGTGCTTTCCAGCTTCGTGTAGTTGGCATCCAGGTACAGCTCGACGCCGCGCATCGGGCGCCATTGCAGCGACGAGTTGATGCCGGTGCGTTCGCGCTCGCCCATCTCGTACGAGTACCACGCGCCGATCGGCGCGTAGGCGCCCGAACCGTCGGCCAGCTGGGATGGCGGATCCAGTTCCTGCATGTCCGAACGGTAGTTGCGCTTCTGGTGCGCCACGGAGATCAGCGCGCCGAAATCCTGGCCGTTCAGTTTCCAGCGGTTCGACACGAGCAGCGAGCCTTCGCCGTTGCGCTTGTCGGCGTAGTCGGCATCGGTGGCCTTGATGGTGCCGGCCACTTTCGAGCCGGCGAAGTCGAACGGCCGGCGCATGCGCAGGTCGATCACGCCGCCGATGCCGCCTTCGACCTGTTCGGCCGTCGGGCTCTTGTACACGTCGGCGCCGGCCAGCAGTTCGGACGGCACGTCCTGGAACGACAGGCCGCGTTCCTTGCCGGCCGTGAAGATGGAACGGCCGTTGACCAGGGTCTGGGTCTGCGACAGGCCGCGGATCTGTACCCGGTCGCCTTCGCCGCGGCTGCGCGAGATCTGCACGCCGGTGATCCGTTGCAGTGCCTCGGCCACGTTCGAATCGGGCAGCTTGCCGATATCGTCGGCGACGATCGAGTCGACCACCTGGTCGGCGTTCTTCTTCAGGTCCTGGGCCTTTTGCAGGCTGGCGCGCATGCCGGTCACGACGACCTGCTGCGTCTCGGCGGCTGGGGCTGCTGGAGCGGCGGAAGTGTCGGTGGTCTGTGCCAGTGCCGGCATCGCGCAGAGGGCTGCGGCGATGGCGATCGCGTGGCGGCGACCTGGTTGCTTGGTGAGGTTCATGCTTTCTCCGATGGTGTAAAAATTTTTATGGTGTGACGGTGAGCTGGTACACGGGTATCAGGCTCACTTGATTGACGCGCGCGATCTGCGCTTGTGCGCCGAATTCGGGGCGTGCTTCTTTCGGGATGTAGACCGGGGCGTCGGCGCGCAGCGGCAGCACCGCCAGCGACAGTGCGTTCTTCGCCGCCAGCGCCTTCAGGCCGGCCTGCCAGCCGTAACCGCTGTAATACCAGTCGTCCGCCAGGCGCGTGCCGTCGAACAGCCGGCCGATGTCGCCCGTGAAGTCGATCTGCAGCAGCGCATCGTCGACGTGTTTCAGCGCGTCGGGCTGCACGTCGATACGCCAGGTGGCGGCGCTGCGCCAGGCTTCCGGGATCGGCTGGATGGCCGCCTTCGCGAGGCCGCCCTTCATCACCGCCGGCGCCGGGCGTGCTTCGCGCAGCGGCGTGGCGGTGGCGGTCAGCCGCACTGCCGGCAGCGTGGCCTCATATGCCTGGAATACGCCGTCATTGCCCTGCGTACGCAGTGGATGCTGCGCTTTCGGCGCGCGGGCCAGTGCCGGGTAGACGGCAAAGCGCATCGCGGCATCGCCGACCGAGCGCAGGTGCAGCTTGCCGCCGTCGAACCAGGTTTGCTGGCCGCTCAGGACCAGGCGGCGCTGGCCGCCGATCTCGCCGACGGCCAGCTGGCGCGACTGCTCGGCCGTCAGCACCAGCAGGTGGACCGGCTTTGCCCCGGCGCGCCGGATCGTCAATGCGCGCGACGTTCCCGGCGTCACGGCGAGGATCGTGGCGCCCTGTTCGGTGACGCGGCTGGCGGACGTCTCCACCGTCGCGCCACCGGCTTCCAGCGCCAGCTCGACGGGAACGCCGGCGGCGGCGGCAAACACGTAAGTAATGCCATCGGCACCGCCATCGAGGCGCGCGACCGGCTGTGCCGTCGCATAGCGCAGGCGCGTGCCGTCCAGGTCGAAGTTCACCGGCCAGATCGCGTACGCGCCGTTCGGCACCGTCACGGCCTGGCGCGGGAATCGCACCGTGCCGCCCGCCAGTTTCACGTCGAACTGCAGCGACTGCGCCGGCATCGGATACTGGCGTACGTGGTTGTTGACGAACACGAAGGCGCTGTCGCCGCTGCTGCGCACGGACACGCGCGGCGTTTGCAGATCCTGCGGGCCGGCCGGCGTCACGTCCGGCTTGCGCACCGTCATCGGTGCCAGGCGGTCGCCGAAACCGGCGATGAAGTAATGGAACGGGCGCAGGTAGCCCAGCACGGCACGCTGCTGGCCGTCCGGGCCCAGCGGCGCCTGGAAATCGTAGTTGATCGCCGGCGTATCGTTGTAGCCGCCGCTGATGCTGCTTTCTTCCAGCGTGGTGCCGCCGACCGGATTGCGGCCGCCATGGAACATGTAGTAGCCCATCAGGTTCACGCCGGAACCCAGCTGCACCGGCAGCATCGAGGCGATGTCGTCCGGCGATACCACCGGGCGGCGGCGATACATGAACGGCAGGCCGGCGCCGTATTCGGCGCCGAGGAACGGGGTCTTGTCGATGTCCGCCTCGGCGGTGCCCGGGCCGTGCGACTTCGTCTGCGCACCCAGGTCGCCGGACACCCGGCTGTCGAAGCGGAACGCGTAGGTTTCCTTCGGCGGCAGTTCGGTGGTCGACACGGCCCATGGCTCGTCGACATAGCCGCCGAACACCGGCGTCACCTGGCCGGACGGATACTGCGCGCCATCCCAGCCGGTGACGGTGTAGTACGGCACGTCCATGCCCGCCTGCAGCGCCAGCTTCTTCAGGGTGGCGATGTGGCCGGCGCCCTCGCCCGGGCCGCTCAGGTTGTATTCGTTTTCCAGCTGCAGGCCGATGACGGGGCCGCCATCCTTCCACAGGGTGCCCTTCAGCTGCTGGCCGATTTCGCGGTACAGCCGCGCCACGTGGCGCAGGTATTGCGGATCGTCGCCGCGCGTGCGCATGCCGTCCACCACCCAGTCGGGAATGCCGCCGTAGCGCACTTCCGCATGCACCCACGGGCCGACGCGCACGACGGCCTTCAGGCCCAGCTTGTCGCACAGCTGCACGAAGCGGCGCAGGTCGCGGTTGCCTTGCCAGTCGAACGCGCCATCCTTCGGTTCGTGGTGGTTCCAGATCACGTAGCTGGCCACGACGGTGATGCCGGCCGCCTTCATCTTCGCCAGTTCCGCTTCCCACGTGGCGGCCGGACTGCGCGAGTAGTGGAACTCGCCCATCACCGGCATCCACGGCTGGCCGTCGAGCGTCAGGTAGCGGTTGTTCGCGCCCAGCACGCTGCCCTTCGGTGTCTTCGCGGCACCCAGTTGCAGGTGGCCGGTCACGGGTGCCGCGGCCGGTGCCGACGCATCCACGCCGATGACCTGCGCGGCATGCGTGCCGCACATCGCCAATGCTGCCGCCAGCGCCAGTGCGGGCCGCGTCAAATGCTTGCTCATCCAGTCTCCAGGGTAATCGGGTTCCGGCGGTGCCCGCTGTCCGCGGGCGCCTCGCCGGTTGGCAGGGTGTGCTTTAAAAAGATGTGATTCGCGTGTGCTTCAGGTGTGCTCTACTTCTGCTTCCAGGCGTCGACGAACGCCTTTGCGTTGACGGCGACGGATGCGGCATCCATGCCGGGTTTATACAGGGCGGACCCAAGTCCGAAGCCGGCAACGCCGGCGGCGCGGAAGTCTGACATATTGTCAGGTGTTATGCCACCCACGGGCAGCAATTTGTTGTCTTTAGGCAACACCGCGCGCATGGCGCGCACCACCGCCGGCGTTACCAGTTCGGCCGGGAACAACTTCAGCGCATCGGCGCCGGCCTTGAGCGCCGCGAATGCCTCGGTGGGCGTGGCCACGCCGGGCACGCAGTACATGCCGGCCGCCTTGGCGGCGCGAATCACTTCCGTATCCGCGTGCGGCATCACGATCAGTTTGCCGCCGGCATCGCGCACGCGTGCCACGGCGTCGGTTTCCAGCACGGTGCCCGCGCCCAGCACGGCATCGGCCGGCAGGCTGCGCGCCAGGCGTGCGATCGAGTCGAACGGGTCGGGGGAATTGAGCGGCACTTCGATCAGGCGAAAACCCGCGCCGTACAGCGCGGCGCCGATGCCTTCCGCTTCGTCGGGGCGCAGGCCGCGCAGGATCGCGACCAGCGGCAGTGTGGCAAAAGCTTCGTCGAATACGTTCATCGGGACCCTTCAGGTTTCAATCGGCAGCAGGCCCGCCTCGCGGGCCAGTGCGAGCAGCCCGGCCGGCGCCGTGTTATCGAGCACCAGGTCGGCGGGCCGCTGGAAACGGTGCAGTGCCACCTGGTAGCGGGCGCACAGCTTCGGCGCGCCCACCAGCGCCAGCGGCTGCCCACCCACGCCGGCCATCGCGCGCCATTGCAGGCCGGCGCGCAATTCGTGGCCGATCAGCAGGCCGGACAGGTAGTCGGCCAGCATCTCGTGCGGCAGGCGCCCGGTGACGCCGAGGCTGCGCGCGGCGAAGATCTGGTGCGGCAGCCCCAGCTCGCCATGGTCGCGCGCCGCGTCGACGCCCTGCACGAACGCATCGGGGTCGACCGGCGCATCGTCCGGCATCAGGCGGCCCAGCACCGAGTGCTGGCGCAGCACGGCGTACAGTTCGCCCGTCATGTGCGTGGCGAAGCGCACGATGCGCCCGGCGCAGACCTGCGCCCATTTCGAGTGGGTACCGGGCAGTACCACGCAGCTGGAAGCACGCAGCGTTTCATGCAGGTGCAGCGCGCCGACGACCTGCGTTTCCTCGCCGCGCATCACGTCCGGCGGCAGGCTGGTATCGTCGAACAGCACGCCGGGCACGATATAGGGTACGCCATCGGGTACGCCATCGGGTGCGCCATCGGGCGCTCCATCGTGACTGCCTTCCGGACGGCGCAGGCCGGCCGCCAGCGCGGCGGCACCGGCCGGGCAGCGCGCATACGGCACGTCCTGCCAGCCGTGCGTGCTGCCGACCATGCCGCAGGCCAGCACCGGCAATCCGGCGTGCGCGGCGCGCCAGGCGCCGGACACGTCATCGAACGCCGCGACGAACGCCGCGTGGCCGGACAGCGTGGACGCCCCCTTGTCCGCCTGGCGTTCCTCCAGCACCGTGCCGTCGGGCGCGATCAGCCATGCACGCAGGCTGGTGCTGCCCCAGTCGAGACCGATGAGGGAAGGCGTGTTCACCATTCCGCGACGCTGCCGTCCGGGTGGCGCCACACGGGGTTGCGCCAGTCCGGCGGATTCTGGCTGGCGGCGATGACGCGTTCTTCGTCGACGATCACGCCCAGGCCCGGCTTGGGCAGCGGCGGGAAGTAGCCGTCGGTGATCTGGAAGTCTTCGCGGTTGACCACGTAGTCGAACAGCTCGGCGCCCTTGTTGTAATGGATGCCCATGCTTTGCTCCTGCAGCACGGCATTGTGCGACACGAAATCGACCTGCAGGCACGCGGCCAGCGCCACCGGACCCAGCGGGCAATGCGGCGCGAACGCCACGTCGTAGGCCTCGGCCATCGCGGCGATCTTGACGCACTCGGTAATGCCGCCGGCATGCGACAGGTCCGGCTGCACGATCGAAATGCCGCCGCGCTGGAACACGTGCTTGAACTCGAAGCGCGAATACATCCGTTCGCCGGCGGCCAGCGGAATCGATGTGTACTCGGCCAGGCGCGGGTAGTACTCGGCCTGTTCGGCCAGCACCGGCTCCTCGACGAACAGCGGGCGATGCGCTTCCAGTTCGCGCAGCAGCACTTTCGCCATCGGCGCGGCCACGCGGCCATGGAAGTCGATGCCGAATTCGATCGTGTTGCCGAACGCCTCGCGGATCTGCGCGATGCGGCTGACGGCGGCATCGACGGCCGTTGCCGTGTCGATGATGCCCAGCTCCTCCGTGCCGTTCAGCTTGAATGTCTGGATGCCGATCTCGCGCAGCGTGAGGATGCCTTCGATGACATCGGCCGGGCGGTCGCCGCCGACCCAGCTGTACATCTTCATCTTGTCGCGCACGCGTCCGCCCAGCAGCTCGTAGACCGGCACGCCGAGCGCCTTGCCCTTGATGTCCCACAGTGCCTGGTCGATGCCGGCGATCGCGCTCATCAGGATCGGCCCGCCCCGATAGAAGCCGCCGCGGTACATCACCTGCCACAGGTCGTTGATGCGGGTCGGATCCTGGCCCACCAGGTATTCGCTCAGTTCGTTGACGGCCGCTTCGACGGTGCGCGCGCGGCCCTCGATCACCGGTTCGCCCCAGCCCGTGATGCCTTCGTCGGTTTCGATCTTCAGGAACATCCAGCGGGGTGGCACCCGGTACAGCGTGAGCTTGGTGATTTTCATGTCGGCCAGGGGGAATGTGGTCAGGCCAGTGTAGCGCGATCAGGTAGAGATGAAATATTGATTATTCAGCAGAACGTATATCAAATTTACATATCTGGCGGATGCGCATCCAATAGCATGCTTGCCTGCAATGTTATGCTCGCGCCATGAACATCCTTCCTTCCTGCCTGGCGGCGCTGGCACTCCTGGCCACCGGTGGTGCCGCGGTGGCATGCTCCCCACCGGCCCACGCAGACGAGTCCGGCTTTTTCCGGCACGAAGTGACGAGGCTGCCGAAAAATGCGCTTGGCGTCATGTTTTACACGGGAAGGAACATACCCTCCGCCGCCGCGTTCAAGGTGGTTTCCACCGACGACAAGCGGGTGCTACGCCTGCGTATCCGCCAGTATGGCGATATGCCGTGGGTGCGGCTGGAACTGGCGGGCGGCTTCCAGCCGGGGGCACGCTATGCGTTCCACTACGTGCGTTCACACGGCGCGTGGCGCTATCCCGACAAACTGGCCGTGACCATTGACGACACCGCCGTGGAGACGGCGGGCCATTACGCGCTTGCCCTGGCCCCGCATGCGGTGGCCCGGGTGGTCACCGTGCCCACCGGTTCCGGCTCCTGCTGGGAACCCGCGGCAGCGATCGCCCAGGAATTCACCTATGCCGTTCCCACGCAGCTGGCGGGCTACGTCGCCGCATTGATGTACGACATCGACGCGTCGACCGTCACCGCGCCAGCGCCGCCTGAACTATGGCCTCGCGGGCCGGAGCTCTACTATCACGACGGCTACCTCCTCGGCCAGCCTTACGACCCCGAATACTCGGCGCACCGGAATGCCGTGGTGGCCGCGTGCGGCAGCCCCGCGACCAGGGGAACGCTTCAAGCGGTCGTGGCGTTTCCCGAGGTGGACGACCGCCGCTACCGCACCGCGCCCGTGGCATTCGACCTGGGCGGGCCGCGTGGCGCGGCATGCCGGCCAGCCGACGCCCTGGCGCGGACGATGCGCGAGCGCGGCGCCGAACGGGTGCTGCGCCAGGTGTGCTACCTGCAGCTCGGCACGGGTGCCTTCTTCGGCAGCCAGGCATTGGCTGCCCGGCCGCTCGAGGAGTGGGAACGGGGCCTGGATTTTTTCCATGCGTTGTCCCCGACATGCAATCTCATGGGGCTCACCTACCTGTGGGAAACCCGGCAATTCACGCTGGACCGGCGCATGGTCGCCAGGCTCGGGGCCGCCTTGCGTAATGGACTGGAGACGGCGCAGCGGATGGACGTGGCCGCACCGAACCCCGATCACCCTCCGGCATTCCACCAGGCGGTGCAGGCGCTGGACTACCTGGTGCGCCGCCTTCCGCCAGAGCACAGGGACATGGTCGCCGTGCCATTGCTGGCGCCCCTGCAGCCGATGCTCGTGGCGGCACTGGCCGCACCGGTGCCGTACCAGCCGGACGAACTGGCCGCGCTGATCATGCGCAGCGGCGCCCTGCCAGCCTCGTTGCGCGCCAGCATCCGCAGCACCGCCGGGTCAGCGACGCCTGGAGCGCCGCATGCCCGGGCAATACTGGCCGCGGCTCGCTGATGCGTGGGGCCCCGGCTGGCGCAGGTGCAAAAAAAATCTTTATAAAACCGCTTGCTATTTAATCGCGCGCTATCTATACTTCGGTCCATGGGTTGAGCGCAGCAAGCAAAGCCCGCAGCCGGTGGAAGCCGGCACAGCACGATCTGATAAGTAGCACGCTATATAATCGAACGTTATTCAACTTAAGGAGATTCACCATGAACGCCATCAAATCCATCGCCCTCGCCCTGTCGATCATCGGTTCCGCCTCGGCCATCGCCGCCCCGGCCGCCAACGTGAACGCCAGCGTCAAGCCGACCGTCATCCTGGTCCACGGCGCCTTTGCCGATTCGGGCAGCTGGAATGGCGTGGCCGCGAAACTGCGTGCCGACGGCTACACCGTGATCGGCGCCGCCAACCCGCTGCGCAGCGTGAAAGGCGATGCGGCCGCGGTGGCCACCATCGTGAAAAGCGTCAAGGGTCCGGTGGTGCTGGTTGGGCACTCGTACGGCGGTGCGGTGATCTCGGCCGCGGCTTATGGCCAGTCCAACGTGAAGAGCCTGGTGTACGTGGCGGCGTTCGCACCGGAACAGGGTGAAACGGCCCTCGAACTGTCGGGACGCTACCCGGGCGGCACGCTGGGCCCGGCACTGGCCGAGCCGGTGGCGCTGCCTGACGGCGGCAAGGACTTCTACATCCAGCAGGACAAGTTCCACCAGCAGTTCGCCGCCGACGTGCCGAAAGCCCAGGCAGAACTGATGGCGGTTGCGCAGCGCCCGATCGCCGAAGCGGCACTGACCGAGGCGGCCGGCGCCCCGGCATGGAAGAACCTGCCGTCGTACTTCGTCTACGGCACCGCCGACAAGAACATCCCGGCTGCGGCACTGCAGTTCATGGCCGACCGCGCGCAATCGCGGCAAACGGTGGCAATTCCCGGCGCTTCCCACGTGGTGATGACGTCGCATCCGGACGCCGTGGCGAAGCTGATCGAAACCGCCGCACAAGCCAAGTAATCGCACCATTTAAGTCGCACACTATCTAATAACAAGCAAAGGAAATCACCATGAACACCGTCAAGACCGTCCTCGCCACCGCACTGCTCGCCGTCACCGCCACCACGGCCACCGCCGCCGCCCTGCCCGGCGTCGAACGCCAGACCGCCGGCTTCCTGCAGGCGATCGAAGGCGGCAAGCCGATCGAGCAGATGACGCCACAGGAAGCCCGCGCCGTGCTGGTGGGCGCGCAGGCCGGCGCCAACGTCAAACTGCCGGCGGCCGACGTGAGCGAAAAAACGGTGACGCTCGACGGCAAGCCGGTCAAGCTGACGATCGTGCGCCCGGCCGGCGTGACGGGCACCGTGCCGGCATTCATGTTCTTCCATGGCGGCGGCTGGGTGCTGGGCGATTTCCCCACCCATGAACGGCTGGTGCGCGACCTGGTTGCCGGTTCCGGCGCGGCGGCGGTGTTCGTCAACTACACGCCATCGCCGGAAGCCGGTTACGGTGTGGCGATCAATGAAGCCTATGCCGCGACCCGCTGGGTGGCCGCGCATGGCGGCGAGATCGGCATCGACGGCAAGCGCCTGGCGGTGGCCGGCAACAGCGTGGGCGGCAACATGGCGGCCGTCGTCAGCCTGATGGCGAAGGACAAGGGCGGACCGGCGCTGCGCGCCCAGGTGCTGCTGTGGCCGGTGACGGATGCGAATTTCAACACGCCCTCGTACCAGCAGTATGCGGACGGTCACTTCCTGACGAAGAACATGATGACCTGGTTCTGGGATAACTACACCCGCGATGCGGCGGCCCGCAAGGAGATCTACGCTTCCCCGCTGCAGGCCAGCACCGCCCAGCTGGCAGGCCTGCCGCCCGCGCTGATCCAGACCGCCGAGTTCGACGTGCTGCGCGACGAAGGCGAAGCGTATGGCCGCAAGCTCGATGCCGCCGGCGTCGTGGTGAAGTCGGTGCGCTACAACGGCATGATCCACGACTTCGGCCTGCTCAATGTGCTGAGCGACGTGCCGGCCGTGCGCGCGGCGATGGACCAGGCGGCGGGCGAGTTGAGGCTGCGGTTGAAGTAAGCGTATTGGAGGACGAGCATCGAACCCGTCCTGTCCAATTCGGCAATGGCGGCGGGCACCTCGACGAGGTGCCCGTTTTGTTTCAACGGCCGAGAAGTTTCTGGTTTTCGTCCAGCCGTGCTCGCAGTAATTCCTGCCACACGGGCTCCAGCCAGTGCGCCGTGCTGTCAAAGCCTTTACGCACCTGGGCCAGCACATCGTCGAGATAGTGTTCCGCTTCCTCCACATTGGCAAATCCGAAGCGCCGCGCATCGGCCAGCGCTGAAGCACGGGAGATATCGAATCTTCCCATCGACAGCTGGAGCATCAGCGTGCGAGGCGTCTCGACAGGATTCGGTACCACGTCGAACGCCGGGGCAAGCCGCCAGCGCTTCTTGTCGTGGCGGTAGACGACCGCGTGATTGCGCACATGGTCGTCGTCGTTTCCGCATAGCGCATTGAAGATCATGCGGCCGAACAGTTCGATGCGGTCTTCGACCGGTGCGCCGATTCTGCGTAATTCCTCTGCCAGGCGCGGGTAGCTCCAGCGGTCCATGTGCGACGCGTCACCTGGATACTCGGCCTGCAGCAGCGACGCCGCACTGACACACATGCGGCGCTGGTGACGTTCGCGATCGAAGCGCAGCACCCGCACCGCACTGCGTCCAGCCGCAGCGCTGTGAAAAACGGTCTCCGCGAAATTCAGGCCACTTGCTCTTCCCCATTGCTGTGCCATGTGTTCGAGCCGCGGAATATCCGCCACGTCGGTTACTACCTGTGGCTTGACGAGCCAATACCGCCCAGCTTCATCCTGCACAGTGGCCTTGGGACGGGCACCGCCGACACTGGCGGTTTGCACCAGACGTTTCCTGAGCCTGGCATCAACAGCCGGCCTGCGCTCGCTCATGGCATTCAGTTCTTCGACCAGCAGGGACAATTGCGGCAGCTTGGGGCTCGTCAGTTCGGCAACCGATGGCTTCTTGCCAGTACCAACGGCAAGCGCACCCCATCGGTCGGTGTTTCCTGCCAGGACGAGGTAGCGCTGCAGCGGGGCTCCTTCCGGAAGGTTGTGCTCTCGCCGTAACAGCGCCTGGCCCCAGGCATCAGGACAGGCATCTCTGAGCACGTCGTGCAAACCTTGGTATCGCTCGGCAGTCCATTCGGTATCGGGCCTGAATGGCAGGTTGACCGGATCGATTGCCCATGCCAGACCGGCGTCCACGTAACTGGGGGCGTATCGAAACTGTCCGTTGATGTTTTCCGCTGGCCTAAGATAGCGGCCTACAGTGACCCAGTCGCCGGTGTCAGGACGCTGGAGATAGACGAAGAGCGGCTTAGAAATAGTCGCCATCGCCTTCTTCTCGTTTCAGCTTGCCGTGCCTTACCCTTTTTCCAGTGGCCGTACCGAGCGAAGCCGGCAATGATGGAACAGCCTGATCGAACAGGCCCAGCACGAGAAGTGTTTCCAGATAGGTGCCAGCGGCAGCGCCAGGATCGCCACGCTCCAGGCGTCGCAACGTCGCCTCGGATATCCCTACCCTTCCACACAAGTCTGCAATGGTAATCCGTTGCCGCAGTCGTTCAGCGCGCACGACCCTCCCCCAGGCAATCAGGCGTTCCCGTACCAAGGTAGGAAGGACATCCGCATCGGCAATCTTTTTAGGCATCGGACGATAATACCACCACAAATCCATCATAGATATTGTTTTATGCTCTATAAGCAGCTATCTATGGCGGCTCCTCAATAGCAGTTTTTCGATCCGCTAGAGGAAACCCTCCTTGCCAAACCAGTCCTGCTGGGCCAGCATGCGATTTTTTCAACCGGGATTCCGATGAACCTGTGGTTCCGCCTGCTGTACCTGCTGATCAGCACTCCGTTCCGCCCGAAACTGGCCGCGCCGCACGGCGTCTCGCGCCTGACATTCCGGGTCTGGTTCAACGACCTCGACACCAATGGCCACGTCAACAATGGCCGCTACTGGACGCTGTTCGACCTGGGCCGCACCGACATCATGCTGCGCATGGGGCTGTTGGGTGCGGTATTGAAGAACAAGTGGACGCCGATCGTCGGCGGTGGCGCGATCCGCTTCCGCCGCGAACTGCGCCTGTTCCAGCCGTTTGTGCTGGAAACGCGGATTGCGGCGTGGACGGAAAACCGCGTCGTGTTCGAACAGCGCATCCTGGCCGACGGCGACGTGGTGGCAACGCGTGCGCTGGTGCTGGCCGGGCTGTACTCCCGCAAGGCACGGGGTTTCGTGCCGATCGAGACGATCTTCCGCAGCGTGAACGTGACCGGCGTGCAGTCGCCGCCGCTCGATGGCGCGGTGCAGGCAATGCTGGACCTGGATGCGGCAATGAAGCTGAACGCGGATTGAACCCTCCTGCGACGCCGGATATGATGTTCCGGAAGGCCGCACGCCTTGCACACCAGCCCCTGAGGAGAGTCTTTTGACCACTGAACAAGCCCGCTATCGCGGGGCCCTGCTGGGTCTGGCCTGTGGCGATGCCGTCGGCACCACGGTTGAATTCGAGCAGCGTGGTACGTTCCCTGAGCTGACCGACATGGTCGGTGGCGGCCCGTTCGATCTCCAGCCGGGCGAATGGACCGATGACACGTCGATGGCGCTTTGTCTTGCACATAGCCTGCTGTATCGGCAAGGCTTCGATCCCGTCGACCAGATGAACCGGTACTGCAACTGGTATAACTACGGCTACATGAGCAGTACCGGCGAATGCTTCGATATTGGCAATACGACGGCGGTCGCACTGCGCAAATTCCTGCAAGACAAGAACCCATTCGCCGGCTCCCCTCTCCCGCACACGGCGGGCAATGGCGCCTTGATGCGCCTGGCGCCAGTGGTGATGTATTACGCCACCGATGATGCGGCGGTATTTCGATATGCGGGTGAAAGCACGCGCACCACGCACGGAGCGCAGGAAGCAATCGAATGCTCCAGGCTCTTCGGGCTGCAATTGCGCGCCGCGTTACTGGGCGCTTCCAAGACGGACATCCTTGCAGTGGTGCCCCCCGAACCACTGAGCGAAAAGGTGGATGCACTGGCAAAGGGATCCTGCCTGCACAAGCGCATGGATCAGATCAAAGGCAGTGGCTACTCGGTGGAATCGCTGGAAGCGGCCATCTGGTGCTTCTGGCATACCGACTCGTTCGAGAGCGCTATTTTGAAGGCCGCGAATCTCGGCGATGACGCTGACACGACGGCAGCGATCTGCGGCCAGCTGGCCGGTGCTTATTATGGGGTCGAGCAGATTCCCGGCCATTGGCTTGCCCGGCTCGCGATGCGTGACGAAATTCTCTCGCTCGCCGACCGGTTGCTGGTCGAGCGGCATTCCAGCTGACCGCCAGCTGACCGCCAGCGGGACTGGCCGCTGGCGGTCAGCTGGCGTTCGCCGCGCAGCACAGGCAGTACCACGGGGAGTGGCAGTACGGTCACCCCAGCGCGTTGCGCGCCGCCTGCCAGCCCCACCACGACGCTTCTTCGAACACCGAAAAGCCCGACAGGTCGGCATGCGCGAACAGCACCGGCCCGCTGGCATCGCGCAGCGCCTGCACGCCGGGATTGGAGAGAAAACCCGGCAGCGGCGCGGCCATCGCATGCGCGCGCAGCGTGATGTCGGCGCGCAGCACGCAGCCGTCGAAAGCATCGCCATAGGCCGCGCGCAGGTCGACGGTGGCCAGCGCCAGCAGTTCCTCGGGCGATGCGGCCTCCATCCACTTGCGTGCCGCGAGCGGATCGCGGTCGGCCAGCGCCACGTAGCTGGTAAATACCGTCCGCGCCGGCGGCGTCTGGCGGATGTCCTGGTGGGTGGAGACCACGTAGCCGAGACCCTGCGTGCCGTGCACCACGTTATCCCACGACAGCGGCGCTTCGGGCAGCTCTTCCGGAAAACGGTCGAGCAGGAAGTTCGTCACCAGCCATGGCGAGTACGCCGGCATGTGCCGTGCCGGGTCGAAGCCGTAGGCAGCGATGTTGTCGACCACGCGGCTGGCCACCAGCAGCGGCATGGCGCAGATGGCCTTGCGTGCCCGTACCAGGCAGGTGCGCGGCTTGCCGTTTTCCAGCACGAAGCACAGCGCTTCGGCGCGCCCGTCCACTTCCTTCACGGATGCCACCGTGCCGGCCATGCGCCGCGCGCCGGTGCGCTCGGCCAGCTTTGCGGCCAGCGGCTGCAGGCCGCCGGGCCACGTCAGCCAGGCACCGCCTTCCGCATTGGCCGCCTCGCCACCACGCGCGCAGAAATAATGCAGCCCGGCCCAGGCCGAGACGCGGTCGATGCCGGTACCGTAATCGTCGCGGCAGCAGTAATCGAGGTACCACAGCAAGGTCGGCGCCCGATAGTTGTTCTGTTCCAGCCAGGTTTTAAAGGTGATGGTGTCGAGCCGGCGCCAGGCCGGATCGGCCGAGGCATGCGCGGACGGCAGCGTGAACACCTTGCGGCGGTCGGCGCCGCGCATGGCGTGCAGCTTTTCCATCTCGGCATTGAAGCGCGCGTGCTCGGCCATCTCGGCCGGCGGCACGCCCGCGCGCGGCGTGATGCCTTCGTGCCACTTGCCTTGATACAGCAGCCGTTCGTGCGGCGCGTGCAGGATCAGTTTTTCATCGTAGTGCGGCTTGGGACCATATGGATCGCGCGTGATGATGCCCAGGTCGTACAGCAGGTGCCGCACGTGCAGGCATTCCTGCGGCGGGATCGGCAGGTAGTGCGCACCGGTCGGATAGGCCAGTTCGCCATGGGCGCCGCCCGCCGCGTTGCCGAACGGCTCGGGGCCGTCGACCATCAGCACGTTGCCGACGCCTTCCCGGTGCAGCTTCCATGCCGCCGTCAGGCCGGCAATGCCTGAGCCGAGCACCGCGACGTCGGCCTCGATCGTCTCCGACGGCGCGGGCAGCGCCTGGCGGTCGCGCAGAGCATCACGCAAATAATGGCCTTCGGCGCGGCCGGGAAAATGAAGTTCGGGCTTGATTTCGCGCCAGCGCCCGTAGGCGGCGATGCCGGCGGCGGCGGCCGCACCGCCGGCTCCGAGAGCGGCGGTCCAGCGCAGGAAAGAACGGCGTTGCATGGTGTCCTCAGCGAATCGTGCGGTGCCAGTCCTGCTCGAACTCGTGCACCAGCGATTGGGTATTCAGCCGGTTCGGCGCCATCGTCAACGGCTGCATGTCCGGCGGGAAGGTGAACATTGCCGCCGTGGTGGCGCCGTTCAGGAAGCGCATCGGCAACCGGTACGAGGCCGGCGGCGTGAAGCTGCCCTGCGGCGAGGCGAGGATGAAACCCCACTCGCCGAACGACGGCACGTACAGGTGGTACGGGTGGGTACGCAGGCCCACTTCGCGCAGCGTGGCATCGATGGTCCAGAACGCGTGCGGCGCGAAATACGGCGACGTCGACTGCACCACCACCAGCCCGTTGGCCGCCACGTGGTGGCGCAGCATGCTGTAGAACGGCACCGAATACAGCTTGCCGAGCGCGAAGCTGGACGGATCGGGGAAATCGACGATGACGGCATCGAACATCTCGTCGGTATTGCGCAGCCAGACGGCCGCATCGGCGTTGATGATCTTCACGCGTGGGTCGGACAATGCGCCATGATTCAGCGCGGCCAGTTCGGCGCGGGTCCGGAACGCGGCGGTCATTGCCGGGTCCAGGTCGACCAGCGTCACGTGTTCGATGTTCTTGTAGCGCAGCACTTCGCGCGCCGCGAGGCCGTCGCCGCCGCCCAGCACCAGCACGCGCTTGGCCCACGGCAGCCGTTCCAGCGCGGGGTGGACCAGGGCCTCGTGATACCGGTATTCGTCGCGCGACGAGAACTGCAGGTTGCCGTTGATATAGAGCCGCGTGTCGTCCTTCCAGCGCGTGATCACCAGGCGCTGGTAGGGCGTGCTGGTGGCGTACACGATCTCGTCACCGAACAGCGAATGCTCGCCGAAATGCGTCAACCGGTCGGCGCTGGCAAAACCGAAGGCCAATGCCACCAGCACGCCGCAGGCGCGCAAGGTGCGTCCCGCAAGATTCGTCAGTTCGGCGCGGAACACGCGGATCGTCCACAGCGCCACGCCGATGTTGAGCATGCCGAACAGGTAGCCGGTGCGCACCAGGCCCAGGTGCGGCGCCAGCACCAGCGGGAACAGCAGCGACACGGCCAGCGCGCCCAGGTAGTCGAACGTGAGCACGCGGCTGACGATATCGGCGAACGCGGTCTGGCGCGCATTCAGCGCCCGCATCACCAGCGGCACTTCCATGCCGACCATCGCGCCGATCATGAACACCAGCACGTACAGCAGCAGCCGGAACGGCGCGGCGGCCCACGAAAACGTGAGAAACAGCAGGGCCGCGGACACGCCGCCGATCAGGCCGATGGCCAGTTCGATGTCGACGAAGCGCGCCAGCACGTGCTCGTCCTTCACGTATTTCGACAGGTGGGCGCCGACGCCCATCGCGAACAGGTAGCAGCCGATGATGGTGGAAAACTGCAGCACAGAATCGCCCAGCAGGTAGCTGGCCAGCGCACCGGCGATCAGTTCATAGGCCAGGCCGCACGAGGCGACGACGAACACGGACAGGATCAGAATCTTTTTGGTCATTGGTCCGCTGCTGGATTATCATGTTTCTCTACTTACAAGCTTGTCATCATAAGCCATGTTCGCTGTTGCCAACTACCTGATCCACCTGTGTATCGCCGCTGCGCTGCTGGCGGTGTTCTTCAAGGCTTACACGTGGATGACCCCGTACGACGAGGTGCACCTGATCCGTCAAGGCAACCACGCGGCGGCCCTGTCGCTGGGCGGTGCCCTGCTGGGCTTTTCGCTGACGATCGCCTCGGGCCTGCTGCACACGCGCAATTACCAGGAGTTCTTCGCCTGGGCCTTCGGCGCGATGATCGTGCAGGCGCTGGCTTACGCGGTCACCACGCGCGCGCTGAAAATGGCCAAGGACCAGATCGAATCGGGCAACAGCGCATTCGGCGCGCTGCTCGGCACCATTTCCCTTTCCATCGGCGGCATCAATGCCGCCTGCATTTCCTGAAGGAGCCCACGATGGGTATCGGCAGCTTTATCAAGAAGCAGTTCATCGACGTCCTGCAGTGGAACGAGGACCAGGAAGGCGTGCTGTCCTGGCGCTACCCGATGCAGGATTTCGAGATCCAGAACGGCGGCGTGCTGGTGGTGCGCGAGTCGCAGGTGGCGGTGTTCGTCAACGAGGGCCAGATCGCCGACGTGTTCGGCCCCGGCACGCACAAGCTGACGACCCAGACGCTGCCCGTGCTGACCAACCTGAAGAACTGGGACAAGCTGTTCGACGCGCCGTTCAAGTCGGACGTGTACTTCTTCAGCACCCGCGTGCAGACGGGCCGCAAGTGGGGCACGCCGCAGCCGGTGACCATCCGCGACAAGGATTTCGACATGATCCGCGTGCGTGCCTTCGGCATGTATTCGTATCGCGTGACGGATGCCCGCAAGTTCTTCACCGAGATCAGCGGCACGCGCGAGGCGTACACGCGCGACGAGGTGGAAGAGCAGTTGCGCGGCATCCTGCTGGCCACGATGGCCAGCTCGATCGGCGGCTCGAACGTGGCCTTCCTCGACATGGCCGCAAACCAGTCGCTGATGGCGCAGGAAATCAAGGGCGATCTCGCCGACGCCTTCGCCCGCTACGGCATCGGTCTCGATGAATTCAACGTGGCCTCCGTCAGCCTGCCCGAGGAATTGCAGAAGGCGCTGGACGACCGCATCTCGGCCGGCATGAAAGGCGGCCTGTCGGCCGACAAGATGGCCGGTTTCACCCGCTACCAGACCGCCACCGCGATCCCGCTGGCGGCGCAGAACGAAGGCGGCATCGCCGGCATCGGTGCCGGGCTGGGTGCCGGCGTGACGATCGGCCAGGCGATGGGCCAGGCCGTCGGCGCGTCGCTGGCGCCGGTCGCGCCACAGGCGGCTCCGTCGGCGGCTCCGTCGGCGGCTTCGCCGGCACCGGCCGACGATTCGATCGAAGCCCGCCTGCAAAAACTGAAAGGCCTGCTGGACAAGGGCCTGATCTCCGCCGCCGACTATGACAGCACGAAAGCCGAGCTGCTGAAGAAACTGATCGGCTGACGGCTGGTGCAAGTCGTCTCTTGCCCCAACTGCGGCGCCGAGGTGCGCTTCCGCTCGCACGCGGCCGTGATGGCCGTGTGCGAGTACTGCCGCACCGGCGTGCTGAAGGACGCCGGCAGCGTGCGCGATCTCGGCAAGATCGCGGACGTGCTGGAGGATTATTCGCCGATCCAGCTCGGCACTTCCGGCACCTGGGCAGACCGCCCGTTCACGGTGATCGGACGCCTGCAGCTGCGCTACGACGCCGGCTTCTGGAACGAGTGGTACCTGCTGTTCGACGATGGCCAGTCCGGCTGGCTGGGCGATGCCTCGGGCCAGTTCACGATCACGCTCGAACGCCGGCTGGAAGGCCCGCTGCCCGCTTTCGGCGAACTCCAGGCCGGCCATTACGTGACCGTGGCCGGCGAGCGCTGGATGGCGGCGGACGTGCGCACGGCCCAGTGCGCCGGCGGCCAGGGCGAACTGCCGTTCCGCGTGACCGAAGGCTGGCAAGCGAAGGTGGCGGACCTGCGCGGCGGCGGCGCTTTCCTCACACTGGATTATTCCGATGGCGACCGGCCGCTGGCCTATGGCGGCGTGCCGGTGACGCTGGACAGCCTGCGCCCGCAACTGCTGCGCGACGACATGGAAATCCGGCGCACCGCCGGCCGCTTCCGCGGCAAGGTCGACGCGCTCGACTGCCCGTCGTGCGGCAGCGCCATCAAGTATTTGCCGGGCATGACGGCGAACCTGGTGTGCCCGGCCTGCCGCGCGCAGCTCGACGCGGCCAGCCCGAAGATCGAGGTGCTGCGCGCCGGCGAGCGCGTGGATGCCACACTGGCGGCCAAGGTCACGCTGCCGCTGGGCGCCGAGGGCACGCTGGGCAACCAGAAGCTGACCGTGATCGGCGTGATGCGCCGCGCGGACGATGAGGGCACCGAGTGGACCGAATACCTGCTGTACGGAAGCCGTGCCGGCTTCACATGGCTGGTGGAGACGGACGATGGCTGGCAGCGTTCCGATGCGATGGACGTCTGGCCAGACTGGCGCGGCGATTCGGCCCTGCTCGACAACGTGTCGTATCGGCGGCTGTATGGCTACCCTGCCCGCGTGACGTTTGCCGCCGGCGCGTTCAACTGGCGTGTCGAAGCGGGCGACGTGGCGCAGGTGGAGGAATTCCGGCAGGGCCGGGTCACGCTGGCGGCCGAACGCAGCGCGAACGAGATCACCTGGTCCCGCTCGACGCCCGTGGCGTTCGACCAGTTGAAGGCGTGGTTCCCCGATGTCCTGAAAGGCGCGCCGCCGCCGTTGCGCGTGCCGGGCACGCTGAACAGCGGCACCCGCTACCGCAGTGCGGCCAAGTTACTGATCATCGCGGCCGGCGTCGTGAACGCCATCCCGCTGGTGGCCAATTTCGGCGGCACGATTGCGTACACGGTGCTGGCCGGGCTGGCGCTGTACCTGCCGGCGATCTTCCTGGATAACAACGACAACAAGCCATGAAGAAGTTCTGGATCTACGGGATCGCCGTCGTCTTCGTTTCGACCGTGCTCAGCTGGAGCAGCATGGGTTCGGGCAGCTCGGGCGGCCGCGGCTATCGTACTGGCGGCTCCACCTGGTCGTCCAGCACGGGCGGCGGCAGCTGGGGCGGTGGCGGCGGAGGCCATAAGTGAGTGCTTACAAGGCCGAGGGGACCCATCTGCTGGCGGACCTGTCCGGCGTTGCGCCGGACAGGTTGACGAGCTGCCCGGCGATCGACATGCTGCTGCGCGCGGCGGCGGAAGCGGCCGGCGCGCATGTCCTGCACAGCCATTTCCATGCGTTCGGGCCGGGGCTCGGCGTGACCGGCGTGGTGCTGCTGGCCGAATCGCACATCTCGATTCACACATGGCCCGAGCAGGAATTCGCCGCGGTCGACATCTTCATGTGCGGCGCTGCCGCGCCCCAGCGCGCACTGGACGTCTTGCGCCAGGCGTTGGCGCCCACTCACTGCCGCGTCCGCGCCGTGCAACGCTGCGCGGTTGACGAAGCCGTCGTGGAATGAGAAGCTTGCAGTTCTACCAACGCATACAGGAGACAATCATGAAAGCCACGGACATTGCCTTCCTGTCGGCCGCCTGACACTTCCGGGTTCTCAGCTTAGTCACCACTTACTGACCTCTGGTGTTCCCGGCGCCTGGCGCGCCGACCTTCCCCTTCGACGCTGCCGCCCGAAGCGACCTGCTTCGCGTGCGGCTGTGCCTGCGCGCGCCGCGGGCTGTCAACTCATGGGAACACCACATCATGCTGCACATCGCGATCGCAACCGCAATCGACACCTTGCGTACTATCGGACTGAACAACCTTGGCGCCGGCAAGCTGGCGGCGCTGGACACCACGGCAACGATGCGCCCGATGCGCATCACCGCCATCCACGGCGAATGGATGACCGTACACGACGGGCATGGCGATCGCCAGGCCCGTGCCCTGCCCCGGCTGCTGTCGGCGCTGGCCGATGAAGAAGACGCCCTGGCGGTCGGCGACTGGGTCGCCGTCGACGACCTGGACGGCGAACCGTGGATCGCATTGCGGGCCGCGCCGCTGACGCAGGTCGCGCGCCGCGCCAACGATGGCCGCCGCCAGGTCCTGGCCAGCAATATCGACACCGCGCTGCTGGTGATGGGCCTGGACCTCGATTTCAACATCCGCCGGCTGGAACGGTATATCGCCACCGTGCAAAGCGCCGATATCGTGCCGGTCGTGGTGCTGACCAAGGCCGATATCGCCGGCGATGCCGACGGCAAGGTCGCGGAAGTCCAGCGCAGGCTGCCGGCCGGCATTGCCGTGCTGGCGATCAACGGCTTGAGCGATGCCGCCGCCACGGCGTTGCAACCATGGCTGGGCACCGGCCAGACGCTGTGCCTGCTCGGTGCTTCCGGCACCGGCAAGTCGACGCTGACCAACACGCTGGCCGCCGCCGGGCAGGATACCGGCGGCACGCGCAAGGGCGATGGGCGCGGCAAGCATACGACCACTACGCGCTCGCTGCACCGCTGCGCCAGCGGCGCCTGCATCATCGATACACCGGGCTTGCGCACCTGGCGGCCGGATGCGGACGAGAAGACGCTGGCTGCCACGTTCGACGATATCGCCACGCTGGCGGAAGGTTGCCAGTTCCGCGATTGCCATCATGAACTGGAACCAGGTTGCGCCGTTCGCGTGGGCACCGATCCGGACCGGCTGGCCAATTACCACAAGCTGTTGCGGGACGCGCGCAGGGTCGAGCAGACGCCGCTGGACCGGATCGCCGCGCGGGCGAAGTGGAAGGCGATCGAGCGGCACCTGCGGGAAAAAGGCAAGCGCTGAGGGTCAAGCGCTAAGGGGCAAGCGCCAAGAGGTAATGGCAAGCGATAAGGCGGCAGCAGCGGTGCTTCGGGCCTTAATTTTCCCGCAGCGTCGCTTCGATATTGTTGCCGTCGAAATCGAGGATGTAGGCGCTGTAGTAATGGCCCGAACCGACCCGCGGGCCGGGTGGGCCATGGTCTTCGGCACCATGTTCCATCGCGGCCGCGTAGAACCTGTCGACGGCTTCGCGGTCGGGTGCCGCGAAGGCGATATGCAGCGGCGCGTTGCCGGCTTGGTCGCCGGCACGCCAGTACGTGGGTATTTCAGAGCCCAGCCACAGGAATGGCTGGCCGCTTTGCCCGGCATAGATGGCCCAGTCCATGTCGGTTTCGGTGCGGCGGATTCCCAGCGGCGCCAGGCAGGCGTCATACAACGCCGCGCTGCGTGTGAAATCCGTCACGACAATACCGAGATGATGAAACATGCGCTGCTCCTGGAGTCAGAGAGACCAGCCTATCACTGTTGAATGTGCACCGGCGCGCACGATTGACTGTTGGTAGCCGAAGGCAGCCCTCGCCCGGCAATCCTGCATGGCGCATTGTTGCGGTAGCTAACGCTCGGTTACACTGGCGGCTGTCAGTCTTGGACCATCATTGCCATGCGCCGATTTGCGCCATTTGCCATACCCCTGCTGCTTGCCGTTACCGGCTGCGGCAACGATTACCAGCCCGAACAACTCTACATGGCGGCCAGCCCGGATTGCCGCGACTGGGCCGACGGGTCGACCTTCAAGCTGCCCGAAGGCGTCAGTGTTACGGCGACCAGTCCCGTCACGCTGCAGCAAGGCAGCGCCGAGTTCGGCATCGTCTACCTGGTGCCGCGCGGCGGCCGGGTGCAGTTCGTCACGCGCGCCTTCAACATCACGCAGCCGAAAGGCGCCACGATCGCCAGGGCCAAGGTGCTGAGCTACTACCAGCGCGGCACCAACAACCGCGCGGAAATGGTGGAAGTCATCACGAATATCCCGGCCCTGCTGCTGCCGGTGGCCACGGCGGACGTCACGCAATGGCGCATCCGGCTGGGCATCGACAAGGGCTTGCCGGACCGCTTCGACCTGGTGCTCTCGGACGTCATCATCGACGACGAACGCTACCCGGTGCGCACCTTTACCTACCGCTGGTTCCCGGAGCGCAAAGCCTACGGGCTGTGCCGCTGACCCTCCTCGCTCCGCCATCTCGACTGTTGTAAAAATTCGGGGACAGTCCCCATTTTTTTACAACAGCCGGGTGTTGTAAAAAATCGGGGACTGTCCCCGTGATTTCTTTGCAACAGCACGGGCGTAAAAAAAGCAGCCGAAGCCGCTTTTTTTGGAATGCATCCAGATCAGTGCTTGTTCTGGCGCAGTTTGGCGATGGCTGCCAGCTGGCCGATGGCCGCTGCCAGTTCCGCCTGCGCTTTCGCGTAGTCGATGCCGGTCTGGTTGTTGGCCAGGCTTTCTTCCGCCAGTTTCTTGGCGGCTTGCGCCTTGGCTTCGTCCAGGTCGCCGCCGCGGATCGCGGTGTCGGCCAGGACCGTCACGGCGTTCGGCTGCACTTCCAGCAGGCCGCCGGCGACGAAGACGAACTCTTCTTCCGACTTGCCCTGCACCTGGATGCGCACCGCGCCCGGACGGATACGGGTGATCAGCGGCGTGTGCTTCGGGTAGATACCCAGCTCGCCCTGCTCGCCCGGCAACGCGACGAAGGTGGCTTCGCCGGAGAAGATCAGCTCTTCCGCGGAGACCACATCGACGTGAATAGTGTTTGCCATATTTACCCTATCGGATTCAACGGCCCCGCCTCAGGAGGCGGGGCGACGCATCGAATTAGCCCAGCTTCTTGGCTTTTTCGATCGCTTCTTCGATCGTGCCGACCATGTAGAACGCCTGCTCCGGCAGGTGATCCAGTTCGCCGGAAGCGATCATCTTGAAGCCCTTGATCGTGTCCTTCAGCGAAACGTACTTGCCCGGTGCGCCGGTGAAGACTTCGGCGACGTGGAACGGCTGCGACAGGAAACGCTGCATCTTACGTGCGCGAGCGACCAGCAGCTTGTCTTCCGGTGCCAGTTCGTCCATGCCCAGAATCGCGATGATGTCGCGCAGTTCCTTGTAGCGCTGCAGCGTGCCCTGCACGGCGCGGGCCGTGTCGTAGTGGTCCTGGCCGACGACCAGCGGGTCCAGCTGGCGGGAGGTCGAGTCCAGCGGGTCCACGGCCGGGTAGATACCCAGCGAGGCGATGTCACGCGACAGAACGACGGTGGAATCCAGGTGACCGAAGGTCGTCGCTGGCGACGGGTCGGTCAAGTCATCCGCAGGGACGTAGACGGCCTGGATCGACGTGATCGAACCGGTTTTCGTCGACGTGATGCGTTCCTGCAGGCGGCCCATTTCTTCGGCCAGCGTCGGCTGGTAACCCACGGCGGAAGGCATACGGCCCAGCAGTGCGGACACTTCGGTACCGGCCAGCGTGAAGCGGTAGATGTTGTCGACGAAGAACAGCACGTCCTTGCCCTGGTCACGGAACGATTCCGCGATGGTCAGGCCGGTCAGTGCCACGCGCAGGCGGTTGCCCGGCGGTTCGTTCATCTGGCCGTAGACCATGGCCACTTTGGAGTTGCCCAGGTTGTCCAGGTCGACCACTTTGGCATCGGCCATCTCGTGGTAGAAGTCGTTACCTTCGCGGGTACGCTCGCCCACGCCGGCAAACACGGACAGACCCGAGTGCGCCTTGGCGATGTTGTTGATCAGTTCCATCATGTTGACGGTCTTGCCCACGCCGGCGCCGCCGAACAGGCCGACTTTACCGCCCTTGGCGAACGGGCACACCAGGTCGATCACCTTGATGCCGGTTTCCAGCAGGTCTTGCGACGGCGACAGCTCGTCGTAGGCCGGCGGGGTGCGGTGGATCGAGGCGGTCGACTCTTGCGAGACAGGGCCGCGCTCGTCGATCGGGTTGCCCAGCACGTCCATGATGCGGCCCAGCGTTGCCGGACCGACCGGTACCATGATCGGCTTGCCGGTGTTCTGGATGGTCATGCCGCGACGCAGGCCGTCGGAAGAACCCAGCGCAATGGTGCGGACAATGCCGTCGCCCAGCTGCTGTTGAACTTCCAGGGTCAGCTCGGAGCCTTCCATTTTCAGCGCGTCAAAAACCTTAGGCATCGCGTTGCGCGGGAACTCCACGTCCACCACGGCGCCGATACACTGAACGATTTTGCCATCAGCCATTTTCGTTCCTTCAAATATAGTTAAATTCGTTTTTAAACCGCTGCCGCACCGGCGACGATTTCAGAGAGTTCTTTGGTAATGGCTGCCTGACGGGTCTTGTTGTACACCAGCTTCAGTTCGCCGATCACACTGCCGGCGTTGTCGCTGGCGGCCTTCATCGCCACCATCCGCGCCGACTGCTCGGACGCGAGGTTTTCCGCCACGGACTGGTACACCAGGGCTTCCACGTAACGTTCCAGCAGTTCGTCGATGACGGTCCCTGCATCCGGTTCGTAGATGTAATCCCAGTTGATGCCGCCCTTGTCTGCCGCGCGCTTTTCAGCGGTCAGCGGCAGCAGCTGCTCGACCATCGGTTCCTGCTTCATCGTGTTGATGAATTTGGTGTAGCACAGGTAAACCGCGTCCAGCTTGCCTTCCTGGAACTTCTCCAGCATGACTTTCACGGGGCCGATCAGCTTTTCCAGGTGCGGGGTGTCGCCGATCTGCGTCGCCTGCGCCACCACGGGCACACCGATGCGGTTCAGGAAACCCAGACCTTTGTTGCCGATCGCGACCGCTTCGACTTTGTTGCCGGCCGCTTCCAGTTCCTTCGTCTTGTTCGTCACCGCGCGCAGCACGTTGGTGTTCATGCCACCGCACAGACCCTTGTCGGTCGTGATGATGATGAAGCCAACGGCTTTCGCCTGCGTGCCCTGGGCATCGGCCAGGAACGGGTGCGTGTACTCGGGATTGGCGCCAGCCAGGTTCGCGGCGATATTACGAATCTTGTCCGCGTAGGGACGGGCGGCGCGCATGCGATCCTGCGCCTTGCGCATTTTCGATGCGGCGACCATTTCCATCGCCTTCGTGATCTTCTTCGTATTCTCTACGCTCTTGATCTTGCCACGTATCTCTTTGCCTACTGCCATGAGTCCTTACTCCTTCTGCGCGAAAGGCGGTTCACCTGGGTGAACCGCCGTGCCGCTTAAAATGCGCCGGATTTCTTGAAATCAGCGATGGCCGCGGACAGCGTTGCTTCGCTATCCTTGTCCAGTTGCTTGGTTTCTTCGATCTTCGACAGCAGGGCAGCTTGCTTCGACTTCAGGTACGAATGCAGGCCCGCTTCGAACGGCAGCACTTGCTTGACGCTGATATCGTCCAGGAAGCCCTTGTTCACGGCGAACAGCGACGCGGCCATCAGCGAGGTCGACAGCGGCGAGTATTGCTGCTGCTTCAGCAGTTCCGTCACGCGGGCACCGCGGTCCAGCTGCTTGCGGGTCGACTCGTCCAGGTCGGAAGCGAACTGCGCGAACGCAGCCAGTTCACGGTACTGCGCCAGGTCGGTACGGATACCGCCGGACAGGCCCTTGATGACTTTCGTCTGCGCTGCGCCACCGACGCGCGACACCGAGATACCGGCGTTGATCGCGGGACGCACGCCCGCGTTGAACAGAGAGGTTTCCAGGAAGATCTGGCCGTCGGTAATCGAGATCACGTTGGTCGGCACGAAGGCGGACACGTCGCCCGCTTGCGTTTCGATGATCGGCAGTGCGGTCAGCGAACCGGTCTTGCCGGTCACGGCGCCGTTGGTGAAGGCGGACACGTAGTCGGCGTTCACGCGGGCTGCGCGTTCCAGCAGGCGGCTGTGCAGGTAGAACACGTCGCCCGGGTAGGCTTCGCGGCCCGGCGGACGGCGCAGCAGCAGCGAAATCTGGCGGTATGCAACAGCTTGCTTCGACAGATCGTCGTACACGATCAGCGCGTCTTCGCCGCGGTCGCGGAAGTATTCGCCCATCGTGCAGCCCGAGTAGGCCGAGATGTACTGCATGGCGGCCGATTCGGACGCCGTGGCGGCGACGACGATCGTGTATTCCATCGCGCCGTGCTGTTCCAGCGAGCGGACGATGTTCTTGATCGTGGAAGCCTTCTGGCCGATGGCGACGTAGATACACGTCATGCCCTGGCCCTTCTGGTTGATGATCGCGTCGACTGCGACAGCCGATTTACCGGTCTGGCGGTCGCCGATGATCAGCTCGCGCTGGCCACGGCCGATCGGCACCATCGCGTCGATGGACTTCAGGCCGGTCTGCATCGGCTGCGACACGGATTCACGGGCGATCACGCCCGGGGCGATCTTTTCGATCGGCGAGGTCAGCTTGGCATCGACCGGACCTTTGCCGTCGATCGGCTGGCCCAGCGCGTTGACCACACGGCCGCGCAGTTCCGGACCGACCGGCACTTCCAGGATGCGGCCGGTGGTTTTCACCGTGTCGCCTTCGGAGATGTGCTCGTAGGCACCCAGGATCACGGCGCCGACGGAGTCGCGCTCCAGGTTCATGGCCAGGCCAAAGGTGTTGCCCGGGAATTCGAGCATCTCGCCTTGCATCACTTCGGACAGACCGTGGATGCGGCAGATACCGTCGGCAACCGAGATGACGGTGCCTTGATTGCGCACTTCAGCGCCACTGTCAATGCCTTGGATCCGGCTCTTGATCAGCTCGCTGATTTCAGATGGGTTGAGTTGCATGGTAACTCCTAATTGTGTTCTCTCAGCTTGCGCGAGGGTATAAGGGTCTGCCGCAGCGGACGCGATACTGCCCGATTACGACGTCAGCGCGACGCGCATCTGTTCGAGCCGGGCGCGTACCGAAGTGTCCAGCACTTCGTCACCGACCACCACGCGCACGCCGCCGATCAGCGATGGATCGATCGTCACTTGCGGGTTCAGCTTGCGGCCGAATTTCTTTTCCAGCGTGGCGACCAGGGCGGCGGTTTGCGCGCCATCCAGATCGAAT
Organism: Pseudoduganella sp. jia 9; assembly: GCF_055502615.1. NCBI lineage: Bacteria > Pseudomonadati > Pseudomonadota > Betaproteobacteria > Burkholderiales > Oxalobacteraceae > Pseudoduganella > Pseudoduganella sp. jia 9. The sequence goes on along the minus strand of NZ_JBUPWE010000001.1, from coordinate 130,022 downwards.
GCGCTCGTGATTTCGGCATCCGCCGCACCTTCCACGCCATTCTTCAGGTCGTGGAATTGGGCGCCGATTTCCGGCAGCAATGCGATGCGGCCGTTTTCGATCAGCGTCGAGAGAAAATTGTTCGCTTCCGCGGTCAGCGGCGACTTCAGCAGGGAGGTGATGGTGGCCAGCAGTTCGCTGTCCGTCACCTTCGGGTTGCGGGCATATGCCAGCACCTCTTCGTGCGAACCGATCTGGGCCAGTTCGGACACCAGATCGGACCACTGCGCGAGGTTGCCAGCCTGGGCTACGCGGAAGAGGGCTTCCGCGTAAGGACGAGCGACGGTTGCGAGTTCAGCCATGATTACAGCTCGGTCGCAAGGCGGTTCAGCAGGTCGGCGTGGGCCGACGCGTTGACTTCGCGCTTCAGGATTTGCTCGGCGCCCTTGACTGCCAGGTCGGCAACCTGGGCACGCAGTTGCTCGCGTGCCTGGGTGACCTGCTGGTCGGCTTCGGCCTTTGCGGTGGCAATGATGCGGTCCGCTTCGGCTTTGGCGTTGGCCTTGATTTCTTCAGCGATCAGCTGAGCGCGCTTTTCAGCGTCCGCGACGCGCGACGCAGCTTCGTCACGCGCGGAGGTCAGGGCTTCCGTGGCGCGCTTTTCAGCTGCCGCCATCGAAGCCTGGCCCTGCTCGGCAGCAGCCAGACCGTCCGCGATACGCTTGGCACGCTCATCCAGCGCTGCATTCAGCGCCGGGAATACGAATTTCATCGAGAACCAGACGAGCACCGCGAAGGTGATCATCTGACCGATGAGAGACATATTGATGTTCATACCTTGCTCCTAAAAAGTTTCCCCTGGTTGGAGCGGTAAATTACTGGCCTACAGCGGCGGTCAGCGGGGTCAGGAACGGGTTAGCGAACGTGAACAGCAGAGCAACACCAACGCCGATCATCGAGATCGCGTCCAGCAGACCAGCGATAACGAACAGCTTGGTTTGCAGTTGCGGCATCAGTTCAGGCTGACGTGCCGAAGCTTCCAGGAACTTGCCACCCAGGATAGCGAAGCCCAGAGCGGTACCGATTGCGGCCAGGCCGATGATGATAGCCACGGACAGAACGGTCATGCTTTGTACTTGTGCGATCAGAGCTTGCATTTAGATTTCTCCTAAGATTTAAAAAAACTACGATACAGATTTAAAAAACTCGATTTTTTTACAGCGGAACTTCTCGGAATCTTGCCGGACCGCTGGCCCGGCAGGGTTCCATCATTAGTGTTTCTCTACCGCGAGGGCGAGGTACACAACCGTCAGGGCCATGAAGACGAAGGCCTGCAGCGTCACAATCAGGATGTGGAAGATTGCCCATGGACCACCCAGTGCCCACTGTGCCCACCATGGCAGCAGCGCGATCAGGATGAAAATCAGTTCGCCAGCATACATGTTGCCGAACAGTCGCAGCGACAGCGAGATCGGCTTGGCCAGCAGTTCAACCATCTGCAGCAGGAAGTTTGCCGGGGCCAGCAGGATCATGCCGACCGGGCCACTGGCGTGGAATGGCGCCGTGAACAGTTCCTTGACCCAGCCGCCGGCGCCCTTCGCCTTGATCGAGAAGCCGATGATGCAGATCAGTACACCGATCGACATGCCCAGGGTGTGGTTCACGTCGGCGGTCGGCACGACACGCAGGTAATTCACGCCAACCAGCGACAGCAGCATCGGCAGCAGGTCCACCGGCAGGAAGTCCATGGCGTTCAGCAGCCAGACCCACACGAAGATCGTGATCGCCAGCGGGGCGATGACCTTGCTCTTGGCATGGAATGCGCCATTGACGGTGTCGTTGACGATTTCCATCACGAACTCGACAAAATTCTGCAGCTTGCCGGGTACGCCGGCCGTGGCGCGCTTGGCGGCCAGCCAGAATACGAACAGGAACAGGGCGCCCAGGATCGCGGAGATCCAGAACGTGTCCAGGTTGTACGTGCCGTCGGTGTTTTGAAGGTGAGTAAGGTGGTGCTGGATGTACTCGGTGGCGTTTGCCGGGCCTGCGTGGCCCCCCGCGTGTTCAGTCGTCATAGTAAAGTTGGTATTGAATTTAGAAACTTTGTCCGCATCCTTCGATTCTCGAAGGGCATCAAACGGCATTTAAACTGCGAGCAATGAGAACCAATAAGCCAGGGTCGTCACCGCGAAACCTAAAATCAGCCAAACCGACGCGGCCGATGGAAACAGCACCAGTACCGCAATGAACAGCACTGCTGTAATGAATAATTTCACCATCTCGGCGCGAAAATGACGCCGGAAAATGGCTTTCGGGTCGCCGTTGGCCCGCGTGACGATCAACGCGTAGGCAAGGCTGCCCAGCACCGCGATCGCGCCGCCCATGGCGGCAGGCCAGCCTTTTCCCACCCCGGCGAAGAGCGCGACGAGGGCTGAAAAGAGGACGGCGATTGTTAATTGCAGGGCAACGATGCGAAAGACCGGCCGGGCGATACTTGCTGCAGAATCACTCACTTGCCAACCTTCTTAACGTAGCTTTAAGACCCAAAGACACGGGATTATAGGACTGTTACGTGAGCTGCGTCAAACGCGTTGCACCTCTCGGGAGCAAATCAGGCAACATTGTGACTAATCGGTCAAGCCCCCGCACCGCTGTGGTGCATACCGCGCAGGCATGGCCGCCTTAACCGGGCCTTAAGGCCCCGGACCCGTGCAAGACCGTATCTTTTACGCAACGCTCGTGCATGTCGCGCAACCTCCATCTTCGCTCTTCACGCCATATCGGGACGGCTCTCGGGCAGACAATGACAATAGCTTATGCCGATAAGGGTTTTTTTAGAGGTTTTTTTCGAAACCGTTATTTTGATATCCCCGGCATTATCACCGGCATGGTTTGTTTATCGGAAATCTACTGTGGTTTCGTGAATAACTCGGCCATTCTTCGATATAGCAATAACTGTCATCCATTAGGTGAATAATCGAATCGGCGCAGTACCCGCGTGGAATTGCGGCAGCTCCTGGCTGACTCGGGCCGGGCAGGATGAAGTGCCGATGCGCGGGGTTCCGCCGCGCGCATCGTTGCGTGCGGGCCGGAGATCCGCAGGCCGCAGGCCGCATTGGCAGCTTATTCGCGAACCGGGTCGCGCAGCTTCGCCAGTACACCTTCCAGGATATCGAGGTCGGCGAAGTCGATGATCATCTGGCCCTTGCCCTTGGCGCCGATGCGGAAGGTGACCGGCGTGGCAAGCCGGTCGGACAGCTCTTCCTCCAGGCGCATGATGTCGCCGGACTTTTCCCGCACCCGGGCTTCCGGCGGTGCATCCTGCTCTTCCTGCGTGCGGGTGACGAGTTTCTCGGTTTCCCGTACCGACAGGCGTTTCGCGATGACCACGTTGGCCAGCGTGATCTGCGTGGCGGCGTCGACGGCCAGCAGCGCGCGGGCATGGCCCATGTCGATGTCGCCTGCCATCAGCATCGTTTGCACCGGTGCCGCCAGGTTCAGCAGGCGCAGCAGGTTCGACACGGCGGAGCGCGAACGCCCGACGGCGTTGGCGGCCTGTTCATGGGTGAAGGCGAAATCGGTGATCAGGCGATGGATGCCCTGCGCCTCTTCCAGCGGATTCAGGTCTTCGCGCTGGATGTTCTCGATCAGCGCCATGGCCGCGGCGGACGTATCGTCCACCTCGCGCACCAGTACCGGCACGGTATCCAGGCCGGCGATCAGCGCGGCGCGGAAGCGGCGCTCGCCGGCGATGATTTCATACTTCGTGTCGCCCGCCGCGCCGTCGAGCGGCCGCACGAGAATCGGCTGCATGATGCCCTGCGCCTTGATCGACGCGGCCAGTTCGTTCAGGCTGCCTTCGTCCATCCGCGTGCGCGGCTGGTATTTGCCGGGTTGCAGCTGGCCGAGCGGCAGTTCGGACGGATTGCCCGGCTCGGCATGTGCGGGAGTGTCGTCGGCGCCGCCGAGCAGCGCATCGAGGCCGCGACCCAGGCCCTTGAGTTTTTTGGTTGCCATAGTTTGCGTATGCAGGGCGTCCGGCACCATTGCCGGGAGATACTCGGCAATGGTGTCGGACACCGGTTTTTGTGATTACATCGTCTTGATGCGCGCCACCATCTCCGCGCCGAAGGCGATATATGCCTGGGCGCCCTTGGAAGACGGATCGAACGACACCCCGGGCATGCCATACGACGGCGCTTCGGCCAGCCGCACGTTGCGGGGAATGATCGTCTTGAACACCTTGTCGCCGAAGTGCTGCTCCAGCTGGGCCGACACCTGCTGCGACAGCGTCATGCGCGGATCGAACATCACGCGCAGCAGGCCGATGATCTTCAGGTCCTGGTTCAGGTTGGCGTGCACTTTCTTGATCGTATTGACCAGGTCGGACAGGCCTTCCAGCGCGTAGTACTCGCATTGCATCGGGATGATCACGCCGTGCGCGGCGCACAGGCCGTTCAGCGTGAGCATCGACAGCGCCGGCGGGCAATCGATCAGGATGAAGTCGTAGTCCTGGTCCACCAGTGCCAGCGCATCCTTCAGGCGCTTTTCACGGTTGTCCAGCTCGACCATTTCCACTTCGGCACCCGCCAGCTCGCGGTTGGCCGGCAGCACGTCGAAGCGGCCGGATTCCGAGCGCTGGCGTGCGCTCGCCACATCGGCACTGCCCAGCATCACTTCATAGGTGGAAGCGGCCAGGCCGGCCTTGTTGATGCCGGCCCCCATCGTCGCATTGCCTTGCGGGTCCAGGTCGACCAGCAGCACGCGCTGGTTCAGTTTGGCAAGGCCGGCGGAGAGGTTCACCGTGGTGGTGGTCTTGCCCACTCCGCCCTTCTGGTTCGCTACGCAGAATATCTTTGCCATTGGTTTTTTCTTGTCGGTTCCAGTTTTGAATTTGGCTTGGTTTATATCGTTTATATTATTTATACGATTTATACCGTTTATATAATTTATACCGTTTATACGGTATAAACTGTATATATTGTTTATACTGTTTCACCTCGTTCGACGAACACCAGGTGCCGCTCGGCATCCAGCCCCGGCACCCGCAAGGCCTGCAAATCGCCCACTTTCCAGTCGCCCGGCAGCCGCTCGCGTTCGTCCTGTGGCGCCGTTCCCTTCAAGGCGATGAACTTGCCGTGCTCCGCCAGCAAGTGATGCGACCACTCGACGAAGTCCGACAGGTCGGCAAACGCGCGTGACGTGATCACGTCGAACGCCTGCTTGACCGTCAGCTCCTGCACCTTCTTCGTGTACACGGTCACATTCGCCAGGCCCAGTTCGACCTTCACCTGCGTGAGAAACGCGGTTTTCTTGTGCACGGTGTCGATCATCGACACTTTCATGTCCGGCCGCGCAATGGCCAGCACGATGCCCGGCAAGCCTCCCCCTGCCCCGACGTCGAGCACGTTCTGCGCACCGGCAAAGGCCGGCACGGCAGCGAGTGAATCGAGCAGGTGCAGCGTCATCATCTGCATCGGATCGCGCACGGAGGTGAGGTTGTAGACATGGTTCCATTTGTTCAGCAGTGCCAGATAGTCGAGCAACTGCTCCTGCTGTGCGGCCGACAGGGCCAAGTCCAGTTCAGCGACGCCGTTGGCCAGCACCTGCGCCAGCGCGGCGCGATCGAAACCTGCCATCAGGCTGCCTCGTCTTTCAGGGTCACGAAGCCGCCGAAGCCGGCCTTCTTCAGGTGCACCAGCAGCAGCGAAATCGCCGCCGGCGTCACACCGGAAATCCGCGAGGCCTGGCCCAGCGTTTCTGGGCGATGCTTGTTCAGCTTTTGCCGGACTTCGACCGACAGGGCGGCAATGTCCAGGTAGTTGAACCCTTCGGGCAGCTTCAGGTTTTCGTAGTGCTCATGGCGTTCCACTTCCTTCAGCTGGCGTTCGATATAGCCGGAGTACTTCAGCTGGATTTCCACCTGTTCCTGGACGGACCCGTCCGTCACGCCCGGACCGCCGAGATTACGGCCGTCCGCGCCCGTCAGCGTCACCAGTTTGTCGTAGTCGACGTTCGGGCGGCGCAGCAAGTCCGCCAGCGAATATTCGCGTTCGATGGCCTGGCCAATCACCCGTTCGGATTCTGCCGCGTCGACGATGCGGGGATTCACCCAGGTCGACTTCAGGCGTTCCAGCTCCAGGGCCACGGCGTCGCGCTTGCGCTCGAATGCTTCCCACTGCGCATCGCCAACGACACCCAGCTTGCGACCGATTTCCGTCAGGCGCATATCCGCATTGTCTTCACGCAGCGACAGCCGGTATTCGGCACGGCTGGTAAACATGCGATATGGCTCCTGGACGCCTTGCGTCACCAGGTCGTCCACCAGCACGCCGAGGTAGGCCTCGGAACGCGCCGGCGTCCATGCTTCCTTGCCCTGGGTTTGCAGCGCGGCATTCAGGCCGGCAAGCAGGCCCTGGGCCGCTGCTTCCTCGTAGCCGGTGGTGCCGTTGATCTGGCCGGCAAAGTACAGGCCGCCGATGGCCTTGGTTTCCAGCGACGCCTTCAAGCCGCGCGGGTCGAAGTAGTCGTATTCGATCGCATAGCCAGGGCGGAGGATGTGCGCCTGCTCGAGACCCTTCATCGAACGGACCAGTTCGATCTGCACATCGAACGGCAGGCTCGTGGAAATGCCGTTCGGGTAGAACTCGTGCGTCGTCAAGCCTTCCGGTTCCAGGAAGATCTGGTGCGATTCCTTGGCCGAAAAACGGTGGATCTTGTCTTCGATCGACGGGCAATAGCGCGGGCCGACACCTTCGATCACGCCGGTGTACATCGGGCTGCGGTCTAGGCCACCGCGGATGATGTCATGCGTTTTCTGGTTCGTGTGCGTGACCCAGCATGGCAACTGCTTCGGATGCATGGCCGTGTTGCCCATGAACGAAAATACGGGTACCGGATCCAGGTCGCCGGGCTGCTCCGTCATCTGGGAAAAGTCGATACTGCGCCCGTCGATGCGGGGCGGCGTGCCGGTTTTCAGGCGGCCTTGCGGCAGCTTCAATTCCTTCAGCCGCGCAGACAAGGACAATGCCGGTGGATCGCCGGCGCGGCCGGCCGAGTAGTTCTGCAGGCCGACGTGGATCTTACCGTCGAGGAAAGTCCCCGCGGTCAGAACGACCGCTCGCGACCGGAACTTCAGGCCGATCTGCGTCACGGCACCAACCACGCGGTCGCCCTCCACCATCAGGTCGTCGACGGCCTGCTGGAACAGCCACAGATTCGGCTGGTTTTCCAGGCGCCCGCGAATCGCGGCCTTGTACAGGATGCGGTCCGCCTGGGCGCGCGTCGCCCGCACGGCTGGACCCTTCGACGAATTCAGGATGCGGAACTGGATGCCGGCTTCGTCCGTAGCGATGGCCATGGCACCGCCCAACGCATCCACCTCCTTGACGAGGTGGCCTTTACCGATACCGCCGATCGAGGGATTGCACGACATCTGGCCAAGGGTTTCGATGTTGTGGGTCAACAGGAGGGTCTTCTGACCCATCCGGGCCGACGCCAATGCAGCTTCGGTGCCGGCATGGCCGCCGCCAACGACGATGACGTCGAATTCAGTAGGAAATAGCATGGTGGAAAGAGAAGCAGAGGGATGAACCAAGATTATAAAGTTTTTTGTGCGCTGCGAATTTTTTAGGCAGAAATATTCAGGAATGTTTCACGTGGAACGTCGCTTCCGACGTCGGCGCATGTTCCACGTGAAACAAAAAAGCCCGGCAATGCCGGGCTGTCAGGTCACGCCAGCGTACTGTTTCACGTGGAACAATCACCACCGCTGCCAGGCATCCCACGACGTCTTGACGATCAGGATCGACACCACGACCAGGAAAACACGGCGAACGAATCCGCTGCCATGCCGCATTGCCAGCTTGGTGCCGATCAATGAACCAGCCACCTGGCACACAGCCATCATCAGACCCAGCTGCCACAACAAGTGCCCGCTATAGCCGAACCACATCAGCGCGGACAGGTTGCATGCCACATTGACGACCTTGGCGACAGCGGACGCACCAAGAAAGTCAAAACCAAACAGCCGCACGAACAGGAACACAAGAAAGCTGCCCGTCCCCGGTCCGAAGAATCCATCATAGAAACCGATGCACGCACCGATCAACACCGCCAGTAAGCGTTCCTTCAAACCGCTGTGCAACGGTGCGTGGATGCTGCCCAGGTCCTTGCGCCGGAAGGTATAGATCGCCACCGCCACCAGCACGAACGGCAGCAACGTGCGCATGAAATCCGCGGGAATCTTCGTCACCGTGTAGGCGCCAAAGAAGGCAAACAGGAAAGCGGCAAAGGCAGCAGGCGCCGCGGTCGTCCAGGCAATTGACACGCGCCGCGCATAGTTCACCGCGGCGGCCGCAGTGCCGAAGATGCCTGCCAGTTTGCTGGTACCGAGCAGCGTGGCCGGCGCGGTATTGCTGAACGCGGAAAAGAGCACCGGGATCTGGATCAGCCCTCCCCCGCCAACGACCGCGTCAACCAGTCCGGCCGAAAAGGCCGCCACGCCCAGAACCGCAATATCCAGCATCCCGCCTCCCTGATCACTACAAACCCGACATTGTACGGAAGAACATCCCCCTCCGCCGGCGGCAGGACGGTTGACGGTACCATTGCTGATGTATGCTGGTGTGACCAATCCACGGAGGCGCCATGAACGATTTTTCCTTCAGCACCGTGCCACACATCGTCTCCGCCGCAGGCGCCAGCCGCCGGCTGGGAGACCATCTCCGCGACCGCTTTCCCGACACCCGCCGCGCACTGCTTGTCACCGATGCCGGGTTCCTGGCCACCGGCTTGGCGGCCGCGCCGATCGCCAGCCTGGAAAACGCCGGCTTTCACGTCAAAACGTACAGCGACGTCATCGCCGATCCACCCGAACATGTGGTGCTGGCCGCCGTTGAAGCGGCGCGCAACCATGCCACGGACATCGTGATCGGCCTCGGCGGCGGCAGTTCCATGGATGTCGCCAAGCTGATCGCGGTACTGGCCGGCAGCAGCCAGGCGCTGGCGGAAGCCTATGGTATCGGCAATGTCCGCGGCGATCGCCTGCCCCTGGTACAAATCCCGACGACTGCCGGCACCGGTTCGGAAGTGACCAACATCGCCATAGTGACCACGGGCGCCACGACGAAGATGGGCGTGGTTGCACGGCAGTTATACGCGGACATGGCGATCCTCGACGCGGAGCTGACGCTGGGTTTGCCCCCCCATGTCACCGCCGCGACGGGCATCGATGCGATGGTGCATGCCATCGAGGCATACACGAGCCGGCATAAAAAAAATCCCCTGTCCGACATCCTGGCACGCGAAGCGCTGCAATTACTGTCGGCAAACCTGCTGCCTGCCTGCAACTCCGGCGCGGACCGTGCCGTCCAGCTGGAAGCCCGGCAGGCCATGCTGCTCGGCGCGCTGCTGGCCGGACAGGCATTTGCCAACGCGCCCGTCGCCGCCGTGCATGCCCTTGCGTATCCGATCGGCGGTATCTTTCACGTTCCGCACGGGCTGTCGAACGCACTGGTGCTGCCCCATGTCCTGCGCTTCAATGCACCGGCGGCCGCGGAGCGCTATGCGGAACTGGCAACCATCATCGTCCCCGAGGCACAGGGTACCGCCGAGGCAAGGGCCGAGGCGTTCGCGGTCGCGATGGCGGAACTGTCCCGAAAAGCCGGGATCGCCGGTACCTTGCGCGAAGTCGGCATTGGCGAGAACGACCTGGACCGCCTCGCCAACGATGCCATGTTGCAGACCCGGCTGCTGGGAAACAATCCGCGCGAGGTCACGCGGAATGACGCGCGCGCCATTTATGCGGCAGCGCTGTAACAGGCCCACAAAAAAGGCGGACCGTGAAGGTCCGCCGCGTCATCCAGACAGAACAACCGGCCGCGTCAGTCCGGTACGTTCACAGTCGTGCCGCTGACCGTGATCGCATTGGCGCCCGGCGCCGTGGCGAACGACGGAACATTCGCCACGGTGATCGGCACCGCGTTGCTCGCCCGCGTGATCGTATGCACGACCTGCGATGGCGGCAAGGGCGTCGAACTGTTCTTCAGGTTCGCGTAGACGGCATCGAGCGCACGGAACAGGTAGAGGTGCAGCGGCACAATCAGGTTCGGCAACGCGTTCGAGAAACTGTCGAAGTGATTCGCGTTGGTGACTTCCACGTAGCGCAGCTTGCTGGACGCTCCTTCCGCGACGGCGTTCAAGCCGACGTAGGCACGCGACGCGTGGTTGACCGGGATCAGCGCATCGGCCCGTCCCGAGACGATCACCGCCGGCTTGCCGCGCAGGTTGCCGGTCGCCTGCACCTCCGCCATGCCGGCACGTACACGCGCACTTTGCGCCGCCCGGTCGCCGGTCAGCGCGGCACCGGTCACCGCGTCGACACCGGTGGCCAGCGAGCGCAGGCACAGGAACCCGTCCAGCGACTGGTCCTCAATGCCGGTGGAGCGTGACACGCCCAGGTTATACAGCCTGGCGCCGTCCACCGACTCTTCATAGATCGGCGTCCCGACGATGCCGTTCTGCGTCGCGAAACTCGATGCCCGCGCCGCCGCCGTCAGCGGAATGGGCGCACCGCTGGCGTCCGCCGTGCCCCAGCTGAAACCGCAGACGTTGTCCGTCACCGAGAACTTGCCGTAGGCGTTAACGTACGTGACGGCGACGAGGATGTTCGTCAGCGCATGCGCGCCCTGCAGCGGCTCGGCGTCCGCAGTCCAGCCGTACGCCCGCAATTTCGCCCGTGCGTCCGCCTGGCGCGACGGCAGGTCGATTCCGGTCAACAGGTCTTTTGCGACCAGCGATGCGCAGCGCCCTGCTCCGCCGGCGACGAGACATGGCTGGTACAGCGCGGCGTAACTCGCGTAATCGAGCAGCGGCTTGCCTTGCGATGCGACATTGGCCCCCGCCTGCCGGACCGTGTAGCCACTGGTCCGGTTCGGCTGTATCTGCGGTTCGGTCGCCGCCACCGCGTCGATCAGGCCGGCGGTATCCTGTTCGGCGGCCAGCAAGGCGGAGCCGGCGCCATTGGAAATCGACGACGCGATCGTCAGCGTATTGGCCGGCGTGAAGCGGACCAGGCGGTTCGTATTGTCGCGGGCCACGACACCGTACTTCTCGTTGAGCACGTAAAACGCGAATTCAATGGCTTGCAGCGTGACCTTGCCCCAATCCTTTTCCGGGTTCTGTTGCGAGTGCGCGTGCTTGAAGGCGACACGGCCAGGGAATTGCTGGGCGAACGCGGTGCGCTGCGCATCGGTCAATTCCGGAGCGAACTGGGCATTCTTGCCGGCGGACGTCCGCGCAGCCCGTGTGCCATTTTGCAGATTGACGGTGTCGTCCTCGAAGGCGTACAGGCCGGTGCCGCTGCCCTTGTCAGCATAGGCGACCGCGCAATTGTTCTTCAGGCCCCATTCGCCCGCGCTGCCGATCGCGCCATAAATGCCGCGCGAGCCGCTCGAGGTACCGGTGACGATGCAGGGATTGACCGGATCGAAGCCGTTCGGCACCTGCACCATCAGCGTCACGTTTTGCCGTCCCGAACCATCGTCCGTGTACGCCAGGTATTCGGTACCGGCCACCATGCCGCTGCCATTGGTCGCCACGCCGGCCGCGTTGACGTTCGGGCCGTACAGCGTGCCGTAGCCGCTGTTTGCCGCGATGTCGAGCACGGCACGGTAATTGGCGAAGATGGCATTGCGGCGCAGTTCGCGTGCCGTGGGGTTGGCCGGATCGTTGTAGGCCGGCGGCGCGGCGGCCGCCAGGCCGGTGGCGCCCAGGCCGGCCGTCAGCAGGTCGTCCGACGTGCCGTCGTAGCTGGCAGTGGAGATCGTACCGAGCCAGGCGGGCTTCTGGTTCAGCACTTCCGGCTCGTCGTCGTCATCGTCGCTCCCACAGCCGCCGAGCAGCAGTGCCACGGCAAGGGCAATCGCGGTTTTCGATGTCGTCATCTGCATGGTTGGTGTCCTCTTTCTGGAATCGTTGAATACAGCTTGCTGAGTAAAATCCCCTTTGAAAAAAACAACGCCGGAAAACTCCGGCGTCGTCATTTGCACCTCACGCTGGTTTTCTTCGGCCCAGCGCCGCCACGATTTCACCGACGATACCGCGCCGGAACAGCAACACGCAGGCCACGAAAATCAGACCGGTGACCATGCTGACGGCTTCGCCGAGCGTATTGAACCACTCGATGCCGGTGCCGCCGGCAATCATCGTGCCAAAGTCGCCCAGCTTGTTTTCCAGCGCAATGATGATCACGGCACCCAGCAGCGGGCCGGCCAGCGTGCCCATGCCCCCCACCAGCGTCATCAGGATGACGAGGCCGGACATCGTCCAGTGCACGTCCGTCAGCGTCTCGAAACCCAGTACCACGGTCTTCAACGCCCCGGCCAGGCCGGCCAGCGCGGCGGACAGCACGAACGCCATCAGCTTGTACTTGTCCACGTCGTAGCCCAGCGAGATCGCCCGCGGCTCGTTTTCCTTGATCGCCTTCAGCACCTGGCCGAACGGCGAGTGCACGGTGCGTACGATCAGCGCGAACGCCACCACGCAGAACGCCAGCACGACGAAGTACAGGGTCAGGTCGCTCGACAGGTCGACCGTGCCCAGCAGGCGGCCGCGCGGCACGCCCTGCAAGCCGTCTTCGCCACCGGTGAAGCCGGTATAGCGCAGCGCGAAGAAATACACCATCTGCGCCAGCGCCAGCGTGATCATCGAAAAGTAAATGCCGGAGCGGCGGATCGCCAGGCCGCCGATCACCAGGCCGACCAGCGCCGCGGCGGCGACACCGCCGAGAAGGCCGAGCTCGAAGGGCATGCCCCAGTTCTTCAAGGCATTGCCGGCCACGTAGCCGGCCGTACCGAAGAATGCCGCGTGGCCGAACGACAGCAGGCCGGTAAAGCCGATCAGCAGGTTGAAGGCGCTGGCGAACAGCGCGAAGCACAACAACTTCATCAGGAATACCGGGTAGCCGATGAAGGGCGCCACCAGTGCCGCCACCAGCAGGAGTCCGTAGCCGATTTGCTTGTTCATAAGTGCCCTCTCACTTTTCTTTGCCGAACAGGCCGGCGGGACGCAGCAGCAGTACGATGACCATCACGAGAAACACCACCGTTGACGAGAATTCCGCATAGAACACCCGCGTCAGGCCCTCGATGACGCCGAGCCCCAGGCCGGTGACGATCGAACCCAGGATCGAGCCCATGCCGCCGATCACGACCACGGCGAACACGACGATGATCAGGTTCGAGCCCATCAGCGGTGACACCTGGATGATCGGCGCCGCCAGCACGCCGGCGAATCCGGCCAGCGCCACGCCGAAGCCATACGTCAGCGTGACCATCAGCGGCACGTTGATGCCGAATGCCTCGACCAGCTTCGGGTTCTCGGTGCCGGCACGCAGGTAGGCGCCGAGCCGGGTCTTTTCGATGACGAACCAGGTAGCGAAACAGACGATCAGCGAGGCCACGACGACCCAGGCGCGATAGTTCGGCAGGATCATGAAGCCCAGGTCGGTCGCGCCCTGCAGCTGTTCAGGGGTGTCGAATGGCTGGCCGGAGACGCCGTAGAACGAACGGAAGATCCCTTCCACGACCAGCGTGATGCCGAACGTCAGCAGCAAGCCGTACAGGTGGTCCAGCTTGTACAGCCAGCGCAGCATCGTTTTCTCGATGACGATGCCGAGGATGCCGACCACGACCGGCGCGGCGATCAGCATCATCCAGTAGCTCATGCCGAGATAGGACATGCCCATCCAGGCAAGGAAGGCGCCCATCATGTACATCGCGCCGTGCGAGAAATTAATGACGTTCAACAGGCCGAAGATGATGGCCAGGCCGAGCGACAGCATCGCGTAGAACGAGCCGTTGACGAGTCCCAGCAGCAGCTGGCTCATCATGGCTTGCAGGGGGACGCCGAATATTTCCATGGCCTTCTTCTCCTCGAAGCGTGGTGACAGATGATGTGAAATGCGGCAATGCGGACGTCAGCGCCGGACGCCGTGCTACGTTGCAGCGGGTGGACACCGATTTCGTCGCACGGCGGTGGTGGCGAACGCAGTACACGGCAGAGACAGCGGCGGTGGTTGCCGCGCTGTCTCTGCCGTCCGCATGACCGAAAATCCGGCGAGAACCTGTGTCGCCAGCTTGCCGCGGTTACGTTGCGGAGCGACTCCCTGCGGTCATTTCCACAATGCGCACTTGGTCTCGGCCTTCTTCATATATGCCTGTTCGCCTGGAATCGTGGTCACGACCTTGTAGTAATCCCACGGGTATTTCGATTCCGACGGCTTCTTCACTTCCATCAGGTACATGTCATGCACCATGCGGCCGTCGGGGCGAATCACGCCGTTCTTCGTGAACATGTCGTTGATCGGGGTTTTCTTCAGGTGCGCCATGACCTTGTCCGAATCGTCGGTGCCGAGCGCTTTCACGGCTTTCAGGTAGTTGCCCGCGGCAGAATAGTCGGCCGCCTGCAGCATCGACGGTTCCTTTTTCATCTTTGCAAAGTAGCGCTTGGACCAGGCGCGCGTATCGGCGTTCATGTCCCAGTACCAGCCATCCGTCAGATACATGCCCTGCGTGGTGTTCAGGCCCAGCGAATGGATGTCGTTGATAAAGATCAGCAGGCCGGCCAGTTTCATTTTCTTCGAGATGCCGAACTCGTTGGCGGCCTTGATCGAGTTGATCGCATCGCCCCCGGCATTGGCCAGGCCCAGGATCTGCGCCTTCGAGGCCTGCGCCTGTAGCAGGAACGACGAGAAGTCGGAGGCCGACAGCGGATGTTTCACCGCGCCCAGCACACGTCCGCCACCGGTCTTCACGACGGCCGCGGTGTCCGCCTCGAGCGACTGGCCGAACGCATAGTCGGCCGTCATGAAATACCAGTCCTTGCCGCCCTGCTTGACGATCGCGCCGCCGGTACCGCGCGCCAGCGCCACGGTGTCGTACGCATAGTGAATCGTGTAAGGCGTGCATTCCTCGTTGGTCAGGCGCGACGACCCGGCGCCGATCGAGATGAAGATCTTTTTCTTTTCCGCGGCAACCTTGGCCATGGCCAGGTTGGCACCGGAGTTGGTGCCGCCGATCAGCATGTCCACGCCCTGCTGGTCGAACCATTCGCGCGCCTTGGACGCGGCGATGTCCGCCTTGTTCTGGTGGTCGGCGGAAATGAACTCGACTTTCTTGCCCGCGATAACGGCACCGGCGTCGGCAATCGCCATCTTGATCGCCTCCGCGCCGCCGGCGCCGTCGATATCCGTGTACAGCCCGGACATGTCGGTGATGAAACCGATCTTGATCGTATCGCCCGATACCTGGGCGGATGCGGCACCGGACAGACCGATGGCGCAGATGGCGGTGGCTGCCATGGCGATGGCACTACGCTTGATAGTCGATTCCATTGTCGTCTCCTTCACTGGGTTTTATGAGGCCGCCACGGGCGCGGCGGCACACTTGCCTGCCTTGTTCAGCTTGTTGCGCGCTTCTCGCTACACGCTACTCGCTACACGCCCAGCAGCTCGGTCAGCACCGGCATCTTGGCGTTCAATTCGGATGCAGCAAAGGTTTCGACGATCTGTCCATGCTCCATCACATAGAACCGGTCCGCCAGCGGTGCCGCGAAGCGGAAATTCTGTTCCACCATGACGATCGTGTAACCCTTGGCTTTCAGCGTGCGGATCATGCGCGCCAGGCCCTGGACGATGACGGGGGCCAGACCCTCGGAAATTTCATCGAGCAGCAGCAGGCGCGCACCGGTGCGCAGGATGCGGGCGACGGCAAGCATCTGCTGCTCGCCGCCGGACAGGCGGGTGCCCTGGCTGTTGCGGCGTTCCTTCAGGTTCGGGAACATGTCGTAGATCTCGTCGACCGACATGCCTTTCTCGCCGGTCTTCAGGGTTGGCGGCAGCAGCAGGTTTTCTTCCGTCGACAGCGACGAGAAAATACCCCGCTCTTCCGGACAATAGCCAACGCCGAGATGGGCGATCCTGTGCGTCGCCATGCCGATCGCCTCCTTGCCGTTGATGCGGATGGATCCCTTGCGGGTGCCCGTCAGGCCCATGATCGCGCGCAGCGTGGTGGTACGGCCAGCACCGTTGCGGCCCAGCAGTGTCACGACTTCGCCCTGCCGAACGGTGATGTTGACGTTGTGCAGGATGTGCGATTCGCCATACCACGCCTGCAGGTCGGCGATTTCCAGCGCCGCCTGCGCGGGCTGGCTGGCGGGCATGTGAACGTTCGAGGTGGCCGGCGCGTTCATCCGTGCGCTCCCACCAGTTCGCTTGCTTCCGTGCCCATGTACGCCTCCATCACCTGCGGATTCTTCGACACCTCGGCATAACTGCCTTCGGCCAGCATCGCACCGCGCTGCAATACCGAGATCCGGTCGCAGATGCCCGAGACCACGCTCATATTGTGTTCCACCATCAGGATCGTGCGGCCTTGCGACACTTTCTTGATCAGCTCCGTCACGCGGTGCACATCCTCGTGGCCCATGCCCTGCGTGGGCTCGTCCAGCAGCATCAGTTCCGGTTCCATCCCCAGCGTGGTGGCGATCTCCAGTGCGCGCTTGCGGCCATAGGGCATGTCCGCCGTGATCGTGTCCGCGAAGTGCGTGAGATCGACCTCGGCCAGCAGTGCCATGGCACGGTCGTTCAGCTGATCCAGCGTGCGTTCGCTGCGCCAGAAATGAAACGTGGTGCCGAGCTGGCGCTGCAGGCCGATGCGCACGTTCTGCAGCACGGTGAGGTGAGGGAATACAGCCGAGATCTGGAACGAACGGATCACGCCCATGCGGGCGATTCCGGCTGGCTTGGCGGAAGTAATGTCCTTGCCGTTGAAAAAAATCTGGCCGGAGGTTGGCACCAGAAATTTCGTCAGCAGGTTGAAGCAGGTAGTCTTGCCGGCACCGTTCGGGCCGATCAAGGCGTGAATATGGCCACGTTGGACGCGCAGACTCACGTCATTAACAGCAGTGAAACCCTTGAACTCCTTGGTCAAATTCCTTGTTTCCAAGATGAAGTTTGACATCGCGTCTCCCTGAGGATTCTTTACATACTGCTAAAATTTTCGTCGATCATACCCAGAACAAATTTGCCTAACAATACCGTATAACTACCATAAACTTTTGTTGATCTGCTACTGAACCGAAGTAGATTTGTGCTTTGCGCAACAACACTAACATCTTTGAATTGCATTCTGAATGCATCATTTATATATTAAATATTAATATCACCGGGCAACTTGCAAACATGTATCGGCTGAATTATTGCAACGCAACATTACAGTGCAAATGGATTTGAAAATACAAAAAAGGCAATTTTCTACGGTTGCGCCATTTCGGCGACCAGCGCCTCGACCAAGCGTGCCGCACTGATCCGGCGTACCTTGGCCACGCCCGTGCCGCACCATAAAGACATCAATTCCGTATCGCCCCGTTTTCCCGCCTCGAAACGAATCGGGCCAGTCAGCGCGTTTTGTATCGGGTATGGCGGCAGCTGGTCTTCGACCGCTTCCATTTGCTGCATGAAGCGATTGACGAGACCCCGTGCGTAGCGGCCGGAGAATGCCCGCGTCAGGCGCGTCGGCGAAGTGCCGGCAAGGTGCAGCCGCTGCTTGTATGCCGGATGAATACCCGATTCGTCGGTCGCCAGGAACGCCGTTCCCATCTGGACTGCCGCGGCGCCGCGTTCCAGGCGCGCGCGGATATCCGCTCCCGTCATCACGTTGCCGGCCGAAATCACGGGAATCGTTACCTCGGCCACCACTGCCTGCAACAATGCGACCGCATCGAGGGTGGCGTCGCGCTGGTCGCCGATGAACGTGCCGCGGTGGCCCCCCGCCTCCGTTCCCGAAGCAATGACCGCGTCCGCGCCGACACCTTGCCAGGCCAGGGCTTCATCCACGCGGGTGACCGTCCCGATCACGAAGATGCCCGCGTCGTGCAGAGCCTGCACCTGCTCTGCGGAAAGAATACCGAACGTGAAACTGGCGGCGGCGGGCTTCAATTCCAGCAACGCTTCGAACTGGGCCGAGAAGTCCTCGCACCATTTGAACGGCAGCGCCAGCTCGGACCAGCCCAGCGATGACCATACGGGTTTCAGCAATTCCACTGCCCGCGCAACCTCGTCCGCACTGGGCTGCGGCGGGTCCTGGACGAAAAAGTTGAGAAGAAAAGGCTTGTCCGTCAGTTGCCGGATCTCCGCGACCTGGCGGCGGATCGCATCCGGCGCCAGCAGCGAACAGGCCAACGAGCCGAGCGCCCCGGCATTCGATACGGCAGCCACCAGCGCCGCGGTATTGCATCCGCCGGCCATCGGGCCCTGGATGATGGGATAGGTAAACAGGGACTGAAACGCCATGATCTCTCCTCAATCGCTTGTGGATAAGCTTATGGATATCCACAGGCATCGTTTGTGCGTAAACCGCGCGGCTGTGCGACCTCCCATTTTTGTCCAAAAACCGTTCCTCGGCCATACAAGGTTTACGCGTGTGGTTGTGCAGTCGGTAAACCCTTGATTTTGCTGAGCGACCGCTACTTATCCACAGAAACTGCAATCTGTTAACAACTACCACTAGCTTGTATACGTACTTATTCTTTATAAACCCGACGACGCTTCGCGCCTTCGGACCGGCTATGCAACAGGAAAAAATACTCTTCGGCAATGCAGAGCAAAGACAGTGCACTGCCAGGCAAAAACGCGAACGCGGGTTCACCGCGATGCAATGGCCGACCAGGGAAACCGGTTCGCTTCCTGCATGGCAGTTTCGATGGATGACTGGGCGCTGGTTTTTGCTGCTGGACGCCTTGCCGGCAGGTCTTCGAGGTGCGAAAACGAGGGGAAATCAGGGCTTCTGTGGATAAAGTGATGCATATCCACAGGATCGGATGTGCGTAAACTGCCTTGAAAGGTGCAGGCGGCTTTTTTGTTCAGAACTCATCCGGCTCGGATACAATCCTTATCCGAGCGGTTGCGGGACACGTAAACAGCTGATTTTGTGGATGTTAACAGCCTTATCCACAGAAGATTCCCGGTTTACTATCTACTACCAGCTTTTATATTTATTCTTGGTCTTGTAAACCAGTAGCTCAAAAGCAGGGAAAAGCGCTGTCCAGTATCCTGGAATCCATGTCGACAAACAAAACCAACAGTCAAATTCCAGGCAAGCACATTCGCCTGGGCATCATTTCCGCTTTGGCAGAAGAGCAGGAAGGCCTGATCCAGGCCATGGAAAACACTGAGCGGACCGTTCACGGCATGCGCGAATACACGGTGGGCAGCTTGTGGAACGTGGAAACCGTGGCCGTGCTGTCGCGCATCGGCAAGGTGGCCGCGGCCATGACGGCCACAATGCTTGTGGAAAGGTTCGGAGTTACCCACATCCTGTTCACCGGCGTGGCAGGCAGCGCCGATTTCAATGTGCGGGTTGGCGACGTCGTGATCGCGGAATCGCTGGTTCAGCACGACATGGATGCCGCGCCGCTGTTTCCCCGCTTCGAGGTGCCGCTGACAGGTCTTTCGCACTTGCCGAGCGACCTGGCCTTGAGTGGACGGCTCGCCGTCGCCGCGGGCAGCTTCCTGGAAGGCGAGAACGGCGCCACGCTGCACTGCGGCCTCATCGGTAGTGGCGACCAGTTCATCAACGACGGCGTGCGCCTGGCGGCCCTTAAAAACGCCTTGCCGGGGCTGTTGGCGGTGGAGATGGAAGGCGCCGCGGTGGCGCAGGTGTGTTTCGAGCTGGGCATTCCCTTCGCGGTCATCCGCACGATCTCGGACAATGCCAACGAAAATGCCGCGACCGACTTCATGGCCTTCGTGAAAAACGTCGCGTCACGTTATGCATTCGGCATCATTGAAAACTTCTGCCGGAGTCATGCCGGCTAGGCAAGCATCCGGGAACGCTTCAGGCGGCCCTGCAGGCAACGCGAGGCCGGTAACCGTCCAGGGCACGAACTGCGCCTGGCAACGCCGTCACGGGCCTTTAGAATCGTTTCTGGAGGCATTCGGAAGAGCGCTGAACAGGCACGACGAAAAAAATGGCGCCGAAGGCGCCATTCCTGTTTGCAAACCATGCAATGAACGCCGTTATGCGCCCAGGGTCATCAGGCTGGCATTGCCACCTGCCGCCGTCGTATTGACGCACAAGGCCCGTTCGGCAATCAGCCGCCACAGCGGGATCGCATTTTCCGGTGTCGTGTCGATGACGCCGACCACCGCGCCATCGCGCCCGGCCAGCGGCACCCTCACCTGCGCCGTCAGCGACGATTCCACCAGGGCGATCTGGAAGCTGTCCTTCAGCGCCTCCAGGTTGCCGACGACGTGCACCCGGTCCTGCACCGCGGGCGGCAGGTCGGCCGGCACCAGCGACGTCGCATGGGCCACGACCACGGCACGGTTGCCCGTCGCCAGCGTCGCGGCCAGCTGGTTGAGCAAGGCATCCTGGGTATCGGCAAAGCAGGCGATCGTGCCGCGCGCTTCGTAACGCAGCGTATTACGTTCTCCGGTCGGCCCCGGCAGGAGGATTTCCGTGCCCAGCGGCGTCGAGCGCACGTATTGTTCGGCCAGCGTGGCCAGTGCGTCCTTGCCCTTGGCCCGCAGCCACACGAGCAGCGCATCCACGCTCGGCGTCGATTGCCGCGCATGGGTCTGCACCGGCGCCGCGGCCCGCTGCAGCCGCTTCAGGTACAGCGGACCGCCCGCTTTCGGCCCGGTACCCGATTTCCCTTCGCCACCGAACGGCTGCACGCCGACGACGGCACCGACGATGTTGCGATTCACATAAATATTGCCGACATGTGCACGCGACGCGATGTAATCGATCGTCTCGTCGATACGGGAATGCACGCCCAGCGTCAGGCCGAAACCGCTGGCGTTGATCTGGTCGACCACCTTCGGCAAGTCGGCACGGCTGTAGCGGATCACGTGCATCACCGGCCCGAACACTTCTTTCGTCAGTTCGGCCAGCGAACGGATTTCCAGCACCGTCGGCGGCACGAAGGTGCCCTGCTCGCCTTCCGGCAATCCCAGCGAGAAATGCGCGACGCAGGTGCGCTTGGTCTGCTCGATGTGTGCCAGCAGGTTCTGCCGGGCTTCGGCATCGATGACGGGGCCGATATCGGTCACCAGCCGGTCCGGACTGCCGATCCTGAGTTCGCTCATGGCGCCCTTCAGCATGCGGATCGTCTTGTCGGCGATATCGTCCTGCAGGAACAGCACGCGCAGCGCGGAACAGCGCTGGCCGGCGCTGTCGAACGCGGACGAGATGGCATCCTGCACCACCTGCTCCGGCAGCGACGACGAATCGACGATCATCGCATTCTGCCCGCCGGTCTCGGCGATCAGCGGAATGTCGCAGTGTTCCACGACGGCGCGCTGCGCCAGCACGCGGTTGATCAGCTGCGCCACTTCCGTGGACCCGGTGAAGATCACGCCCTTGACACGGGCATCGCTGCACAGCGCGGCACCGACCACGTCGCCGCGGCCCGGCAGGAACTGCAGCGCGGCGCGGGGAATGCCGGCTTCGTGCAGCAGTTCGACGGCGCGGTGCGCGATCAGCGGCGTCTGCTCGGCCGGCTTGGCCAGCACCACGTTGCCGGCAGCCAGCGCGGCCGCCACCTGCCCGGTGAAGATCGCCAGCGGGAAGTTCCAGGGGCTGATGCAGGTGACCGGCCCCAGCGCCAGCGCATTGTGTTCGTGCCGGACCTGCTGCGCGTAGTAGCGCAGGAAATCGACCGCCTCGCGCACCTCGGCAATGGCGTTCGGCAGCGATTTGCCCGCTTCGCGGATCGCCAGCGCCATCAGTTCGAGCTTGTGGGTTTCATACAGGTCCGCCGCGCGCATCAGCGCGTCGGCGCGTGCCGACGGTTCCACCGTCTGCCAGTCCATTGCGGCACTGCTGGCGCTGGCCAGTGCCTGTTGCACGTCGGCCGCGGTCGCTTCGGTCACGTGGCCGACGATATCGCCGTGCTGCGCCGGGTTGCATACCGGCTGGGCCGGCTGATCCGCCTGCGCCGGGCCGGCCAGCAGCGGTGCCGCCATCCACGCACGCGGCTGGGCCAGCGCCTGCGACACGTCGCGCAGCACATCCTCGTTCGACAGGTCGATGCCTTCGGAATTGCTGCGCTCGGTCCCAAACATGTCGCGCGGCAGCGCGATGGCCGGATGCGGCGCACCGCCCTGCCGGCGCGCGCTCTCGAGCGGATCCTGGATCAGCGCATCGACGGGAATGCTCTCGTCGACGATCTGGCTGACGAACGACGAATTGGCGCCGTTTTCCAGCAGCCTGCGCACCAGGTAGGCCAGCAGTGTTTCATGGGTGCCGACCGGCGCATAGATGCGGCAGGCCTTGCCGAGCTTGTCCTTGCCCACGACCTGGTCGTACAGCGTCTCGCCCATGCCGTGCAGGCACTGGAATTCGTAGTCGTCGATGCCGTCGCGCTTTGCCCACGTGTAGATGGTCGACAGCGTCTGCGCATTGTGGGTGGCGAACTGCGGATAGATCACGTCGGTGGCGGCCAGCAGGCGCTGCGCGCAGGCCAGGTACGACACGTCCGTGTACACCTTGCGCGTGTACACCGGGTAGCCCGGCATGCCTTCCACCTGGGCACGCTTGACTTCGGCATCCCAGTACGCTCCCTTCACCAGCCGGACCATGAACTTGCGGCCGCTGCGGCGCGCCAGGTCGGCCAGGAAATCGATGACGAACGGGCAGCGCTTCTGGTACGCCTGGACGACGAAGCCGATGCCTTCGAAGCCGGCCAGGTCCGGGTCGTGCGCCAGCGCTTCCATCAGGTCCAGCGACAGTTCCAGGCGATCGGCCTCTTCCGCATCGATGTTCAGGCCGATGTCGTAGCCTTTGGCAAGCAGTACCAGTGCGCGCAGGCGCGGCAGCAGTTCCGCCATCACGCGCTCGCGCTGTGCCCGGCTGTAGCGCGGATGCAGCGCCGACAGCTTGACCGAGATGCCCGGGCCGTTGCGGATGCCGCGGCCATTCGCGGCACGGCCGATGGCATGGATCGCCTGCTCATAGCTGGCATAGTAATTCGCCGCATCGGCCTCCGTCAGCGCCGCCTCGCCCAGCATGTCGTACGAGTAGCGATAACCGCGCGCTTCGTTGTCGCGGCCATTGCGGATCGCCTCGTCGATCGTCTGCCCGGTCACGAACTGGTTGCCCAGCATGCGCATCGCCAGGTCGACGCCCTTGCGGATCAGCGGTTCGCCGCCCTTGGCGACCAGGCGCGTGATGGCCGAACCGAGCTTTTCCTCGCTCGACGAATTGACCAGCTTGCCCGTGACGAGCAGGCCCCAGGTCGCCGCGTTGACGAACAGCGACGGCGATTCGCCCAGGTGCTTGCGCCAGTCGCCCTTGCTGATCTTGTCCGCGATCAGGCGGTCGGCCGTGGCCCGGTCGGGAATGCGCAGCAGCGCCTCGGCCAGACACATCAGCGCCACTCCTTCGTCGGACGATAGCGAAAACTGGTGCATCAGCGCGTCCACGCCCGAGGCACGGGTACGCTTTTCACGTACCGCCGTCACCAGGCGGCGCGCCAGGGCCTGGGACTCCTGCGTGACATCGGCGCCACGGTCGCGCACCTGTGCCAGCAGCCAATGCACGGCGGTGCGCTCGTCGCGCCGGTAAGCCGCGGTGATCGCGGCGCGCAGCGGAGTCGGGTCGCGCAGGATTTCGGCCTGCAGGGCGCTGAAAGGAACTGGGGCATTCATGGGAAGCATCTTTATCGAAGGTTGAGGGGCCAGCGCCGACCTGTTAGCAAAACACGCCCGGCAAACGAGGTCTGCGGAGCGTGTTCTGGCGGCGCTTTTGGCCGGATCGGGTGGCTGTTGCCAATGATTCGATTGTATGCGGGATTCTTCTGGATTAATTCTGGTAATGCTGGGGGCTAGCCATACAACATTTTTGATGAGAGAATTTAACCAAATAAAATTAAAGGTGGGGATATACGATGCTGGACAAGATCAGTAAAAAAATCCTGATGGAATTGCAAAGTGACGGCCGTATCAGCAACGTGGAGCTGGCGGCACGCGTCAACCTGTCGCCGGCGGCCTGCCTGGAACGGGTGCGCAAGCTGCACGATTCAGGCTACATCCTGGGCTATACCGCCCAGCTGAACCCGCAATTGCTCGACGTCTCGCTGCTGGTGTTCATCGAAGTGGTGCTGGACCGCACGACGCCGGAAGTCTTCGATGCCTTCAAGCATAGCGTACAACTGATTCCCGAGGTGCTCGAATGCCATATGGTGGCCGGTGGTTTTGATTACCTGGTCAAGGCGCGGGTCAAAGACATGGCCGCGTACCGGGAGTTCCTGGGGAAAACATTGTTGCAAAAAGGCGTGCGCGAGACCCATACTTATGCGGTAATGGAAGAAGTCAAGAACACCAGCAAGTTGCCCATCAAATGAGCACGGCCCGTCTCCACGGCGCCGCGCCGGAGGAGACGAAATGCAGCGTGCAGCATTGCAACAAGCGGGATGGACCGTTGGCGCCGTCGCGGCTGGAGTCATACCCGCCTGGCTGATGTTCGGCACGGCGGGGCTGGGGCCGGCATTGATGGCGGCACTGATTGCCGCCATTGCCCTGCGGATTGCCCGCGTTGCCGCGGCCGGCGGCCGGGATGACGGCCCGCGCCGTTTTGCCGCCACCGTCGGCAACGAGATCGATGCCCTGATGATCGGTGCCGCCGAAACCTCCTATTTTGTCGATTCGATCAAGAAAAAGATCGGTGACGACGTCGACACCGCCGGCAGCATCGCTGCCGCCACTCGCCAGAACGCCGCCACGACCGGGCAGATCGCCGCCAATGCCGAGCGCGCCTCAGCGGTGGCGCACCGCGTGCGCGAGGAAACCGTGGCTGGCCGTGCCGAGGCGGACGATGGCCTGGCGCGCATTTCCGGCGCCAGCACGGCCGCGCGGACGGCGGCGGACACGATGGCCGCGCTGCGCGAGAAAGCCGGCCGCATCGCCGGTTTCACGGACGCGATTTCCGAGATATCCGCCCGCACCAACCTGCTGGCGCTGAATGCCGCGATCGAGGCGGCGCGCGCGGGCGAACAGGGGCGCGGCTTTGCCGTCGTGGCCGGCGAAGTGCGCCAGCTGGCCCAGCGCACCAAGGCGGCGACCGACGAGATCAGCCAGATGGTGCGGGCCATCAACGACGAGGCGCAAAGGGCCAGCACCGGCATGACATCGCTGGCCGAGGCCGTCACCGCGGCGGCCGGCAACGTGCGCACCGTGCACGGCCTGCTGGCGACGATCGAGCAATCGTCCGGCAGCGCGGAACAGGAAATCGATGAAATCGCCCGTGCCTCGCGCGAACAGGTGGCGACCGCCCAGGTGGTTGCCGATGCGATCGCGCGCATTCGCGACGGCATGCTGGCTACCGACCATGAACTGCCGCGCGTGGCGGCGTCGGCGATGGCGCTGGCCGACCGCGCGGAAATCATCGCCGGCGCGCTGGCCGAGGCGGACGTGCCTACTTCGCACGACGCGGTGCGCGCCGCGGCGCAGCGTGCCGCGGCCGAAGTGGGACGGATCTTCGAGGAAGCCATCGCCAAGGGCCAGATCACGCGCGAGGCCTTGTTCGACCGCCGCTACCAGCCGATCCCCGGCACCAATCCGGCCAAGTTCACGACGCGCTTCGACGCCTTTACCGACCGCGTGCTGCCGCCGCTGCAGGAAGGCTTGCTGGCCGCGATGCCGCACCTGGCGTACGCCGGCGCCGTCGACGCCGGCGGCTATTTCCCGACACACAACAAGAAATATTCGCAGCCGCTGACCGGCAATTACGACGTGGACATCGTCAACAACCGCACCAAACGCATCTTCACCGACCGCACGGGCCAGCGCTGCGGCAGCAATACGCGGCCGTTCCTGCTGCAGACGTACAAGCGCGATACCGGGGAAGTGATGCACGACCTGTCCGCGCCGATCCAGGTGCACGGCAGGCACTGGGGTGGTTTCCGGATCGGCTACAGGTCGGCGGAAGGGAAATGAAGCGTTTCCTCAAAAACAGGGACGGATCCTGTTTTTGAGGAAATAAATTGAGGGAGGTCGAACGATCAGTGCGTATCGGCCTTCGGCAAGGTGCCCGGCGCAATGCGCTGCGCCACCTGCTGCATGCTTTCCAGCTGCGCGCGCAGCCACTTGTGGGCGGGGCTGCGGGCATCGCGTTCGTGCCACAGCATGTCCAGGTGCACGGCGGGCAGCGTGAACGGCAATTCCTTGTACACCAGCGCGTCGGTCATGCCGGTCGAGGCGATCAGGTGCTTCGGCAGCACGGTGATCAGGTCCGAGTTGGCCACCACGCGGCCGGCCGTGAAGAACTGGTTCACCGTCAGCAGGATGCGGCGTTCGCGCTGCAGCTGCGCCAGCGCCTCGTCCACCAGGCCATGCGCGCGGCCGGAGAAACTCACCAGCAGGTGGTTGGCCTCGCAGTAGTTGTCCAGCGTCAGCTCTTCCTTGGCCAGCGGGTGGTTACGCCGCATCACGCACACGTAGATACCGGAATACAGCCGTTCGTGGCGGATCGGCGATGCCGTTTCATAGGAGAGCTGTGCCGCCACGCCGGGGAAGAAGCCGACGGCCAGGTCGATGTCGCCACGCAGCAGCATCGGGCGCGGTTCGCGGGTGGTCAGCGGGACCATGCGCACATTGATGCCGGGCGCTTCCGCTTCGATCGAGCGCATCAGCGATGGCAGGAAGAAGGCCGCGGTGGCGTCGGCCATGGCCAGGCGGAACGTGGCATGGGCTTTCGACACATCGAACGAGCCCGGCGCCACCGCCGCTTCCAGCGATGCCAGCGCGCTGCGCACCGAAGGCCACAGCGCTTCCGCCCGCGGCGTGGGTTTGACGCCATACGCGGTGCGGATCAGCAATTCGTCTCCCAGGCTTTCGCGCAGGCGCTTGATGGCGTTCGAGACTGCCGGCTGCGTCATCGCCAGGTGGCCGGCGGCCCGGGTCAGGTTTTGCTCCGTCATCACGGCATCGAAAACACGCAGCAGGTTCAAATCGAGTGTCAGGAAGCTCATGATTCAGTCATTCAGAAAAGTGATGATTTATATTGGGAAACGAAATTGGATTGATATGTTGCGCTGCACTATAGTTACGATAGATTCTATACGTAAACCGAGAAAAACATGTTCAATTTCGTTTCCGCAACCCAATTCTTGCCGCTGAGTGTAGGCGATGCGCTGCAGGTACTGCTGGCCTGCGCGCTGGCGGTGGGTTTCCTGGTGCTGTTCAAGCCGCTGCTGCGCGGGCTGGCGCTGGCTGCCGTGCTGGTCGTGAAACCGAAACTGACGAAGGAACAACGCCTGCAACGCCGCCAGATGCGCGATGCCGCCATGCTCAAGCGGATGATGAATTCGCACAAAGCCTCCCCCAGCGAAGCGGCCGAGCTGCAAGCCCTGGCCTCGCGTGCCTGAGGTTTCAAGTTTCAATAATGTTGAATTAAAACCCGGGTCTGTCCCGGGTTTTTGTTTTTAGACCCACCGCGGCATAAACACGCCGTCAACCGCCCAGCAGTTTCGGCTTCAGGTCCGTATCGGCCGGTTCATTGCCGATCCAGATACGCAGGATCGCGTTATAAAACGCCACGTCCGGCACGGTTTCGCCGATTTTCCGGCCGTTCAGCGTGCAGACGGTGCCGGTACCGGGAATCCAGTCCACCAGCAGCACGTCGCCCTTCTTCAGGCCCGGAATGGCGGCGAACATTTCACCGAACGTCTTGGTTTGCGGCAGCAGGCGCGCGCGTTCGGCGGCGTCCGTGTTCGCGTTCAGGCCCTTCATGAACGCATCGCCGAAGTCCTGCGACGTCAGGTCGCGCAGGCTGACGATCTGGATGCGGCGCGGCCCCTGCGCCGCCAGGATATCGGCGACCGATGTCTTCTTTTCCGGCAGGTACAGGCCCAGCGCGTAGACCTTGAAGATGACTTTCGTGCGCAGCCCGGCACCGTTCAGCTTCAATGGCTGGCCGTGGACGGTGGCGGTGTCGTCGAACTTCACGCCAGCCACGTCGGTCGCAGCAGAGGCGGCAAATGCGGCGGGCAGGGAGGGCAAGGCGGCGGCCAGCAGAAGCGCGCAGGCGCCGTGCAGGACCAGTCTGCGGGAAGGGTTCATGGTGTCTCCGGATGGGTGTTGTGGAAGTGCCGTTGCACTATACCACTGCCCTGCCAGGTTCACGCACGATCATGCTTTTTCGTGGCGAGGCTGCTTCAAGCGTCGTTCTAGGCGGCCTTGGCCGCTTCCAGGCGTTCATATTTCGCCCGCAGCTGGTCTTCCGATTCGCGCCATTCCGGGTTGAAGGGAATGCACGCCACCGGGCACACCTGCTGGCACTGCGGTTCCGAAAAGTGGCCGACGCATTCGGTGCACTTGTCCGGGTCGATTTCGTAAATTTCCGGACCCATGTAGATCGCTTCGTTCGGGCACTCGGGCTCGCAAACGTCGCAATTGATGCAGTCGTCGGTGATCATCAAAGCCATGGTAGAACCTCTATGCGGCCTCGTTTGCCGCGATTTTCTTGCGCAGCCAGCGGTCGACGGACGGGAACACGAACTTCGACACGTCGCCGCCCAGCTGGGCGATCTCGCGCACGATCGTGCCCGAGATGAATTGATACTGGTCCGACGGCGTCAGGAACAGCGTCTCGACATCCGGCAGCAGGTAGCGGTTCATGCCCGCCATTTGAAATTCGTACTCGAAGTCGGACACGGCGCGCAGGCCGCGCACGATCACGCGCGCATCGTGCTGGCGCACGAAATCCTTCAGCAGGCCGGAAAAGCTCTCCACTTTCACGTTCGGATAATGGCCAAGCACTTCGTTGGCGATTTCCAGGCGCTCCTCGACCGTGAAGAACGGGTGCTTGTTCTTGCTGTCGGCCACGCCGACCACCAGCGTGTCGAACAGGCCCGATGCGCGGCGCACCAGGTCTTCGTGACCACGGGTCAGCGGATCGAACGTTCCCGGATAAACGGCTACAACCATTGTGGGTCCCTGTTTTTTGCACGAATCAGACGCGCATTATGCCTGAAACAGGGGCCGCCTTCAGCGCCGGGGCCTGTTGCAGGCTTATACCGCCCGGCGTTGCAACAGGTAAAAGTGCACCATGCCGGCCTTATCCTGGCGCACCACTTCCCAGTTGTCCAGCCAGTCCGGCGCGTCGCCGTCGTCGGACACCAGGGGCAGGCCGGATTCGGCATAGACGAGGCCGCCTTCCACGACCAGCTTGTCGCACAGCGGCAACCCGCGCGACAGGAAATCCTGCTGGTAGGGCGGATCGAGGAAGATCACGTCGAATTTCTGGCCGCGCTGCGCCAGCGATTGCGCCAGCGCCAGCGCATCGGCACGCTGCACCACGATATTGGTCGCGTTCAGCTTCTCCTGGATCGCCTGCAGCTGCCGCACGATGGCCGCGTTCGCGTCCACCATCGTCACCTGCTGCGCCCCGCGGCTGGCCGCTTCAAAGCCCAGCGCGCCACTGCCCGCGAACAGGTCCAGCACGCGCAGGTTGCCCCAGTCGCCCTTCAGGTGATTCAACCAGTTGAACACCGTCTCGCGCACCCGGTCCGGCGTCGGCCGCAACCCCAGCGCCTCGAGCACCGGCAACGGCGTGCGCTTCCAGCTCCCGCCAATGATGCGCACCTGTTTCGCATGCTGCGGACCGTGAACGGGAACTTTGGCGGCGGGCTTTTTCTTTTGCATGGCAAACGTGACGCGAAAATGAGGCGGGCACTATATCACGTCAAATAGTTGCCCAAAACCGGGGTCTGACCCCAGTCCCGG
Organism: Pseudoduganella sp. jia 9; assembly: GCF_055502615.1. NCBI lineage: Bacteria > Pseudomonadati > Pseudomonadota > Betaproteobacteria > Burkholderiales > Oxalobacteraceae > Pseudoduganella > Pseudoduganella sp. jia 9. The sequence goes on along the minus strand of NZ_JBUPWE010000001.1, from coordinate 100,255 downwards.
GAAATATTTCCAACCTTCGGGGTCAGACCCCGGTTTTGGGCAATGTTTCAGTCGCACAAGGTCGGCAAGTCCGGGTTTTCTGCGAAGGCAAACAGCGTTTCCAGCTGCGACAGCGTGACGCGGTCGACCGAGATGGCCAGCCCAGGCAGCTCGTGTCGCGCTACCCAGCGCACTTCGGTTGTCTCAGGAGTGTCCGCCAGCAGCGCGCCGCCGGTGGGGCGACACAGCACGAACGCCTTGTACACGTACCATGCCTGCGGCGGATGGGGGTGGACGCGCTTGTCCCACAGGGCCAGCAGCCGTACCGCTTCGGTGTCCAGGCCGGTTTCTTCGCGCACTTCCTTGACGGCCACTTCGAATGGCGTGCAGCCGACGTCCGCCCAGCCGCCCGGCAGCGACCAGCGCCCGCCGTCGTGCTTCTCGCGCGCCATCAGCACCTGGTCGGTGCCGTTGAACAGCACGGCGCGGATGTCGACCTTCGGTGTCGGGTAGCCGCGCTCGAGGGCGATGGCATCCCGCAGCTGTGCCACGGGCTGGTCCGTCAGGTGACTCAGCATCTGCTGGCTCAGCGCCAGCACTTCCTGGTAGCGCTCGGCGTCGAACACATGCGGATCGTAGGCCAGCCCCGCCTGCGCTAGGGCCTGCAGGCGCTGCGCGATGCCGAGCCACATGCCGCCTTGCGCCGCACCGGTGGCGGTGGCTGTAGCGGGATCGGAAGGCGTCAGCGACAGGTCGGCATTCATGGTCGGCTCCAGAGAAAGAATAGCGTTAGCCTATCTTTTATTGCAGATTATTGCAATAAGTCGCAAAATACCGCATACCTTCTGATGTCTCAACCATGCTCAAGCACGAACGTTTCCGCCGCATCCTCGATAAGCTGCAACGCCACGGCCAGGTGCAACTGGGCGAACTCAGCGCGGCACTCGATGTTTCCGAAGACACGATCCGCCGCGATATCGACGAGCTGGCCCGCCAGGGCGCCCTGACGCGGATCCGCGGTGGCGCCCTGCTGCCCTCGCCGATCCCGAACGCCTACCAGGCGCGCGAACAGCACGATGCGCCAGCCAAGCAGGAAATCGCGCAGAAAGCGCTGGCGCTGGTGGCCGAGGGCCAGCTGGTCATCCTCGACGGCGGCACCACGGCGGGCTGGCTGGCGCGCCAGTTGCCCGCCATCGGCAAGCTGACGGTGGCCACCCACAGCCTGCCGGCCGCGCTGGCGCTGCTCGAACACCCGGCCATCGACGTGCGCATGGCGGGCGGACGCGTGCACGCGGCGTACCGCGTCAACCTGGGCGTGGAGACGGTGGATTTCTTTCGCCAGCTGCTGGCCGATGTCTGCTTCATCGGCACGTATGGCTTGCACCCGACAGCCGGCCTGACCGTGGCCGATGCGGAGGAAGCAGCTGTCAAGCGCGCGATCGTCAACGCATCGAAGCATGTGGTGGCGCTGGTCACGCCGGAAAAACTGGGCACGGCCGCTTCGTACGTGGTGTGCGAGGCGAGCCGCATCGATACGCTGATCACGGCCGGTGCGGTACCGGAAGCCGAGCTGGCGGCCTACCGCGACCTGGGTATTCGGGTCCTGTAGACGCCTGGCGCTACTTCGTTTCGGCCGCCAGCGTATTGAAATCGTTGATCCAGCCCTGCATGCGTTTTTGCGCGTGGGCCTTCTGCTCTGGCGTGGCGATGCCGATCACGGTATGCACCAGGCCGATCGAGGCATTGGTGTTGGCTTCATAAAACGCCTTGCGCTCCGAGTTGTCCAGGCGCGCGAAGCTTTCCCGGATCAGGGCCTGGATTTGCGCCGTCGCCTGGTCGCGCGAAGGCTTTTCCTGCATCAGCCGCCGCGCCAGCGCCAGCACGTTGCGCTGGCGGCGCATCCGCTCGTCGAGCCAGATCGCGTTATCGAGCGGCCGCGCATCGGAAGCCTTGCGGATGATGTCCTTCTGCTCGCGCGAAAAACTGCCGAACCACAGTTCGAACTGCTCCATCGATTTCTTGTAGCGGAATTCGTTCTGGTCTTCGCGGTCGCCCTTCATGTTCTCGCGGCGGAACTTGTCGTTATTCTTGGCGAATTTCTTTTCCATCTGCGCCAGCTGCTCGGGTTTCAGCGACAGCGCCAGGTCGGCGATATCCGGCGCCGCTTTCAGCAGCAGCGCCTGGGTGCGGGCGCGGATATCGTCGTAGTCGGCGCGCAGATCGGCGGGCGTGGGGTTGCCGCGCAGCTGCTGCTGGGCGCGCTGCAGCACGTGCACGTAATCCTGCAGCTGCGTCTTGCGATGCCAGCGGAACAGGTCGTCGATATCCTTCTTGACCTGGCCGCTTTGTTCGTCGTCGAAGTCCACATAGTTGTCCAGCCACCAGTACAGCAGCGTGTCGCCATTGTTATAGGCCAGTTTCAGTGAACTGCACGCCGTGACAAGCGCGAGCAAGGCGACCAGGAACCATGTACGGAAAGACGATGTCTGCATGTTAAACTTTTGCCTATTATTAACTGAAAGAATTCCAGCTTATGAACGTAGTCATTCTCGCTGCCGGCATGGGCAAGCGCATGCAATCGGCCCTTCCCAAGGTGCTGCACCCGCTGGCAGGCAAGCCGCTGCTGTCGCACGTGATCGATACCGCGCGTGGCCTTGCCCCGGCTAAATTATGTGTGATTTATGGGCATGGCGGCGCCACGGTGCTGTCCGCCCTCGAGGCGCAGAAGGCGCGTGGCGGCGTCGAGATCTCCGCTGCGCTGCAGGAACCGCAACTGGGTACCGGCCATGCGGTGATGCAGGCGCTGCCCGTGCTGGACGAAGCGGCGCCCACGCTGGTGCTGTATGGCGACGTGCCGCTGACCACCACCGCTTCGCTGCAACGCCTGGTCGACGCGGCCGGTGCCGGCAAGCTGGGAATCCTCACGGTGGTGCAGGACGATCCGTTCGGCCTGGGCCGCATCGTTCGTGAAGATGGCCGTATCGTGCGCATCGTCGAAGAAAAGGACGCAACGCCAGAAGAGCGCGCGATCAAGGAAATCAATTCCGGCATCATGTGCATCCCCACCGGCCACCTGAAGAAGTGGCTGGCATCGCTGGAAAACAAGAATGCCCAGGGCGAGTACTACCTGACCGATATCGTGGCCCGCGCCGTGGCCGATGGCGTCGAAGTCGTCTCCGCGCATCCCGCCGCGGAATGGGAAGTGCTGGGCGTGAACAGCAAGGTGCAACTGGCGCAGCTGGAACGCATCCACCAGAACAACCTGGCGCAGGCACTGCTGGAAAAAGGCGTGACGGTGCTGGACCCGGCCCGCATCGATATCCGCGGCGAACTGGCCTGCGGGCGCGACGTGACGATCGACGTCGGTTGCGTCTTCGAAGGAAAGGTCACGCTAGCCGATGGCGTGACGGTGGGCGCGCACAGCGTGATCGTCAACGCGTCGATCGAAGCGGGCGCGCAGATCAAGCCGTTCTGCCATATCGAGGGAGCGGTCGTCGGACCCAAGTCGCTGATCGGCCCCTACGCGCGCCTGCGCCCGGGCACCACGCTGGGCGAGGATGTCCACGTCGGCAACTTCGTCGAGGTCAAGAACAGCAACGTGGCCGCGCACAGCAAGGCCAACCACCTGGCCTACGTGGGCGATACGGACGTGGGCTCGCGCGTCAACATCGGCGCCGGCGTCATCACCTGCAATTACGACGGCGCCAACAAGTTCCGCACCACGATCGAGGACGACGCCTTCATCGGCAGCGACAGCCAGCTGGTGGCACCGGTCACCGTGGGCGCAGGCGCCACGCTCGGCGCCGGCACCACGCTGACGAAGAACGCGCCAGCCGGCAAGCTGACGATTTCCCGCGCGAAGCAAGTGACGATCGAAGGCTGGCAGCGCCCGGTCAAGACGAAGAAGTAAGCGAAGAACCAAGCGAAGAAGCAAGCAGCAATTCTCCCCTGCGCTCTTCCGCGAACCGCACCAGGTCGGGGAAGAAGCGCTCGAAGCCTTCGGCGATGGCGTCGCGGTGCCGCACCAGGTCCTGCACGCCATCGCGCAGCAATTCCCCATTGCGGCTCAGGCGGCGCGATACCCGCGCAATCGTCCCTTCCACGCCCTCGAACGTCGCATATCCCCCCAGCCAGTCCTGCCGCACGAGATACGGCAGCATGTCGCGCAGCCGCGGCGGCAGCATCGGCTCGTGGGCGGCCAATGCGTCGTAAAAGCGGGCGATCAGGGCTTCGCGCGGCTCGTCGCACCATTGCTGCCAGTGGCGGCTCAATTCGTGGTCATAGAACACGTCCAGCACGATGCCCGCGTAGCGCCGCCGGCCCTCGCCGAACAGTTCCTTCGACGCCAGCACGGCCGGGTGGCTGTCCGTATAGCTGTCGATATGACGGTGCAGCGCGATCTCGCGCGCGATGTCGGCCGGATAGCCGGCGTGATCGTTCGCCTTGACGAAGTCGCCCAGCATCGCGCCGACCATTGCCGCGCCGGAGTGCCGGGCCAGGTACACGTGGGCCAGGTAATTCATGCGTCATTCTAGCCGCTGCGGCAATGCCCTGCTGTGGACAAGCATGTGAACAAGCCAGGGTAAAACCGGTGGGCCGCCGGTGAGTAATCCCGGGAGAGCACCGGGATCGATACCCGGGACAGTGGTTTACCCCGATTGGGGATAACACTGTGGGCAAGCAGGTGCAAAAGGCCGGGATAAGCCGTGTATAGCCCTGTATAGCCGCAAAAGCGGTGCTTTTGTTGCCGATACGGCACTGGATAACTTTGTGGAAAAGCGGCGGTAAAACCTGTTGACAGCTGTCTGGCCGATGCTTTGGCATGCGGGGCCGCCCACTGTTTCGGCAATACAGATCCCGCGTGGTCGGATCTCGGTGTGATGACGGCCGATGGGCTGGCATGCCGGTGGACAAGCACCCGGATTACCCACAGGCCGAAAAGCGTCACCGGTTTCCCGGGGCCGGCTGCGCTCGGTGTTGGAGCAGCCCCCGGCGCCACGGCTATCCGGCGTGATACGGCACCAGGATGCTGTGGGCAACTTTGTGGAAAAGCCTGTGCCCAAGCCGGTATAAGCCGCGTATAAGCTGGAGATAAGTCGGTCTTTTCCAGTGGATAAACCCGTGGACAAGCACATGCAAATCCGGTGCACAGCCTGTGAAAAGCTGGGGACAAGTGCGGGGTTTACACGGCGATCCGCGTCTCGAACTTGCTGCGGAAGGTGGAGAAATACGCTTTTACATTGCGCACATTCGCATGGCTCGTGAACAGGCGGTGCGCCAGCGCGTGATAGGCCGGCATGTCTTCCACTTGCACCACCAGCACGAAATCCGGCCCGGGCGCCACCCGGTAGCACTGCAGTACCGCGGGCTCCTGCGCCACCAGCGCCTCGAACCCGGCCATCCTGTCGGCCGCCTGCACGTCCAGCGTGATTTCAACGATGGCGGTCAGCCGCGATCCCACCTTGTCCGGCGCCACGATCGCCACCTGGCGCTCGATGATGGCGGCATCGCGCAATGCCTTCACCCGCCGCAGGCAGGTAGGCGCGGAAACATGCACGAGCTGCGCCAGCTCTGCATTGGTGATGGCGGCATTCTCCTGCAGCGCGTTCAGGATGCGCCGGTCCAGTTCATCCAGCGAATTGTCCATTTGACTCCTTTAAATCTCGATCCATATCAACCAAACAGCTTGTACAGTCCCAACAGTGAAATTTAATTCATTTTCCACGCACATGTTGAATTTAAATTTCATGACATAGCGATGACGAAATATTATTTCAGAAAGACGGTGAATAAGTAAGCATATTTCCATGCTCGTGCACTACGATGTCGGCATATCAACATTCACTGTAGAGGTCACCATGTGCGGCATCGTCGGCGCGGTAGCGCAACGTAACATCACCCCGATCCTGATCGAAGGCCTGAAGCGCCTGGAATACCGTGGCTACGATTCCTGTGGCGTCGCGCTGCACACGGATGGCCGCCTGCAGCGTTCGCGCAGCACCTCGCGCGTGGCGGAACTGGAAAAGCAGATGCAGGAAGTCGGTCTGCAAGGCTTTACCGGCATCGCCCACACCCGCTGGGCTACGCACGGCGCGCCTGCATCGCACAATGCCCACCCGCACTTCTCGCCGAATTCGGATAACGCCCGCATCGCGCTGGTGCACAACGGCATCATCGAAAACCACGACGAACTGCGTGCCGAACTGACCGCCCTGGGTTACGTGTTCCAGAGCCAGACCGACACCGAAGTGATCGCCCACCTGGTCGACCACCTGTACACCGGCGACCTGTTCGAGACCGTGCAGCAGGCCGTCAAGCGCCTGCATGGCGCCTACGCGATCGCCGTGTTTTCCCGCGAAGAGCCGCACCGCGTGGTGGCCGCGCGCCAGGGCTCGCCGCTGATCGTCGGCCTGGGCAAAGGCGAGAATTTCGTGGCATCGGATGCGATGGCGCTGGCCGGCACCACCGACCAGATCATCTACCTGGAAGAAGGCGACGTGGTCGACCTGCAACTGGGCCGCGCCTGGATCGTCGACGTGGACGGCAAGCAGGTGGAGCGCGAAGTGAAAACCGTGCACGCGCACACCGGCGCCGCCGAACTGGGCCCGTACCGCCACTACATGCAGAAGGAAATCTTCGAGCAGCCGCGCGTCGTCGGCGACACGCTGGAAGGCGTGACCGGCATCATGCCCGAGCTGTTCGGCGACGAAGCCTACAAGGTCTTCAAGGAAATCGATCGCGTGCTGATCCTGGCCTGCGGCACCAGCTACTACTCGGGCCTGACGGCCAAGTACTGGATCGAATCGATCGCCAAGGTGCCGGTCAGCGTGGAAATCGCCAGCGAATACCGCTACCGCGACAGCGTGCCGAATCCGTCCACGCTGGTGGTGACGATTTCCCAGTCCGGCGAAACGGCCGACACGATCGCCGCGCTGAAGCACGCCCGCTCGCTGGGCATGGAAAACACGCTGACGATCTGCAACGTGGCCACCAGCGCGATGGTGCGCGAATGCAAGCTGGCGTACATCACCCGCGCCGGCGTCGAAGTGGGCGTGGCGTCCACCAAAGCCTTCACCACGCAGCTGTCGGCGCTGTTCCTGCTGACGCTGTCGCTGGCGCAGGTCAACGGCCGCCTGACGGAAGAAGAAGAAGCCGCGCACCTGAAAGACATGCGCCACCTGCCATCCGCGATCTCCGCCGTGCTGGCGCTGGAACCGCAGATCATTGCCTGGGCCGAGGATTTCGCCCGCAAGGAAAACGCGCTGTTCCTGGGCCGCGGCATGCACTACCCGATCGCCCTGGAAGGCGCGCTGAAGCTGAAGGAAATCTCGTACATCCACGCCGAAGCCTACCCGGCCGGCGAACTGAAGCACGGCCCGCTGGCGCTGGTGACGGAAGAAATGCCGGTCGTCACGATCGCCCCGAACGATGCGCTGATCGAGAAGCTGAAGTCGAACATGCAGGAAGTGCGCGCCCGCGGCGGCCAGCTGTATGTGTTCGCCGACGTCGACTCGCGCATCACCTCCGGCGAAGGCGTGCACGTGATCCGCATGCCGGAACACTACGGCTGCCTGTCGCCGATCCTGCACGTGGTGTCGCTGCAGTTGCTGGCGTATCACACGGCGCTGGCGCGCGGGACGGATGTGGACAAGCCGAGGAATCTGGCGAAGTCGGTGACGGTGGAGTAAGGGCGGTCTGGTGACACGCGGCGCTTCGCCAGCAGTTCGAGCAAACGCCGCTGCTCCACCGCCAGCGCCTCACATCGAGGCGCCTTCACTTCCACGGCATCCACCGATGCCATCCCCCTCGGCACGTACGCCACCTGATCTGCCAACCGTATCAACTGGCCTGGCGGCCATCCATCAAAAAGCGCTATCGCGGCCATAGTTATATATCTCTTGCTATTAAATAGCGCGCGATGTAAAGTGCATTCACTGGTCTTCACCAAGCCCGGCAGGCAGCAAATAAGTAGCTCGCTATATATTTGCTGTCTACCTAAATGGTCGAAGACGAACCTGTGCCAACCATTCAAGGAGCCTCACCATGAAAACCATCGCCACCATCATCGCTATCGCCGCCTTGTCCGCTTCCGCCGCCGTGTCGGCCCACGAAGGCGCGAGCATCACCCGTGTGCAGGTTGTCGCCGAGCGTAATGCGGCGGCGGGCAACGCGCCGTACGGCGAACTGTACGCAGGCACCCAGTTCGATACCATCTCGACCAGGACGCGCGAGCAGGTGAAGGCGGAAGTGCTGATCGCCCGCCAACGTGGTGAACTGGTCCATGGGGAACAATATCCGCCGCAAGTCGTCGACTCCGGCGAACCAGGCAAGACCCGCGCTGAGGTGCGTGCGGAGCTCGCTGCTTTCCGCCTCGCCAACCCCGATTCCTACGCTGAAATCAACTGAGCGACTGCTGCAAACGCGGACCAGAGCAGTACCGGTACGACAGATTGCCACTCTGAACGGCACTACTCCCTGATCTCGGCCTCGACGAGTTTCGCCAGCAGTTCCAGCGATTCCTGCCAGCCGAGATAACAGGCTTCGGCAGGAATGACGGCAGGAATGCCTTCCTGCCGGATATGGATCTCGACGCCGCAAAACACTTCGCGCAGCGTCACGGTGCTCTGCATGTGCCCGGGCAGGTTGGGATCGTCGAACTCGGCCGTATAGCGCAGCCGCTTGCCTGGCTCCAGCTCCAGGTATTCGCCGCCGAATGAATGGCTGTGCCCTGTGGTGAGATTGGTGAACGACATGCTGTAGCGGCCGCCCGGTCGGGCATCCATTTCATGTACCGTGCCAAAGAATCCATGGGGTGGCAGCCACTTTGCCAGGGCGCCCGGCGTCACGAAGGCGCGGTAGACCCGATCGGACGTGGACTTGAAGACGCGGTGCAGTTCAACGGTATTGGTGGACATGATCGGTTTCCTTGGCTGTGGCAGAGGACGGCCCTCTTCCAGTACGACGAACCAGCTTCCCCGAAATCGACATCCTAAGAAAAAACAGAGCCTGCAATGCCGGGCGAAGCGCCCGTCCTCAGGCCGAGCAAGGATGCATCAGGTCTTCCAGCGTGCAATGCGCAGTCAGATAAGCGTGCATGCCGGCCGAGATCTTGCCCAGATCGACCGCTGCCTGCCTGGTGGCCTGGGCCAGCGCCTGTTGTCCTGCGGGCGTGCCCATGTCGAAGGATTGGCGGCGCAGCATGATATCGGCAGTGCCGTGGTCGATGCGCTCATAGGGCGGATCGGCCAGCACGGGCAGTACCGTGCGGACCAGCGTGGTGCCGTCGGCCGATAGCGTACCCGCCTCGTAGCGGGCGAAAAACTCCTGGTACCACCCGCTTTTCGGATGAACGTGGGCATCGAGGCGCTTGCGCAGGTCCATGCTTTCCGGGCCGGGCTGGATACGTCGGCACATCGGCCACAACCACCTGACGATGGCCTTTTGGTGCTTTTCCAGCTCGCGCAGGATCGCGTTCGCGGAGCTGACGCATTGTTCCGTCGTTGGCTGTTCGAAAATCCCGCTGAACGGCGACTGGAAAAAGAACTCGGCCCTCGTCAGGGTGTGCGCAAGCCGGTCGACATCGACATACAGCAGGTAGAACGACGGCCAGTGCCAGTCGTTTCTTTTCGGGCACGCCAGTATGTCGGTGATGAAGCCGTTGATTTCCCGGATTTCGGAAAGGAATTCCTCGGGAGGCGTCGGAGTCGTCATGCCTGCTCTTTCGGTTGTGGAAGGATGTTCAAGGCCGGCAATGCAACGCGCCGGCCCGCCGCCGCCGTGTGCGGCTTTCAGGAAAAGCGCAGCCGGACAGGTGTTCCCGGAAGGCGTTTCGCCAGGCCTTCTTCCACCAGGATCGCCGCGAGGGCCGATGCGTACTTGCGCGGCTTGGCCGGGTAGTGTTCGCCGATCCAGAATCCCAGGGTATCCGGCTTGACGTCGCCGTCCACGCTGGCGCCCAGGCCGGCTTCTGATCCTGCGAATTCGGCCAGCAGCTCCTGCAGGAATTCGCTGTCGAAGGCAAACGGCGTCTTTCCCCATATCCCCGAGATGCCGGAATCCGTGTTGCCGGCATAGGTGAGGTTGTTATTGTCCCTGGCGAGCGTGCTGATCGTCTTGTGCGGCAGGCCCGCGTGTTCCTGCCTGAGCCGCTGTCGGCCCGCAGCTTGCAGCAGGTTGTGCTGGCCAATGCCGGGTTCGGCGGCAGCGGCAAGGGCGCGCTGCTTGTTCTCTGCAAGGCAGTCAACGCTGGAGCCGATCATGAACAGGCTCGCTTCGAACGCACGCATGCGGTCCTGTGGCGCCAGCGTGGCGAACAGGCCGGGAGCCCTGTCGAGCACGCCCGCCATCAGCCAGCCGAGGCGGATCTTGGCGCTGCTCCAGCGGGCAGCGGTCTCGCTCGCTTTGGCTGCCGCATACGACATGACACCGGGATCCTGCGCATCGCCGAACAGATACAGCACGGAGCGGTCCGACGCCGTCGCCGGGAATGCCAGTTCCCCGGGCAGTTCTTCGTGTTCCAGGCGCGCTTCGCGACGCCACAATTCGACCAGCGCGGCAATCGCCGCGGCAACCCGCGAGTCGTAGATCGGCAGGCCGTCGACCGAGGCAAGTGCATGCACCTTGGTCAGCATCGAATTCATCTTGCGGACCGGCGGCCTGTCCAGGGCGATGACGGCACTGTCCAGGGCGAAGGCCTTGCGCGCTTCACGCAGGTAATGCGTCAGTTCTCCGTTGCCGTGCAGTCCGGTGAGGAAGGGCATGGCGCCAACCCGCATATTGCGGTCGCCACCCCAGGCCAGGATGTCGCGGCATGCCGCCAGTCCGGCATCCTCGTTCCCGCCATCGATTGCCTGCCTGAGCCTGTCGCCGAGTTCGCGCAAGGATTGCTGGGTCTCCTGTAAATCGCCCGGCTTGTCGATGTCCGTACGCCACCGGTAATGTTGCAGGACGGCGTCCAATCCTGCCAGGTCGGCCCGGATCCCTCCGGGCACGAAGCGCGAAGACTTGATATCCAGCTTGACCGACAGGGTCGAATGGCAGAGAGCCAGCCACTCCATGAACTTGGCGACGTGCGACGACGTCGTAAAAGCGCGCTTATCCATGACCAAACTCTTTTAGTTTCAGGGAAAAATTCATATTGCATTCTATCAACAAAATCCAGCAATTGCTGCAGTGACAGAAATGCGGTCATCCGTTGCTCCTTGCAGCGGCTTCGGCCACAACCATTCGATAAGCTTTGAAATGTCGGGCCGGTTTTTGTATGATGTTTCAATAATTGTCGAATTATCGAATGGATTCAAGCATGCAGACCAAGGAAGTACTGACGGCATTGGCCGCCCTGGCCCAGGAAAGCCGCCTGGCCGTGTTCCGCCTGCTGGTACAGGCCGGGCCGGAGGGCTTGGCCGCCAGCAAGATCGCCGCGCAACTCGATATCGCGCCGTCGTCGCTGTCGTTCCATTTGAAGGAACTCACGCATGCGAAACTGCTGACCTCGAAGCAGGAAGGCCGCTTCGTGATCTACGCCGCCGATATCGCGGCGATGAACGGCCTGGTCGGCTTCCTCACCGAGAACTGCTGCGGCGGCATTCCATGCGGCGAGGATGCCCCTCGCTGCTGCGGGTGAATCCGTGCTGACCGCTTTCCTGATCTTCCTCGCCACTCTCGTCTTCGTCATCTGGCAACCGCGCGGCCTCGGCATCGGCTGGAGCGCTTCCATCGGCGCCGTGGTTGCGCTGCTGGCCGGCGTGATCCACGTCGCCGACATTCCCGTCGTCTGGCACATCGTCTGGAACGCGACCGGTGCCTTCGTTGCCGTCATCGTCATCAGCCTGCTGCTGGACAAGGCCGGCTTCTTCGAATGGGCCGCGCTGCACGTGGCACGCTGGGGCAAGGGCAATGGCCGGCGGCTGTTCGCGATGCTGGTGCTGCTCGGCGCGGCCGTCGCGGCGGTGTTCGCCAACGACGGCGCGGCCCTGATCCTCACGCCCATCGTGATCGCCATGCTGCGCGCACTGCGCTTCGACGCCCGCGCCACGCTGGCCTTCGTGATGGCCGCCGGTTTCATCGCTGACATGGCCAGCCTGCCCTTGGTGGTATCGAACCTCGTCAACATCGTCTCGGCCGATTATTTCGACATCGGCTTTGCCCGCTACGCCGCCGTGATGGTGCCGGTGAATGCCGTCTCCGTCGCCGCCACGCTGTGCGGCCTGCTGCTGTTCTTCCGCAAGGACATTCCCGCCGACTACGACCTGGCGCAGCTGAAGCGCCCCGATGAAGCGATTTACGACCGGGCCACCTTCGTCACCGGCTGGTGGGTGCTGGGCCTGCTGCTGATCGGCTTCTTCTGGCTCGAAGCGCTGGGCGTGCCGATCAGCGCCGTCGCTGCGGCGGGAGCGGTCCTGCTGCTGATCGTGGCGGCCCGTGGCCACCGTATATCCACCCGCGAGGTGCTGCGCGGTGCGCCGTGGCAGGTCGTCATCTTCTCGCTCGGCATGTATCTCGTCGTGTACGGCTTGCGCAATGCCGGCCTCACCGATTACCTGGCGGCGCTGCTGGATCGTTGCGGCGAGTACGGCGTGTGGGGAGCGGCGCTTGGCACCGGGTTCATCACCGCCATCCTGTCGTCGGTGATGAACAATATGCCCACCGTATTGATCGGCGCGCTGTCGATCGATGCGACGAGCGCCCAGGGTGCCGTACGCGAAGCGATGGTCTATGCCAACGTGATCGGCAGCGACCTGGGCCCGAAGATCACCCCCATCGGCAGCCTGGCCACGCTGCTGTGGCTGCACGTACTGGACAGCAAGGGCATTCATGTTTCATGGGGCTACTACTTCCGCACCGGCATCGTGCTCACATTGCCCGTACTGCTGCTTACCCTGGCCGCGCTGGCCATCCGTCTAGCCTGAGGAGACATCATGAGCGTCACCATTTACCATAACCCCGCCTGCGGCACGTCGCGCAACACGCTTGGCCTGATCCGCAACGCCGGTATCGAGCCGGTCGTCGTCGACTACCTGCAGAACCCGCCGGACCGCGCCACCCTGGCCGGCCTGATTGCGCGGGCCGGACTCACCGTGCGTGCGGCAATCCGCGAGAAAGGCACGCCGTACCTGGAGCTGGGCCTGGACGACCCGGCCGTCAGCGACGACCAGCTGCTCGACGCCATGCTGGCCCACCCTATCCTGATCAACCGCCCGTTCGTCGTCGCGCCGGCCGGCGTGCGGCTGTGCCGCCCTTCCGAACTGGTGCTCGACATTCTCGGCACGCCGCAACGCGGCGCGTTCGCGAAGGAAGACGGCGAACCCGTCATCGACGAGCAGGGGCAGCGCATCCATGGATAAGATCGCGAACCTGCCCAATATCCGTGCCGATCAGCTGGACGTGCCAAGCATGGCGAAGCTCGAACCTGCCGGCGCAATCGACCATCCGCCGCGCTTCCTGCTGCTGTATGGATCGCTGCGCGAGCGCTCGTTCAGCCGCTTCCTGACCGAAGAGGCGGCGCGCATCCTCGAACACTTCGGCGGCGAAGTGCGAATCTTCGATCCGACCGAGTTGCCGATGGCCGGCAGCGTGCCGGAAGACCATCCGAAAGTGGTGGAGCTGCGCGAGCTGTGCCTGTGGTCCGAAGGCCATGTGTGGTGCAGCCCGGAGCGGCACGGCGCCATCACGGCCGTCATGAAAAACCAGATCGACTGGATTCCGCTGGAACAGGGCGCGCTGCGCCTCAGCCAGGGGAGAACTCTGGCCGTCATGCAGGTGTGCGGCGGTTCCCAGTCGTTCAACGTCGTCAACACGCTGCGCCTGCTGGGGCGCTGGATGCGCATGTTCACGATCCCGAACCAGTCGTCCGTGCCGATGGCGTACAAGGAGTTCGATGACGAAGGCCGCATGCGCCCTTCCGCCTATTACGACCGCGTGGTGGACGTGATGGAAGAGCTGTTCAAGATGACCCTGCTGATGCGCGGCCGCACCGATTACCTGACGGACCGGTACAGCGAACGCAGCGAGCGGGCAATGAAGGCGATCGACCGGCAGCTCGGCAAGATCTGAACAGCCAGGCGAAAAGCATCGCGGAGGTCACGTTCCGCGCGGTAGTCCTGCATTGACCCCATCGCGTGCGATAAAAAAAGCCGGCAAGCGCCGGCTTTTGTTCTTCACGCCGAAAGGCGATCAGGTACCGATACGGCCACCGTCGTTTTTCGTGATGACGATGGTTGCCGAACGCGGCCGCTTGCCCGCGCCGTAGCCGGCGTTGGCTGGCCACTGGCTGGTGTACTTGGTCGGGTCGGCGATGTTGGCCAGCGAGGTGCTTTCGCCCGGGTGCTGGATGTTGACGAACAGCGCCTTGCCGTCCGGCGTTTCCGTGATGCCGGTGATTTCCGAACCCACCGGGCCGACCAGGAAGCGCTTCAGCGTGTCGGCGCTGGCCTTCTTGCCGACGAAGGTGTCCACGGCCAGCTTGCTGCCGTCGGCCTTGTCGTAGGTCAGCGTCGTCTTGGCGCCGTCGCCCACCTGGCCCGGCAGGGCGGCCAGCATCATGCAGTTCGTCACGTCGGTGTAAGCGCCGTCGTCGGTCTGGATCCAGCAGATGCCGGTGCTCTTCAGGAAGGCCAGGCCGTCCGGGCTGGAGAAGTCCTGGTCGGCGGTCAGCGAGGACAGGTTGATCTTCGTCGCATCCGCACCGCTCTCGGCGCCGAACAGGTACACGTCCCACGTGAAGGTCGTGGCGGCGCCGGCGCCGGTACCTTCCTTGAAGCGGATGATGTGGCCGTTCGGGTTGCCGTTCTGCGCGCTGGTGCCTTTCATGTCGGTGTAGGCGCGCGGGTTGGCCGAATCCGGCACCAGCTGCGACGAGCCGGTGGCGTTGACGTTACGGTTCGAATTGTTCGTCAGCGTGTAGTAGATCTCGCCGTTGGCCGGGTTGACCGAGCACCATTCCGGGCGGTCCATCTTGGTCGCGCCGACGGCATCGGCCGCCAGGCGCGCGTTGACCACCACGTCCGCCAGGTCGGCGAACTTGTACGCGGTGTAGGCCTGGATCTGCGGATTGCTCATCGACAGTTCGATCCACTGGCCAGTGCCGTCCGACGCCAGCTTGGCGACATACAGCTTGCCCGAATCGAGGTACTTGTCGCCGGTGGCCATGCGATCGGCCGGCGTGGCGTCGGCGGCCACCCAGGCGGCGGCGGAGACGAACTTGTAGATGTATTCGTTGCGCGAATCGTCGCCCATGTACACGGCCAGCGGCTGGCCGGCGGTGGCGATGCCGAAGGCTGCGCTTTCGTGGGCGAAGCGGCCCAGCGCGCTGCGCTTCTTGGCCAGTTTCGTCTTGTCGTAGGCGTCGACTTCGATGATGTAGCCCTGGCCGTTCATCTCGTTGCGGTAGTCGTCGGTGCCGTCCGCCGAGGCGCCCTTCTTGCTGATGTCCCAGCGCTGGTACTTGTCGTCCGCACCGCCGGTTTCCCAGCCGTGGCGCGACGTCGAACCCTGGTTGCGGCCATAGCGGCGCAGCGATACCACGCTCTTGTCGTTGCCGCGTGCCGCGTCGTCGGTGGCCGAGCGCGCGAAGTAGCCGGACCAGTTTTCTTCGCCCGACAGGTAGGTGCCCCACGGCGTACGGCCGTTGCCGCAGTTGTTCAGCGTGCCGCGGGTGCGGGTGCCGTTCGGCGAGTACTTGGTGAACAGCAGCGAGTTGCCGCGTGCCGGGCCGCCGATTTCCACGTCGGTCAGCGGCGTGATGCGGTAGTTGAACGTGGAATCGTTGACCGTGGCCCAGGTGGTGCCGGTCTTCTTCACTTCGATGACGCTGATGCCGTGCACGGCGACTTCCTTGTCGACTTCGACGGCCGGGCGCGGCAGCGACGTGGTGCCGCCATTGGCGTGCAGGAAGTGCGACGACAGTTTTTCATCGGTGGTCGCCTCGTGGTTCATGGCGAGCACGCCGCGATCCGACGCGGTGGTGGACGGCGTACCGGTGGCGGACAGCGCAAAGAATTCCATGCCGTCGTGGTGGTCGCCGGCGCGGTTGTCGAAATCGGTGTCGGTACCGTCGTTCTTGTAGGCCGCGGTGCCGGCACGCAGCGGATCGCCCAGCGCGTAAAGCACGGTGGCGGTGTAGCCGGCCGGTACGCTGACGCTGTCCGCCAGGCTCTTCGGCACGGCGGCGAACGCCAGCAGCTTTTCAGCCGGGGCAGGTGCCGGCGGCGTCGGGCTCGTCGTGGGTGGCGCGACCGGATCGTCGTCCGAACCGCCGCAGCCGGCCAGGCCCATGCCACCGAGGACCGCGGTGGCTGCCGTGGCAAACCCGCCGCGCAGCATGTTGCGGCGGCTCAGGCGTGCGCTGAGCACGGCGTTGAAGTGATTCGACGAGCTGTCGTCGGTATCGGCGGCCTCGAGGGGCAGGTGCGTCAAGTCGTTCGGCTTGTTCATTGCTGGGTCCTATGCCTGGTGGGTTGCAAAACGACAAGATTTTAAATTTAATACATGACGTGGCTGTGACCGGTTGATGACCGGATGATGACAAAGCGCTGCCAATGGCGCATGCCTGGAAATACCCGCCCACAAACTGAGCGGATTTCACCGCGAGTTCACCACCGGCTTCGTATCCTGCGCGCCTGTTCCCTCACCAGGCATTCCGAGCATCCATTGAAAACCCTGACCGGCCTGCTGGCCCTGCTGCTTGTCGCGCTGCCGCTGCGCGCCGCGCCGAACCTGGCACCGCCAGGCCTGATGCCGCGGATGGCGGCCCTGCTGCACGCAGAGCGCCTCGAAGGCGCCGTGTGGACCACCCTCGACACGCACGGCGCCGCCGGTGTCAGCGATGCCCGCAGCCGCGCGCCGATGCGCCCGGACCATCGCGTGCAGGTCGGATCCATCGCCAAGACCGTGCTGGCGGCCGGCATCCTGCGCCTGGCCAGCGCGGGGCGCCTGTCGCTGGAGACGCCCGTTGCGACGCTGCTGCCGGCCCTGGCGTTCGACAATCCGTGGCACGCCAGCGACCCGGTGCGCATCCGGCACCTGCTCGATCACACCTCCGGCCTGGACGACATTCATTTCTGGCAGGTGTTTTCCACGACGGCGCGGGCCGATACACCGCTCGCCGCGGCCTTCCCGGCCGGCAGCGGCCTGCTGCGCGTGCGCCACCGGCCCGGCACGCGCCATTCCTATTCGAACATGGGCTACACGCTGCTCGGCATGGTGATCGAAGCGGTGGTGCGGCAGCGCTACGAGCGCTACCTGGACGCGGCCCTGCTGGCGCCACTGGGCATGCGCGACAGCACCTTCGGCTTTGTCGAACAGGCCGGCGATCCGCGGCTGGCCATGGGACATTTCGAAGACGGCGCCACGCACCCTGCGATGCCGTCCTACGTGCGCCCGGCCGGCCAGTTCACGACCACCGCGGCGGACATGGCCCGCTTCGCGCGTTTCCTGATGAGCGACGGCAGCGTTGGCGGGCGGCCCTTCATCGACCCGGCGCTGCTGCGCCGGATGGGCGAACCCGCGGGCACCGAAGCCGCCCGCGCCGGATTGCAGGTGGGCTACGGCCTGGGCCTGCGCCGGCTCGATCGCCATGGCGTGGTGGCCAAATGCCATGGCGGCAGCACCGTCGGCTTCAAGGCCATGCTGTGCCTGTTTCCCGAGGCGCAAAAAGCGTTTTTCGTTGCCATCAACACCGACAGCGAGACGGCCGATTACCAGCGCTTCGATGCGCTGCTGGCACAGGCCCTCAGTCCGGCCATGCCGGCGCCGGCGCTGGCATCCGTGTCGCTAGCATCCGTGGCGGCGCCGCAACCGGTACCCGCCTTCGATCCCGCATCCTGGGCCGGCTTCTACGTGCCGGCACCGAACCGTTTCGATACCGTGCGCTTCATCGATACCGTGTTCGGCTTCATGCAGGTGCGCAGCGATGGCGCGGCGTTGTCGCTGCATCCTTTCCAGGGCCCGGCGGTGCCGCTTACCCATGCGGGGCATGGGCTGTTCCGGGCGCCCGGCAAGGTCTTCCCATCGCACGCGCTGCTGGTCTCGGCCGACGGCAAGCGCGTCGTTACCAATGGCACGCAGAGCCATGAACTGGTATCGCCGGTGTTCCTGGCCTCGCTGTGGCTCAGCGTGGGCTCGGGTCTGCTGGGGCTGGCCTGGATTGCGATGAAAGGACTGGCACGGCTGGCCACGCGGCGGATGTCGCTGCGCGATCCGCTGGCGGCGCCGCTGGCCGGCACGCTGGCGCTGCTGGCCCCGTTGCCGCTGTTCTACCGGCAGTCTTTCCTCCAGCTGGGCGACCTGACACCGGCCAGCGGCCTGCTTGCCGCCGTCACCGCCGCGTTGCCGGTGGCGATGCTGATCGGACTGGCGATGACCTTGCGGCGAACGCGCGGCAACCGGGCCGATGCGGCGGCCATGGCAGCCGTGCTGCAGCTGGCGATCGTGCTGGCGGCGTGGGGCTTGCTGCCGCTGCGGCTGTGGGCATGAATCGAGGCCAGCTCCGCTACGCGAAGATCGCCCGCAGTTCTTCTACCCCAAGCGCCGGCGCCAATCCACCCTCGGCATCCAGCACGGCATTGGCCAGTTCGCCCTTGCGGCGCTGCATCTCCTGGATTTTTCCTCCACCGTGCCGCGCGCGATGAGCTTGTAGACGAACACCGGCCGTTCCTGGCCGATGCGCCAGGCGCGGTCGGTGGCCTGGTTTTCGCTGGCGGGGTTCCACCATGGGTCGTAGTGGATCACCGTATCGGCAGCGGTGAGATTCAGCCCGACACCGCCCGCTTTCAGGCTGATCAGGAACACGCCGGCATTGCCTTCCTGGAAGGCTGAGATCGGTGCCGCGCGGTCGACCGTGTCGCCCGTCAGCAGAGCAAAATCGACAGCGCGGGCCTGCAGGGCTTCCGCGACCAGCGCCAGCATGCTGGTGAACTGCGAGAACACCAGCACCTTGCGGCCTTCGCTCAGCAGCGTGTCCAGCAGTTCCAACAGTGCGTCGAACTTGGCCGAGCCGGCGCCGGCGTGCCCCTTGAGCAGGCGCGGATCGCAGCATGTCTGGCGCAGCTTGAGCAGCGCGTCCAGGATCACGATCTGGCTGCGCGCCAGGCCCTTGCGGTCGATCTCGTCGCTCACCTTGCGGTTCATCGCCACGCGTACCGTTTCATACAGGTCGCGCTGGGTGCTGCCCAGTTCCACGGGCAGCACGATCTCCGTCTTCGGCGGCAGCTCGGTGGCCACCCGGTCCTTGGTCCGCCGCAGCATGAACGGTTTCACGCGCCGGGCCAGCAGGTCCTTGCGCAGGGTGTCGCCCTGCTGCTCGATCGGCTTGCGGAAATGGGCATTGAAGGCCTTCTCGTCGCCCAGCAGGCCCGGCATCAGGAAATGGAATTGCGACCACAGTTCACCCAGGTGGTTCTGCACCGGGGTGCCCGTCAGGCACAGGCGATGCCGCGCATCGAGCAGGCGCGCCACCTGGGCGGCCCGTGAACGGCTGTTCTTGATGTACTGCGCTTCGTCCAGGATCAGCAGGTGATAGCGCCGCTGGCGCAGCGCATCCTCGTCGCGGCCGAGCAGTGCGTAGGTGGTCAGCACCAGGTCGGCCTGGCCGATCTCGTCGAACAGTGCCGCCCGGTCCTTGCCATGCAGGAGCAGCACGCGCAGGTCCGGCGCGAAGCGCGCGGCCTCGGCCTGCCAGTTGCCCATCAGGCTGGTCGGCGCTACCACCAGCGCCGGCGCATCGAGCCGGCCTGCTTCCTTTTCGGCCAGGATGTGGGCCAGCGTCTGGATCGTCTTGCCGAGCCCCATGTCGTCGGCCAGGATGCCGGCGAAATCGTAATCGCGCAGGAACTGCATCCAGGCCAGGCCATCGTGCTGGTAGGCGCGCAGCGTGGCCCGCAGGCCGGCCGGGGCGGGTACCGGCACGATGCCGGTAAAGCCATCGAGCTTCCTGCCCAGTTCGCGCAGGCGCTCGCCGCCCAGCCAGCGCAGCTGCGCAGCCCGTTCCAGTTCCGCCAGCCGGGCAGCGTCGGCCACCGGCAGGCGCAGCGTGCGGCCCAGGCGCTCGGTGAAATACAGCTCGCCCAGCGTGGCCAGGATCGGCCGTATCCGGCTCCACGGCAGTGCGGCGCGCCGGCCATCGGGCAGGTTGACGAGGACCTCGCTGCCGTCCGGGCGCGCTGCCAGCGCCGCGGGGGTGAAGTCGTGCGGTGCGTCGCGGATCATTTGCAGCAGCAGCGGCAGCAGCGCATGGCGATGGCCGTCGATGACGAAGCCGAGTTCGAGGGCGAACCAGGCATTGACGCCCTCGCCTTCCTCGTCCAGCTCGGCATACCAGTCTTGCGGATCGTGGATGTCGAAGTGAAGGCCCGCGTCCGACGCGACCTGCCAGCCGGCGGCGCGCAGGCGCGGCACGCCGTGGCGCATGAAGCCGATCCAGTCTTCCGCCGAGGGCAGCCGCATTGCTCCGGGCGGGTCGTCCAGCGTCGACCCGTTCGGCCTGGTGGAAAAACCCAGGCCGGCGAGGATACCGGCTGCCGCCCGTTCGGCCTCCAGGTCGCGCTCGACCAGCTCGATCGTATCGCCCGCCATCCGGCGCAATACCGGCGCGGTCACGCCGACGGTGGACATGCTGTCGTAATCGAAGGACAGCGTCGCGTAATCGTCCCACGCCAGTTCGCCGTCAATCTCGGTCGGTACGGTGTCGAGCAACAGGCAAGGCACCGGCACGATATCGCAGCGCTGGCGCGTTGCCATTTCCAGGGGCGGTGGCAGCACCCGGTCCAGGCCTTGCGCGGCAAGGCGTGCCGCCATGCCGGCACGCTGTTGCGGTGCCAGTTGCGGTGCCTTCGCTACCAGGTCCAGCAGGCCGGCAAGCGGAACCGTGGAAACTTCCTTCGGCAGCGCCAGCTCCCCCAGCATGCCGCCGTCCACGTAGTGCGCCGGCTCGGTGGCCAGCACATGGCCGACCGGCGTGCCATCGTCGAAGCGCCAGCCCAGCCGGACTTGCTCGCTGCCGCTGCCGTCCGCGTGCCAGCCGAGCGCAGCATGGCGCGGCGGTCCATGGCGCACCGGCACCATGGCACCACCTTTCAGCTCGGCAGCCGAATGCGCGAACAGCAGGCGGCCTTCCGCGCACAGCTGGGCCAGAAGGCGGGTGCCGATCCGGCCGGTGGGCCGGGTATCGCCGGCATACATGCTGCCGGTGCGCAGCGCGGACAGCAGGCGCACCGGTTCTTCGTCGTCCGGCCGAAGATATGCCGGCCTAATCGACAGCACGCTGTAGAAATCGTTGTGGATGGTGGCGCTGGCGATGCCGCCATCCTTGCGCAGGCGTGCCTTGCACAGGTTCAGGCGCAGCGCGCCGTCGCCGCTGTCCGGCATCAGCACATAGGCGAGGCGGTACTCCGCGCCGCGCACCGGTGCCGGCACCGCACCAGCCTGCGCGACGGTCCGCGCCAGCTGTTCCAGCCAGCGTTCGGCACTGGCCGGCAAAGCCGACGCGGGCACCGCCGGTGCCGCCACGCCATGTCCCATGCTGGCCAGCAGAACCGCGACCACGTGCTTGCAGTTGTGGATCATCGGACAGGTGCAGGAACCCTCCACCTTCATGCCGCGCGGCCCTTCGTCCAGAAGAATGCGCTGCTCATAGATGTTCCGGCCGCTGCCCTCGACTTCGCCATTCAGAAAGTTGTCATCCTCCCACTCAATGCTGACGACCTTGCGCCGGCGTACGTAGTCTTCACCGCGTGCAAAGGTGGTGATATTGAACTGGCGCGCGATCTGGTCGATGGACAAAAGCATGGCATGAGGACCGACAGTAGGGAAATGCAAATTATCTTCGATCTCGCTTGGGTTCCATCTCGGTGTCCATCTCGGTGTCCAACTCACGTCCCCGGCTGCACGTAAGGCACCTTGGCAAAGATCCTGCGCTCGGCACCGCGCGGGTCATCCTCCAGCCGCGGCGGCACGTCGAAGATCATCGTTTGACGCCGCGCCAGGTCGTACGGTTCCCAATGCGGGATGAACCTGCTGTCGGGATTGCCGCCGCGCGCGAAGGCGATGAACGCTTCGCTCATCATGTCGGCCATCGCCTGCGCCTGCGGGCCGATGGCCGTGGCGCCCGGCTTGGCGATATTGTCGAACACCAGCTGGATGTCGGAGGCGTGCGGCGCGCCGAACCTGCCGCCGTCCTTCGGAGTGGCCCAGTCGAGCTGGTACACGAAGGCCGGGCTGCCGGACTTCGCCCGCTCCTCGGCTTCGATGATCGCGCCGCGCCAGGAACGCGACGCGGTGGTGATCTTGAACAGCAGGTCGCCGGGCGACAGCGCGGGGTAGAGCTTGCGGTAGGCGGCGATCACCGCTTCCGGCTGGATGTCCACGCGCATGTTCGGCACCAGTTTCGCGGGAAGCTGGTCCCAGCCCAGCTTGAAATTGGCCGGATCGCCGCCCAGGAAGGCGCGCGTCTCGTCGTGCGTGTTACCGATCATCATTGGAATGCGCGCCGACTGCGCGGGCGCGTCCGGATAGAACGGATGGCGCAGCAGGTTGCGCTCGTCCAGCACCGGGGCGAACGATACGCCGCCAAAGGGCAGCACCGGGTCGCGCGTGCCCAGCACCTCGACGATGCGCTGGTAGGGCAGCGTGCGGATCGCGTCGATCCGGCCGGCCGGCAGTTTCAGCGCGTCCAGTACCGCCTGGGCGCGCAGCGTGGCGTTCAGCGGGCCGCTGGCGGTCACCTGCTGGCCGCTCATGGTGGCGGCGCGGTGGAACAGGCCGGCCGCGGCGGGCATGGCCATCAGCGTGGCGATCTTGGCGCCGCCGCCGGACTGGCCGAACACGGTCACGTTGCCGGGATCGCCGCCGAACGCGGCGATATTGTCGCGCACCCATTGCAGCGCCAGGATCAGGTCGAGCTGGCCGGCATTGCCGGAATCGGCATACCGTTCATCGCCATGGCGCGCCAGGTACAGGTAGCCGAAGGCGTTCAGGCGGTGGTTGACGGTGACCACCACCACATCGCCGCGCCGGCACAGCCGTACGCCGTCGTACAGCGGGCTGGAACCGGAACCGTTGTTGTACGCGCCGCCATGGATGTAGAACATCACCGGGCGCCTGGCGCGCTCCTGCAGGCCCGGCGTGTACACGTTCAGGAACAGGCAGTCTTCGCCCGTCGCCTCGTCGCGGCTGCCTTGCGGCGCGGACGCGCCATGCTCGAGCGCATCGCGGATGCCGCTCCAGGGCTGCGGCGGCAGCGGCGCCATGAAACGCCGGGCGGCGGTGTCGGCGCCATAGCGTACGCCCTTGAACACGAGAATGCCGTTGTCGCGATAGCCGCGCACCCGGCCGTGGCCGGTGGTGGCGACGGGCGATTCGCCGGTTGGGGCGGCGGCATGGGCTGTCAGCCCGGAGAGGCTGGTTGCGGCAACGATGGATTGCTTCAGGAAGGCGCGGCGTGTCGGTTCGGTCATGGCGGGAGCGGTTGTCCGGTGGGTCCGGGCACAAGCTTAGCCCAACAGTACCGCGCGCGGCCGGATCATCACCCTCCAAAATAAAAAACGCCACGTCGGGTGGCGTTTTTCATTGCGTGCGGGGGGAAGCCGCTTCAGAAAATCAGGTAGATCAGCACCAGTACCACGGCAGGAACGCCCAGCAGCCAGGCCAGCAGATATTTACCCATGATTCTTCTCCTCTCGATGTGGTAACGATATGGCTCCATGATGCCGGCGCGCGGCTGCGCCGTCGGTTCGCTGGTGCACGGTATACGAAAGAAACTGCCGCGCTGGCTTCCTGCTTGCCGGGTGGCCTCATCCGGTTGCCTGCATCAATGGACAATTCCCCTGATCCATACGTCTTCTTTCACCAACTGTCACAATTACGCCACCATTTTTCCGTATCTGCGTGGAATAGTTGCCGCGGCTTGCATTTGGAAACCGCTGTGCTAACGTGAGATGGCTTGTGCCCCGCCATCCCATCCCCTTCTCTTCCTCAAGGAGCTCGCCATGAATGGTTTGCGTTGCCTGTTCGGATGTGCATTGCTGGTTTCACTGGCCGCGAGTGCGGCGCCGCAAGTGGATGTGATCGCGAAAGGCCTCAGCAATCCGCGCGGCCTGGCCTTTGCACCGGATGGCGCGCTGTACGTGACCGAGGCGGGCAAGGGCGGCAATGGCGCATGTGCCGTGCTGGGCGACGGGCAAACGGCGTGTTATGGCGAAACGGGCGCCGTGCTGCGCATCGACGTCAGCGGTGTGAAGCAACCCGTGCGGGTGCTGCGCAACCTGCCGTCGCTGGCGCCGGAGGGCGGCTTCGGCGCGAACGGACCGCAGGCCGTGGCGTTTTCCGCGGACGGCGCAGGCAGGGTGGCGATGGGCCTGGGTTCCCGGCAGGCCACCCGCGAAGGACTGGGCCGCTACTCCCACCTGTTCGGGCAGCTGGTCGCGCTGCCGAAAGCAAAGGGCGCGGTACCGTTCGGGCCTGGCGACAAGACGCCGGGTTCCACTGCGCCATTCCCGGGCGCCGCGGCCGATGGCAAGGCAGCGGTCGACCTTGCCGCCTACGAGGACCAGCACGATCCGGCCGGCGACGGTTCCGACAGCAACCCGGTCGGCCTGCTGGCACTGCCCGGGCAGTGGCTGGCCGTGGATGCCGGCGCCAATGCCCTGTTCCGCTTCGGCAGCGACCGGCAGATATCGACGCTCGCCACGTTCGCCCCGCGCGACGTGCCCGCGCCGCCGTTCCTCGGCCTGCCGCCGGGTGCCACGATCCCGATGCAGGCCGTGCCCACCTCGGTGGCCCAGGGGCCGGACGGTGCGCTGTACGTGGGCCAGCTGACCGGCTTTCCGTTCCCGGCCGGCGCCGCCAATGTGTACCGCGTGCCCGTCGAAGGCGGCGAGCCGGAGGTCCATGCCAGCGGCCTGACGAACATCACCGGCGTGGCCTTCGATGCCGCCGGCCGGCTGTACGTGCTGCAGATCGGCGACGGCTTCGCCGGTCCCGGCGGGCCGCCGCTGCTGTCGCCGGGCCGGCTGATCCGCGTGGAAGCGGACGGCACCCGCACCGTCATCTACGAGAACCTGTACTACCCTTACGGGCTGGCGATCGGGCCGGACGGCGCGGCCTACGTGACCAACAACGGCATCGTGCCGGGCCCGGTGCCGGGGGCGTTTCCCGATGGCGGGCAGGTGCTGCGGATTTCGCTCGACTGACCGAAGCCGGGCCCGGCCAGTACAGCGGTCCGGCGCGGAACGCTGTACTGGCGTGACTGCCGATACAACATTGATGGTCTGGCAAGGGGCTGATATCCTGAAGGATCCCCCTTTGAACGGAGCCAGTCATGAATGAAGCCGTCAGCGTTCCCCATATCGTTCCGCTGAACGAGATCCTCCCCGACGAACCCCTGCTGATGATGGGCGCCGGCCCGGTGCCGATCCCGCAAAGCGTGGCGTCGGCGAACTCGATCGTCATCAACCACCTGGGCGAGACGATGAACCGGGTGATTGCCCAGGTCAAGGAGATGGGCCGCTACGTGTTCCAGACCAATTCGCGCTACGTGCTCGGCGTCGGCGGCCCGGGGTCCGCGGCGATGGAAATGGCGGTGGCGAACCTGGTGCATCCGGGCGACAAGGTGCTGTGCATCTGCAACGGCTACTTCAGCCGCCGCCTGGCCGAAATGGTCGCCCGCGTCAGGGGCGAGGCCACGCTGCTCGAAGTGAATGCCAACGAAGGCGTCAGTGTGGAAGCCGTCGAGCGGGAGCTGCGCAGCAAGCGCTATGACGCGGTCACGCTGGTGCAGGGGGAAACGTCGAACACGGTCTGCAACGGCAACCTGGCCGCCATCGGCCACCTGGCCCGCGAGCATGGCGCCCTCGTCATCGTCGACGCGGTCTGCACGCTCAGCACGATGCCGCTGGAAATGGACAACTGGCAGATCGACGCCGTCATCACCGGCGGCCAGAAAGGCCTGTCGTCGATCCCGGGCGTGTCGCTGCTGGCGTTTTCCGAACGGGCATGGGCGAAGAAGATCGCCACGCGCACCGAGCTGCCGTTCCACTGGGTGCTGGATGCGGGCCTGGCGGACAAGTTCTGGAACCAGAAGTCGTATCACTACACGGCCCCGGTATCCGGCATCCTCGCCCTGCACGAAGCGTTGCGGCTGATCTGCGGGGAGACGCTGCCGAAGCGTTTCGAGCGCCACCTGCATTGCTCGGAGGCGCTGCAGGCGGGCATCGAAGGCATGGGCCTGCAATTGCTGGTGGCCAGGGAACACCGGCTCAACTCGGTCGTCGGCATCGTGGTGCCGGACAGCGTGGCAGCGCCGGACGTGCTGGCGCACATGTCGCGCGTGCACCGCGTGGAAATTTCCGGTGCGTTCGGCCTGAACATCGTGCGCATCGGCCAGATGGGCGAGCAAAGCCGCGAACACCATCTGTTCCGCACGCTGCACGCACTGGGATCGAGCATGAAAGCGCTGGGTGCCAGTCTCGACCTGCCGGCCGGCATGGCTGAGCTGGAGCGTTCGCTGTCGCATTGAGCGCGGGGGCAGCCGCCCTTGCCAGGGGCGGCATCAGGCTCCTTGCCACGGGGACATCAGTCCCCTTTAAGTTTTTGCCCCCATTAAGCCTTATGATTGACCCATCGACATCAGCGAGGACGATGGGAAGTGACGTCACTGTACAAATTCGCCGCAGCCAGCCTGCTGCTTGCCTTCCTGCCCCTGGCGCAGGCCGCCGGCCCCGTCGTCGTGACCGATCACGTGCGCAGCGAACTGCTCGTGCATGCGCCGGACGGCGTGCAGCCCGGCAAGACGCTGTGGCTGGGCCTGGCCATCGACCACCAGCCGCACTGGCACACCTACTGGAAGAACCCCGGCGATTCCGGCCTCGCCACCACGCTGGCCTGGAAGCTGCCTGCCGGATTCAAGGCGGGTGACATCGCCTGGCCCACGCCGAAGAAACTGCCGCTCGGCCCGCTGACCAACTACGGTTACGAAAACAAGGTGTTGCTGCCGGTACCGGTGCAGGTGCCGGCCGGCTTCTCCGGCGGTGAACTGAAGATCGGCCTGCATGCCGAATGGCTGGTCTGCAAGGAGATCTGCCTGCCCGAATCGGGCGATTTCGAACTGAGCGTTCCCGCCAACGCAACGGTTGCAAGCCACGGCGCCCTGTTCGATGCCACGCGTGCCGCCACGCCGGCCGCGCTGGAAGGTACCAGCGCCACCGCGCGCGTGGAGGGCAACGCGCTGGCGATCGACGTGCGCGGCCTGCCGGCGGCGCCGCCGGGCGAGTTGCAGTATTTTGCCGAAGACATCGGCGTCATCGATTACGCCGCCAAGGTCGAGCAGCAGTGGGCGGATGGCACCTTGCGCCTGAAAGTGCCGCTGTCGCCGCAACGCAGCGAAAGCCCGGCGGTATTGAACGCCGTCCTGGTGGCGCCGGGGCAGCCGGCCGGCTGGACCTTGTCGATTCCCGTCGAAGGGCCATGGCCGGCGCTCGGCAGTGCCACTCTGGCGCCGGCCGCGGCGTCCGTTCCTGCCGCGCCAATCGCGCCCGTTGTCCCTGCGGCCGCGGACACGTCGTTCATGCTGTCGCTGCTGTTCGCCTTCCTCGGCGGTGCCCTGCTGAACCTGATGCCGTGCGTATTTCCCGTACTGTCGCTGAAGATCTTCAGCCTGGTGCAGCACCGGGAAGAGCGGGCAAAAGCGGTGGCCGGCGGCGTCGCCTACACGGCCGGCGTGGTGCTGTCGTTCGTTGCGCTGGCGGGGCTGCTGCTGGCGCTGCGTGCCGGCGGGGCCGAGCTGGGCTGGGGCTTCCAGTTGCAGTCGCCGCTGTTCGTTGCGGGGCTGGCGGCGCTGTTTACGCTGATCGGCCTGAACCTGGCCGGCGTGTTCGAGTTCGGCGGCGTGCTGCCCGGCGCGCTGGCCGGTTACCGGGCAAGGAATCCGCTGGTCGACGATGCCCTCAGCGGTGCGCTGGCCGTGGCCGTCGCATCGCCGTGCACCGCGCCGTTCATGGGCGCCGCGCTGGGCGTGGCATTGACGGAACCGGCGCCGCAGGCACTGGCCATCTTCGCCGTGCTCGGGCTCGGCATGGCCGCGCCCTACCTGGCCGTGGCGCTGGTGCCGGCGCTGGGCCGGCTGCTGCCCCGCCCTGGCGCATGGATGGTGCGCTTCAAGGTGCTGATGGCCTTCCCGATGTTTGCCACCGTCGTGTGGCTGCTGTGGGTGCTGGGCCAGCAGACCAGCATCGACGCGATGGCCGGCGTGGCCGGCGTGCTCGTCGCGCTGGCGTTCGCCTGCTGGGCGTTCGCCACGCCGGCGCAGTCGCGCCGCGCGCGCGCTGCCTTCGCGGCGGCGGGTCTGGTGGTGCTGGCCGGGGCGGTGCACCTCGCATGGCCGCTGCTGAAGGCGGAACCGGCGCAGGCGCAGGCAGCCGCTTCGGAGCAGTGGGCGCCGTGGTCAGTGGAGGCAGTCGGCCAGGCACGCGCCGCCGGCAAGCCCGTGTTCATCGATTTCACGGCCGCCTGGTGCATCACCTGCCAGTTCAACAAGCGCACCGTGCTGAGCGATGCGCAATTGCTGAAGGATTTCGGCGCGAAGGACGTGGTGCTGCTGCGCGCCGACTGGACACGCCGCGACCCCGCCATTACGCAGCAACTGGCGCAACTGGGGCGCAGCGGCGTGCCCGTGTATGTGTTGTTTGGACCGAACGACAGCCAGCCGCCGCAAGTGCTGTCCGAGGTGCTGACCGTGGAGCAGGTGCGGACGGCCCTGGGCAAGATCTGACCTGCGTTTTGATGTGATCGACCTGAACGAGGAAAACTCCGATGAAGAAGATGACGACAGCAGCACTCCTGGTCGCCGGCCTGGTGGCCAGCGGCCTTGCCGCGGCGCAGGCCACCGTCGGCCAGGCGGCGCCCGCCTTTGCCGGCGTCGATACGGCCGGCAAGCCGGTCTCGCTGGACAGCTACAAGGGCAAGTACGTGGTGCTGGAATGGGTCAATCCCGATTGCCCGTTCGTGAAGAAGCACTATGACAGCGGCAACATGCCGGCCACGCAGAAGCACGCGGCATCGAAGGATGTGGTGTGGCTGTCGGTCAGCACGAGCGGCGACGCGACGAAGGATCCGAAGGTGGCCAGCTCGCTGAACAGCTGGACGAAGGAAAAGAAAGCCACGCCGACCGCGCTGGTGCTCGACGACGGCAAGATCGGCCATGCCTACGGCGCCAGGACCACTCCGCACATGTACCTGATCGACCCGGCCGGCAAGATCGTCTACGCCGGCGCCATCGACAGCAAGCCCAGCTCCAACGCCGCCGACATCGCCAGCTCCACCAACTATGTGATCCAGGCCATCGACGAGGTCAAAGCCGGCAAGGCCGTCAGCAAGCCGGTCACGCAGCCGTATGGCTGCTCGGTGAAGTACGCCAGCTGAGTTTTTTCCCGCTGAGTCCGTTTCCCGGCACACGGGCTCAGCCATTGCGTCAAGGGCAAAAACTGGCATCCCACCCCAAGCTCGTGCATAATACCGACCTGTCCTATATCTTATATAAGACTTGATTGAAGGCAAGCCTGCCTGCCCCGTCTTCCGGCATAGCGAAACAGCGA
This sequence comes from Pseudoduganella sp. jia 9, assembly GCF_055502615.1. Lineage (NCBI taxonomy): Bacteria > Pseudomonadati > Pseudomonadota > Betaproteobacteria > Burkholderiales > Oxalobacteraceae > Pseudoduganella > Pseudoduganella sp. jia 9. The sequence goes on along the minus strand of NZ_JBUPWE010000001.1, from coordinate 70,697 downwards.
TCATCCGGACCCCTGCCCCGGGGCGACTGGGTTATGATTTGGCGCTGTCCGTAGCGCCGCCGGTGCGTCTCGGTGATGAAGGATGTTGCGTTGACGCGCGACCAGGCAGGCGATTTTCAGTATCAGGAACCCCACGAATTCCGAGGAATATGCGCATGAGCAATGATCCGACCATTATCTACACGTTGACCGACGAGGCGCCGCTGCTGGCGACCCACGCATTCCTGCCGGTCGTCAGGACTTTCACCAAGCCCGCCGGCATCCGCGTCGACGAGGCCGATATTTCCGTGGCCGCGCGTATTCTCGCGAACTTCCCGGAATACCTGACCGAAGAGCAGCGCGTGCCCGACGTGCTTTCCGAGCTGGGCAAGAAAACCCTGGAGCCGGACGCCAACATCATCAAGCTGCCGAACATCAGCGCCTCCGTGGCGCAGCTGCAGGCGGCCATCAAGGAACTGCAGGGCAAGGGCTACAAGCTGCCCGACTACCCGTCCGATCCGAAGACCGACGAAGAAAAGGCGCTGAAGGCCCGCTACGGCAAGTGCATCGGCTCCGCCGTGAACCCGGTGCTGCGCGAAGGTAACTCCGACCGCCGCGCGCCGCGCGCCGTGAAGGAATACGCGCGCAAGAACCCGCACTCGATGGCCGAGTGGTCGCAGGCATCGCGCACCCACGTGTCGCACATGACGCACGGCGACTTCTACCACGGCGAAAAGTCGATGACGCTGGACCGCGCCCGCGACGTCAAGATGGAACTGATCACCAAGTCCGGCCAGACCATCGTGCTGAAGCCGAAGGTCGCGCTGCAGGAAGGCGAGATCATCGATTCGATGTTCATGAGCCGCAAGGCCCTGCTGGACTTCTACGAAAAGCAGATCGAGGATGCCAAGAACACCGGCGTGATGTTCTCGCTGCACGTGAAAGCCACGATGATGAAGGTGTCGCACCCGATCGTGTTCGGCCATTGCGTACGCATGTTCTACAAGGAAGCGTTCGAGAAGCACGGCGCGCTGTTCGACAGCCTGGGCATCAACGTCAACAACGGCATGGCCGACCTGTACAACAAGATCGCCACGCTGCCGGCCTCGCAGCGCGAAGAAGTCGAGCGCGACCTGCACGCCTGCCAGGAAAACCGCCCGGCGCTGGCCATGGTCGACTCGGCCAAGGGCATCACCAACTTCCACTCGCCGAACGACGTGATCGTCGATGCATCGATGCCGGCAATGATCCGCGCCGGCGGCAAGATGTACGGCGCCGACGGCCGCCTGAAGGAAGTCAAGGCCGTGATCCCGGAATCGACCTTCGCCCGCATCTACCAGGAGATCATCAACTTCTGCAAATGGCATGGCGCCTTCGATCCGCGCACGATGGGCACGGTGCCCAACGTGGGCCTGATGGCCCAGCAGGCCGAGGAATACGGTTCGCACGACAAGACGTTCGAAGTGCCGGAAGCCGGCGTGGCGAACATCACCGACCTGGCCACCGGCGAAGTGCTGCTGACCCAGAACGTCGAGCAGGGCGACATCTGGCGCATGTGCCAGGTGAAGGATGCGCCGATCCGCGACTGGGTCAAGCTGGCCGTCACCCGCGCGCGCAATTCCGGCATGCCGGCCGTGTTCTGGCTGGATCCGTACCGTCCGCACGAAAATGAACTGATCAAGAAGGTCACCACGTACCTGAAGGATCACGACACCAGCGGCCTGCACATCGAAATCATGTCGCAGGTGCGCGCGATGCGCTACACGCTGGAACGCGTGATCCGCGGCCTGGACACGATCTCCGTCACCGGCAACATCCTGCGCGACTACCTGACCGACCTGTTCCCGATCATGGAACTGGGCACGTCGGCGAAGATGCTGTCGATCGTGCCGCTGATGGCCGGCGGCGGCATGTACGAAACGGGCGCCGGCGGTTCGGCACCGAAGCACGTGCAGCAGCTGACCGAGGAAAACCACCTGCGCTGGGATTCGCTGGGCGAGTTCCTGGCACTGGCGGTGAGCCTGGAAGACCTGGGTATCAAGACCGGCAGCCCCCAGGCGAAACTGCTGGCCAAGACGCTGGACGCGGCCACCGGCAAGCTGCTGGACAACCGCAAGTCGCCGTCGCCGAAGACCGGTGAGCTGGACAACCGCGGCTCGCAGTTCTACCTGTCGCTGTACTGGGCACAGGAACTGGCTGCGCAAACGGAAGACGCGGAACTGGCCGCCAAGTTCGCACCGCTGGCCAAGTCGCTGGCCGAGAACGAGCAGAAGATCGTCACCGAACTGCTGGAAGTGCAGGGCAAGCCGGCCGACATCGGCGGCTACTACCAGCCGGACAGCGCCAAGGTGAAAGCCGTGATGCGCCCGAGCGCCACGTTCAACGCGGCACTGGAAACGCTGAACGCCTGATAGCCTTCATCTGGAAGTGAAAACGGCCGGTTGCGCGAGCAGCCGGCCGTTTTTTATGAGTCCTCCGAAAAAATAGGGACGAACCCCAAAAATAGGGACGGACCCTGTTTCTGAGGAAATTTCCTTAAAAACAGGCGTTCCTGCGTTCCGGTCCGTCCCTGATTTTTCAGCTGTATTTTTTCGAGCGCCACCGCGCCAGTCCCAGCACGCCCAGCCCGCCCAGCAGCAGCATGCCGGTGGCCGGTTCCGGTACCGGGCTGACGCCGACGGCCACGTCGGTCATGCCCGGCAGGTAGCCGTCGCCCAGCGTGTCGATCCGGAAGCCGGTGATGTACTCGCCTGCGCCCGTTGCCTGGAAGCCCTGGAACGTCAGCCCGCTCACGCCGTCCGCCAGCTCGACGTCATTGAAGGTGTACGTAGCCTGGTTGGTGGCGATCGTGATGTCGACCGGCCCCCCGGAGACCGCGGCATCGAAGCCGAACAGCGTGTAGCCGGCCGCGATGGTGCCTGTCAGGCCCGTGAAGTAATCGTTCGAGATCAGCGTGCGCAGCGAGCCGATGCCGAAGTCGGTCCCGGCGCCTACGGTGAGGTTCTCGTCGGATGTGTAGGTCACGTCGCCACGCGTGAATGGATTGCCGGGAAAGTTGAAGCCGGCACCGAAGTCGTCGAAATTGCTGTTGTAGGCAATCGTGCCGAGCGCATTGAACGCGTCGCGCTCGGCGACGAACACGACGTCCGCGGAAGCCGTGGTCGTGGCGGCGGCCAGCAGCGCGGCAGCTGCCAGGTGAACCAGTCTGGTATTCATGAATGCAATCCTCCTCGGTTATTTGCGTACCAGCGACCATTGCTGGCTGGCGCCGCCGTGCAGCGGGTATTGCAGCACCGGCGCGTTGTTTGCCGTGCTGCCGCCGCTCACCTCGGCCATCAGGCCATTGATCTTGTTCTGGATCGTGTGGTTGCCGTTGGCCGCATCGGCGAAACGCCACTTCTGGCCATCTCCGCCCCAGTAGGACCATTGCGCCACCTTGGCGCCGGGCGACATCGACACTTCCCAGTCGTCCATGGCCAGCAGGCTGTTCTCGTTGATCACGCTGTAGTCGCCATTGCCGTGGCCGACCACGTACCAGTGCTGGTTTTTCTGGCCTTCGAAGGTCTTCTGCTGCACCATCGCGCCCGGCTGGGTGGCGCGCAGCGATGCCCTGTCCGCCACCGTCATCGCCTTGCCGCTCGCGCCGTTAAGGAAGGCGTAGCGGCCGTCGCTGACGCCGTCGCAGCCATCGGTGAAGCTGTCGAAATCGCGCGTCAGGACCGGCCAGTCGATATCGGTGCCGCGCGTCGCGTACTCCATCTTCATGATCTGCAGCTTGGCAAAGCCGTTGTCGGCCGTGTCGTAGTAATGCGTGGAGACGAAGTTGCAGCCGCCCTGCTTCAGCACGCCGATATGGCCCGGTCCCTTGTGCCGGCCATCGACGTTCTGCAGGATCGTGCGCGGCTCCGAGTAAGGGCCGTCCACGCTGGTGGCGCGCTGCACTTCCACGTAGTACGTGCTGTCGCTGCCGCGGCAGCAGGAACCGCGGTTCGTGAACAGGTAGTAGTAGTCGCCGTTGCGCGTGATGTACGGCGCCTCGATGTCGCGCCGGGCATTGGTGCCGCCGGCGATCTTGGTCACGTAGTTGGCCAGCTTGCCGCTGGCCTGGTCGATCTCGGCCACGCCGATGCCGCCGAAGAAGGAACCGAAGCTCATGAAGACGCGGCCGTCATGGTCGCGGAACAGCGCCGGGTCGATCGCGTTGATCTCGGCATTGCCGCGGCCGAACGATTGCACCACGATGCCGAGGTCCGTCCACACGGGATTCTTCAGCGACGGGCTGCGCGCCACGCCGATCGCCGAATTGGTGGTGCCCCACTGGGATACCGAGTAATAGATGTAGTACGCGCCGTTCATCTGGATCACGTCCGGCGCCCAGTACGACGAACCGGTGGCCTTGAAGTTGGGGATCTTCTGCTCCACCCAGGCCGGATTCGTGGCGAACACCGGGGCCGGTCCGCCCTGCCAGTTCTGCAGGTCGGTCGAGGTCGAATACCAGATGCCGGTACCCGTCGTGAAGTTGAAGTACGTGTCGCCGTCCTTCGTGATCGTGCCCGGGTCGTGCGCGTTCTGCAGGCCGGCCAGCTCGATGGCTCCGGCCGATGCGGCACCGCATGCGAGCAGTACGCCCGCCACCATTTTTTTCAGCATTGTCATCTCCGTGTCGTTATTACAGTCGTTGTGAATCGGGTCGAAAGCGGGTGGGGCGGGCGCACGAAAGCCTTCGCCGCCGCGGGGCGAAGCGGCGGGATTTGCGGGCCTGTTCGGGCGTCCGGCGTCGGGCGGAGGTATTCAGCCCGGCATCGTCACCGGGTCATGGGAAAAGACGTGGCGCAGCGCGGCGGCTACGCAATGGGCGATGCGGTGCATGGGAATCTCCGATGTTTTATTGTGTCTGCCGCCTTGGTGGCGGTGCATTATTGAAAACATCGTACTCACATCGCCAGGGGTGCACCAATGACTAATTTACAAGTGCCGATATTCGTTTGGATATCGGCACCGGGCAGCGCTACACTGATCCGGCGAACTCCTGACAACGCGAGGTAACCACGACATGGCAATCCGGCTCATCATCGAAGGAACCGTCCAGGGCGTCGGCTTTCGCCACGCGCTGGCCACCGAGGCAACGGCGCTGGGGCTCGACGGCTGGGTATGCAACCGGCGCGACGGCACGGTGGAGGCCTGCCTGCGCGGCCCGCAAGACCAGGTGGAAGCGCTGGCGGCATGGTCGCGGCATGGCCCTCCCGGCGCGCGCGTGACCGGTATCACGCGCAGCGATGCCGACGATGGGGAAATCGCCGGCACGGGTTTCCAGATTGCCGCCACCCGCTAGTCCCGGTCCGTGACCGCCCTGTCCTGCGCGCCCGACGCGGCGCGCCGGATCACGATCGGGATCGATTTGTACGATGGCGTGCCGCTGCGCTCGTCGAAGTTCGACAGGGCGACCAGGCCGTTCGCTTCCGGGTAATACGCCGCCGCCGAGCCGCGCGCGATGTCGAATGCCACCGCCACCAGGTTGCGCAGGATGCGCGGCTCGCCCGGGTGGTCGCACTCCGCCACCGCCTCGATATCGACCATGTCGCCGTGTTCCAGGCCGCGCGCGGCCAGGTCGTCCTCGTGCACGAAGACCACGTCGCGCCGGCCCGTCACGCCCCGGTAGCGGTCGTTCTTGCCATAGATCGTGGTGTTGTACTGGTCGTGGCTGCGGATCGTGGCCAGCACCAGCGGATCGCCTTCACCCGGCCGGGCCAGCGGGCGCTGGCGCTTGCTGTCGAACACCAGGAAGTTGGCCTTGCCGGTGGCCGTGCGCCATTCGCGCCGCATGGCCGGGCTTTCGAGGCGGAAGCCGCGCGGCTGGGCCACGCGCTCGTTGTAGTTGTCGAAATCGGGGAACACCGCTTCGATCTTGTCGCGGATGCGGCTGTAGTCGGCGATCAGCCCGTCCCAGTCGACCTTCGACCGTGGCAGCGTGGCCTTGGCGATGCCGGCCACGATGGCCGGTTCGGAGCGCAGGTGTTCCGAGGCCGGCGGCAGCGAGCCGTGCGACGAGTGCACCATCGACATCGAATCCTCGACCGTGACCGCCTGCGGGCCGGTGGCCTGCACGTCGCGCTCGGTGCGGCCCAGGCACGGCAGGATGAATGTGTTCTTGCCGACCAGCAGGTGCGAACGGTTCAGCTTCGTGGCGATGTTTACCGTCAGGTCGAGGCCGCGCACCGCATCGAAGCAGGCTTCCGGATCGGGCATCGCCACCGGCAGGTTGCCGCCGAGGCAGATCAGGGCCTTCGACCGGCCATCGCGCATCGCCTCCAGCGCCGCCACCGCGCCGTGGCCGTGCTTGCGCGGCGCCGTGATGCCGAACACCCGCTCCAGCGAGTCCAGGAAGCCCTGGCTGGGGATCTCGGTGATGCCCACCGTGCGGTCGCCCTGCACGTTCGAATGGCCGCGCAGCGGGCAGATGCCGGCGCCTTCCCGGCCGATATGCCCACCCAGCAGCAGCAGGTTGGCCAGCTGCTGCACGTTCGACGTGCCGTGCCGGTGCTGCGTGATGCCCATGCCGTAGCAGATGATGACCCGTTTCGCTTTCGCATACACGCCGGCCGCGGTTTCGATATCGGCACGCGGCAGGCCGGAGACCTGCTCGATCTCGTCCCACGACGTGTCGTCGAGGTCCGCCACCAGCGTCTCGAAGCCACTGGTATGGTCGCGGATGAATTCCCGGTCCAGCAGGCTTTCGCCCCCGGCGGCCATTTGCGCGGCGTCCATCGCCAGCAGCGCTTTCATCATGCCCTTCAGGACCGCGCAGTCGCCGCCGATGCGTACCTGGTAGTAGTGCGAGGCGATCGGCACGGCTTTGCCGACCGTCATCTCGACCGGGCTTTGCGGCGACTTGAAGCGTTCCAGGCTGCGTTCCTTCAGCGGATTGAACACCACGATCGGCGCGTGCCGCAGTGCCGCGGCACGCAGCGTGGCCAGCATGCGCGGGTGGTTCGTCCCGGGGTTGTGGCCGAACGAGAAGATCGCGTCGCAATGGTCGAAATCCTCCAGCGACACGGTGCCCTTGCCCACGCCGATCGATTCGGGCAAGCCCACGCTGGTGGCCTCGTGGCACATGTTCGAACAGTCGGGGAAGTTGTTGGTGCCGTACTCGCGCGCGAACAGCTGGTACAGGAACGCGGCTTCGTTCGATGCGCGGCCCGAGGCATAGAACTCGGCCATGTCCGGGTCGGGCAAATTGCGCAGCACCGCGCCGATGCGGGCGAAGGCATCGTCCCACGAGATCGGCACGTAATGATCGGTGGCGGGGTCGTACACCATCGGGTGTGTCAGCCGCCCTTCGAATTCCAGGTTGAAATCGTCGCGCTGCCACAGTTCGCTCACGCTGTGCTGCGCAAAGAACTCGGGCGTGACGCGCTTGTTGGTGGCTTCCCACGACACGGCCTTGGCGCCGTTCTCGCAGAACTCGAACGACGAGCCGTGGCGCGGATCGGGCCACGCGCAGCCGGGGCAATCGAACCCTGTCGGCTGGTTCACCTGCAGCATGATCGCCGTGCTGTGGGCGGTCATTTCGCCCCTCAGTGCCTTCGCTACCGCCTGCAGCGCACCCCAGCCGCCGGCCGGTCCGCCGTATTCGCCGATCCCCGGAACATCCTTCCTGCCCATAACGCCTCCTGAAAGCTTGACATGTCAGTGGCGGATAATTTTAGGGGGATCGGCGAGAAGGGGAAATTCAATACCGGAAGGTAATCATCTACCGCTCATCTTCTCCTGCCGGCGCAACGTGTACAGCGCCGGCAGGATCAGCAAGGTCAGCGCCGTCGACGACAGGATGCCCCCGATCACCACCGTGGCCAGGGGCCGCTGCACCTCGGCCCCCGTGCTGGTGGCCAGCGCCATCGGCAGGAAGCCCAGCGAGGCGACGAGTGCCGTCATCAGCACCGCCCGCAGCCGGCCCTGCGCGCCCTCGCGGATCGCCTGCTCCGGCGTATGGCCCTGTTCCCGCAGCGTGCGCACGAACGACAGCATGACAAGGCCGTTCAGCACCGCCACGCCGGACAGCGCGATAAAGCCGACCGCCGCCGAGATCGACAGCGGCATGCCGCGCAGCCACAGCGCCAGCACGCCGCCCGTCATCGCGAACGGGATGCCGGTAAAGACGAGCAGGCCGTCGCGCAGGCTGTTGAACATCAGGTACAGCAGCGCGAAGACGATCGCCAGCGCCAGCGGCACCACGATGGCCAGCCGCTGCGACGCCTTTTCCAGGTTCTCGAACTGCCCGCCCAGGGTCAGCCAGGTGCCGGCCGGCAGTTTCACGCTCTTCAGCTCACCCTTCAGGTCCGCCACGAACGAGCCAAGGTCGCGGCCGCGCACATTGGCCGTGACGACCACGCGGCGCTTGCCGTTCTCGCGGCTGATCTGGTTCGCTTCCGGCACGAACGCCAGCGTGGCGATTTCCGACAGCGGGATGCTGGTCGAATGCCCATCCCTGGCCGGCAGCGCGATCGGCAATTGCCGCAGCGTGTCGACGTCGTTGCGCAGTCCTTCCGGCAGGCGCACCGTGATGGCGAAGCGGCGGTCGCCCTCGAACACCAGGCCCACATCTCGGCCGCCGACCAGCGTGCCGAAGGCTTCCTGCACATCCGCCACGTTCAGGCCATAGCGCGCGGCCTTAATGCGGTCGACCTGCAGCGTCAATGCCGGCAAGCCTTCGGTCTGCTCGACTTTTACTTCGGCCGCGCCGGGCACCTTCTGCAGGCGCTGCGCCACCTGCCGGGCCGCGGCCTGCATCGCTTCCGGATCGTCGCCGAACACCTTCACGGCCACGTCGCTGCGCACGCCGGAAATGAGCTCGTTGAAGCGCAGCTGGATCGGCTGCGAAAACTCGTAGTTGTTGCCGGGAATCCGGTTGGCCGCCGCCGTGATCGCCGCTACCAGCTCGGCATGCGACTTGCGCGGCTGCGGCCATTCTTTCTCGGGGCGCAGCATGATGTAGCTGTCCGCCGCGTTCGGCGGCATCGGATCGGTCGCCACTTCGGAGGTGCCGATACGGGCGAACATGCGCTCGATCTCCGGGAACTGCTGCAGCAGCGCCTGTTCCAGCCGCTGCTGCATGCGCACCGACTGCTGCAGGCTGGTGCCGGGAATGCGCATCGTCAGCACGGCAAGGTCGCCCTCGTCCAGGTTCGGTGCGAATTCCGTTCCCAGGCGCGTGGCCAGCAAACCCGACAGCAGCACGGCCAGCACGGCGAACGTCAAGGCCACCGGGCGGTTGCGCAGCACCCAGTCGAGCGCCGGCGCATACAGCTTGCCAGCCTTGAGCATGATGCGGCTGTCGCGTTCGGCCACCGGCTTTGTCACGAACAACGCCACGGCGGCCGGCACGAACGTTACCGACAGCACCATCGCCGCCACCAGCGCCATCACCACCGTCACGGCCATCGGGTGAAACATGCGCCCTTCGATGCCGGTCAGCGCGAAGATCGGCAGGTACACGGTCATGATGATCAGCTGGCCGAACAGCAGCGGGCGGCGCGCCTCGGCGGCGGCGGCCGCCACTTCGGCGAAGCGTTCCTGGCGTGTCAGCGGCCGGCCCGCCGCGCCCTGCGCATGGGCCAGCCGGCGGATGCAGTTCTCCACGATCACTACCGCGCCATCGATGATGATGCCGAAGTCCAGCGCGCCAAGGCTCATCAGGTTGGCGCTGACGCCCGCCTGCACCATGCCGGTAAACACCAGCAGCATCGTCAGCGGGATCACCATGGCCGTGATCAGTGCCGCGCGCAGGTTGCCGAGGAAGACGAACAGGATCGCAATCACCAGCAGCGCGCCTTCGGCCAGGTTGTTGCGCACCGTGCCGATCGCCTTGTTGACGAGCACCGAGCGGTCGTACACGGGCAAGGCCTGCACGCCGGCCGGCAGCGAGCGGTTGATGTCTTCCAGCCGGTGGCGTGCGGCATCGGCCACGCTGCGGCTGTTCTCGCCGATCAGCATGAACACCGCGCCCAGCACCACTTCCCGGCCGTTCTCGGTGGCGGCGCCGGTGCGCAGCTCGCGGCCCAGTTCCACGTCGGCGACGTCGCGCACGCGCACCGGCGCGCCCTGCACCACGTCGAGCACGATGTTGCGGATTTCTTCCAGCGTGCGCAGCTGGCCCGGCGTGCGCACCACGAACTGTTCGCCGCCCCGCTCGATGTAGCCGGCGCCGGCGTTGCCGTTGTTGCGCTCGAGCGCCGTCATCAGCTGCGGAAGGCCCAGGCCGTGCGCGGCCAGCCGGTCCATGTCGGGCGCCACCTGGAATTCCTTCTCGTAGCCGCCGATGGTATTGACTTCGGTAACACCCGGCACGCCGCGCAGTTGCGGCGCCACCACCCAGTCCTGGATCTCGCGCAGGTCGGTCGGCGTGTACGGTGTGCCGTCCGGCTTGCGGGCGCCATCCTTGGCTTCCACCGTCCAGTAGAAGATCTCGCCGAGTCCCGTGGCGATCGGCCCCAGCGACGGTTCCACCCCTGGCGGCAACCCCGAACGGGCCTGCTGCAGCCGTTCATTGACGAGCTGGCGGGCGAAATAGATGTCGGTGCCGTCGCGGAACACCACCGTCACCTGCGACAGGCCGTATTTCGACAGCGACCGGGTCTGCTCCAGTCCCGGCAAGCCGTTCATCACGGTCTCGATCGGGAACGTGATGCGCTGCTCCACTTCCAGCGGCGAATAGCCGTGCGCCGGCGCGTTGATCTGCACCTGCACGTTGGTGATGTCCGGCACCGCGTCGATCGGCAGCTTCTGGTAGCTGTACAGCCCCAGCGCGGCCAGGCACAGCACCGTGCACATGACGAGCCAGCGCCGCGCGATGACCGCGGCAATCAGTTTTTCATACATGGCGGCCCCTTAGTGATCGTGCTCGGCTTCGGCCTTGCCCAGGTCGGCCTTCAGCAGGAAGCTGCCGGCCGCCGCATGGCGCGTGCCGGCGGCCAGGCCCTTGACGATTTCCGTGCGCCGGCCATCCGAGCGCCCGATGGTGACGGTGCGCGCTTCGAAGCCGCCCGGCGTGCGCACGAACACCACGCTGCGTTCGTGGATGGTCTGCACCGCATCGGCAGCCACGGTCACGGCGGCATCGCCCTTCGGCCCGAGCAGGTCGACGGTGGCCAGCATGCCGGGCCGCAGCCGCAGGCCGGGATTCGGCAGCGTGACGCGGGCGGTCGCCATGCGCGTGGCTTCGCCCAGCACCGGGCCGACGAACGACACCGTGCCTTGCACCGCTTCGGCCAGCGCGGTGGCGGTGATGGTGGCCGGCATGCCGGTTTCCACTTGCGCCAGGCTGCCGGACGGCACCGCCGCCTCGATCCATACCCGGCCCAGGTCCGCAATGGTCAGCAGCGGCTGCGTGCCGTCCGATGCCATGCCGGCCACGGCGGGCCGGTCGGTCACCACGCCGGACAAGGGTGCGCGGACGGTGACAGTGGCACCGCCCGTCGCGGCAATGCCGAACGCGGCCAGGCGCTGGCGCGCCGCATCGGCCTGCACCCGCGCCTCGCCCAGCGCGGCCTGCGCAATGTCCAGATCCTGCCGCGCCGAGATGCGTTCGTCCCACAATCTGCGCTCGCGTTCGGCCACCGTGCGGGCCAGTTGCAGGCGCTGCGCGGCGGCGGCGGCTTCCGCGCGCCACTGCGCCACGTCCGGGCTTTGCAGCGTCACCAGGCTGTCGCCCTTGCGCACCACGCTGCCGGGCGATACGTGCACCGTCTGCACCATGCCGCGCGCCGGTGCCGCGATGGCGACGGTACGCTCCGCATCGGCCCGCACCTGCGCCGGCAGGTGCAGCGTTTCGCGAAGGGCGGCCGCCTGCGCGGCATCGATGGCGATGCCGTTGGCCTTGATTTGCGCGTCGGTCATCGCGATCGCATCGGTCGCGGCGGCCGGCGGGGCGTTCTCGGCGTGGCGGTCGTCGTGGCCATGCGAATCCTCGTGTTCCTCGTGCTTGCCATGCTGTTCCTGCCGTTCATGGTCGTCATGGCCGTCATGCCCGTGCGGGTCGCCAGCGGCCGGTTGGCGCCACAGCATCAGGGCGGCCAGCAGGGCGGCGGCCACGCACATCAGCGCGATCGCCAGCTTCTGTTTTTTCGTCATGTTCGTCTCTTCAATCGGGTTGGGCGGGGCCGGCCAGGCGTTCGATGTCGGCGTGGGCGCGCCACGCGTCGAGCATGGCCTGCCACTGGCGGGCGCGGGCCTGGAAATACGTGCGCTGGGCATCGAGCACGTCGAGGTAGGCGAACTTGCCGTACTCGAAGCCCTTCAGGGTCAGTTCGTGCACGGAACGGGCTTCCGGCACCACGTCGTGCGCCAGCAGCATGGCTTCGGCGCGTGCCTGGCCATAGCGCAGGTGGGCAGCCACGAGGCCGGTGCGCGCCGCCAGTTCGGCCGCCTCCAGTTCGGCCCGCGCGCCGTCCGACCGGGCGATGGCCGCGGCCAGGTTGCCGCCGTTGCGGTCGAACAGCGGCAGCGGGATGGCCAGCCCGAACACGGCCTGGCGGTGTGCCAGCTGGTCGTCGCGCTGCCTGCCGATGGTGAGTGTGACGTCCGGTACGCGCGCCGCGCGTTCCGCGTCCGCCTGCGCCTGCCGGTACGTCAACTGCTGGCGTGCACGGCGTACGGACAGCGCACCGGCCGCACGCTGCAGCAGTACCGGCAGCGGTTCGACCGGCGGCAGCGCGTCGACCGTGCCGCCGGCCAGCGTGCGCGCATCGAGCGGTTCTCCGACCAGGCCGCCAAGGTCGTTGCGGGCAATCGCCAGGTCCGCCGTTGCGCGGTCGAGCTCCGCGCGGGCATCGGCCTGCGCCACCCGCGCCTTGCTGGCTTCTACCGGTGAGACCTTGCCGGCGGCGACCCGGCCATCGACGGCTTTCAGGCTCGTGCCGGCCAGTGCCACCGTGGCCTGGGCAAGCTGCACGCGCTCCTGCGCGATCAGCGTGGTGTAGAAGGCATCGACGACGTCGGCACGCAATGCCTGCCCGCGCAGCGCGTGGTCGCTGGTGGCAAGCGCGAGCGCGCCTTGCGCAACGGCGATGCGGGCCTTTCTCTTGCCGCCCAGTTCGAGCGGCTGGTTGACCTGCACGGTCGTGGTCCTGGCGCCGGCGCGGTGGCCTTCGCGCAGCCAGGCCAGCTCGGGATTGGGCAGGCGGCCGGCCTGCTCGACGGCCGCCGCGCTGGCGCTGGCCTCGTGCGCCGCGGCCCGCAGGGAAGGATGACGCTCGGCGGCCAGCGCGATGGCGGCCGGCAGGTCGAGCGGAATGGCCGTGGCCGGCTCCTGCGCCGCGGCAATGCCGCAGGCGAGGGCCAGCATCACGGCCGGGACGAATCGTCGTCCGGACTGGATGAACATGGATGCTCCTGATGTTTGGATCGGATCAGGCGTGCCGAATGCCTGCGCTACTGGATGGCGGCGGCAGGCTGCCACTGCGGCCGTTCGGGGCGGCCGGGGCTGTGCGACGCCAGCCGGTGGCTGGTGTCGGAGAAGGCGGGCACGGAATCGTGCATGGCGGGGAACAGGGTGATGGACGGCGGAAAACTGATCGTATGCACGAACACGCAGGCCGCGCAATGCGGATCGCTGGCGCTGCCGTGGTCGTCCGCCGCGGCAGCGAGCGGTTGGGCCGTGGGCTGCGTTGCCGCCGCATGGTGCGTCACGCCTTGCGGTGTCGTCAGGCAGCAGCGGTCCGCCATCGCCAGGGCGGCCTGGAACGGGTAGATCAGCAGCAGCATGATGAGGATCCAGCGGCGCATGCGGGGTCGGCAACGAGTGGCCGGTTGACGGTATCGTCCGGAAGTATAGTCTATGATGCCCGTCATCGCCCATCCGCCGACAGGAGCCGCCGCATGATCGCGCCACCCCGTGTTTTCCTGCATTACCTGGAACGCCTGGACAAGCTGCTGCAACGCATTGCCGACACCGACCCGGCCGTTGCCGCCAACCGGCTGCAGCCCGACATGGCGCCGCTGCTGCAGCAGGCGCGCATTGCCATCGGCTTCACGCTGCGCGTCAGCTGCCCGCTGGCCGGCCGCGAAATTGCCTCGTTCGAAGGCGACGATTTCACGCTGGAAGGCGTGCGCGGCGAGCTGGCGCGCACGGCTGCCTACCTGGCCGCGCTGCCCGCCGGATCATTCGCTGATCTTCCCGCACGGCAGGTGGACACGGTGGCCGGTTTCGCGGCACTGCAGTTCACCGGACCGGACTACTTCCTGCTGTACGGCCTGCCCAACTTCTTTTTCCACTACAGCATGGTGTACGCGATTGCGCGGCAGGCCGGCGTGCCAGTGGGGAAAAGCGATTTCGACGGCTTCCACGCCTATCCTGCGGGATTTTCCTTCCCGGCATAAAGCAGGCGGCGGCGCGGCAGCAGCAACCATGCCGCGGCGCCCGTGCACAGCCAGCCGAACCAGTCGCCGGTACGCGCATACAGCGTGTCGACACGCTCGACGGGCACGTCCGCCAGCAGGATCGTGCCGGGCAGCGCTGCCGACCCGGTTTCGGCGATGACGCGGCCGTAGGCATCGGTGACCGTCAGCAGGCCGTCCCGCGCGACGCGCACCATGGAGAAACCGCTTTCGACGCCGCGCAGCGCGGACAGCCGCGCCGCATAATGCCCATCGAGCTTGAAATCCCAGGCCGGGACCAGCATCGCCCGGGCCTGGCGCTGGCCGTATGCGCGGCCCATGCCGGCAAAGTGCATGTCCTTGCAGATCGCCAGGCCGTAAGGCGTGCCGCCGATGCTGCGCACGTCGTACTCCGCGCCGGGCAGGAACTCGCGCTCGGGCGGTGCCATGTGATGCTTGGCGTAGCTTGCGTCGAGCTTGCCGTCGGGCGCGAACAGCCAGGCCAGGTTGCGCTTGCGGCCCGCCTCGTCGGTACCGATGCCCACGGCCAGCCACACGCGGTTGCGGGCCGCCAGCGCGGACAGCCAGGCAGACAGCCGGGCGGCTTCATCCGGCGGCACGACCGCGATTTTTTCCGGCAGCACCACGATGCGGGCACCCTGGGCAGCCAGCGTATCCACGTGGCGCTCGTACTGCGACCAGATGCGCCCGGCATGCGCCGCCGGCACGCGCGGGCCGATGAAGTCGTCGATCGCGGCCAGGCCGATGCGTTCCTTTCCCGCCGGCGCCGTGGCCGGAATGCGGGTGTAGCCAAAGGCAAAGAGGATGGCCGTGAGCGCGAGCGTGCAGCCAAGCACCGTGCCCATGGCAGGCCAGCCGCGCGTTGCCGCGAACGCAATCGCCGACGGTACCAGCGATACCGCGAACACCAGCCCGGCCATGCCCGTCACCGACACGATCTGCACGGCCGGCGCGAAGTCCGCCTGCGAATATGCCAGGCTGCTCCAGTTGCCGTCCGGGTGCAGGGCGGCCAGCAGCGTGTCCACGGCGCACCACAGCAGCGGGTAGGCCAGTACCGACCAGGGCGAAGCGGTGCGCAGCATCACGCGCCGCGCCAGCAGGATCACCAGCACCCATGCCAGCGCCAGCAGCACGGTCACCAGCACGGCGGCCGGCACGGGCATCAGCAGCGAGAAATAGGCAAACGAGCCGGTGGTGGCGATCAATCCTGCCAGCAGCGTGAGCAGGCCCGCGGCGGCGGTACCGCTGCGCAATGCGGCGACCAGCAACGGTGCGGGGGCGATCCAGGCCAGCCACCATACCGGCTCCAGGCCGAACGCCAGCCGCATGGCGAAGCCGCCGGCCAGTGCCAGCGCGGCATTGACGATGGTTTGCTGCGCGAGGCTGCTGGAATCCTTGCTGAAAGCGCCGCTGGTATCGACGGGCATGGCTGCTCCACGAATTGACGTGAGCGCTAACCTATCATGGCCGGACCGGACGGTAAATCAGGGCATGCGCGCGAAGGCAAGGAACAGCCATGCCACGGTGATGACGACCATGCCCGTCACCGTCACGCACGACCAGGTGAAGAACCAGGCCGACAGCAACGTGGCCTGCACCACCTTTTCAAACAGGATGCCCAGGCAGAAATCGAACGCCGCCAGCACGGACCAGCGGCGCAGGTAGACCGGCAGGTAGCGGCTCATGCGCTGGTTGTGCTGGCGCGCGGCATGGCGCTCGAACAGGTCGCGCGCCGCGTTCACGTCGCGGAACAGCCAGTCGAAAAACAGGAAGCGGTACAGGAGCTGGCCGAACGTGAGCTCCGGCTTGCCCGGCTCGGCAGCTGGCGGTGGCTGGAGTTCGCTCGTCATGATCGGCGGCCCAAGTAGGTGTGGAGGCGATGGGTGGAGGCGGCGGATGGATATACGCGGCAGTGACCATACTATGTCGAATCCGGCTGCAATATCAATTGCCGCGCCAATCGTGCTCGCGGCGCACGCCTGCCTTGTAACTTTCAACTTTCCAGCGGCTATGCCGGCGCCAGGCGTTCCCTGGCCGCCCTGGCGTCCCGCACCGGCGTGGTGCCGAACAGCCGCCCGTACTCGCGGGTAAACTGCGGCACGCTCTCATAGCCGACCGTGAACGCGGCACTGCTGGCCGAGGCGCCTTCGGCCAGCATCAGGCGGCGCGCCTCGATCAGCCGGAGCTGCTTCTGGAATTGCAGCGGCGACAGCGACGTCACCGCGCGGAAATGCTGGTGGAAGGAAGAAGGACTCATGCCCGCCACCTCCGCCAGCCGCTCGACCGGCAGCGTGCGGGCGAAATCCTTGCGCAGCAGTGCCACTGCGCGCGCCACGCGCTGCGCCGGCCCGTTCGGCCAGCCCAGGCGCCGCAGCGCGGCCCCGTGCCGCCCCGCCAGCAGCCAGTAATGCAGTTCGCGCACCAGCTGGGCATGCAGCACCGGCACGGCGGCCGGCCGGTCCAGCAGGCGCAGCAGCCGTAGCGCTGCATCCGCCACTTCGGCATCGGTGGTGTCGACACGTACCGGCGCATGGGTCTCCCCGGGAGCCGCGCCCATCTGCACGCCCAGTTCGGCGATCAGGGCCTGGTCCAGTTCCAGTACCAGCGACAGGTAGGGCGCCGCCAGGCTGGCCTGGGTGATCTGGCTGACGATCGGCACGTCGGCGGTGATCAGCAGCGATTCGCCGGCGCTGAAGTCCACCGATGTCGCCCCCATCGTCACGTTCTTGCTGCCCTGGACCACCAGGCAGACGATCGGCTTCGCGATCGCGTGCTGCAAGCCGCTGGGCGCGAATGCGCGCACGGTCATCAGGCCGGGAATGGCGGAGGTGCCGAGACCGCCGGCATCGGTGTGGATGTCGGCGTAGCGGCGCACGGCGTCGAGCAGGGTCGTCATGGTGCAAGCGTAACCCGAAAACCGGGCATGGCGCCGCCGTTTGGAGGATCAGGCAAAAACGCCGTGGTTTCGGGAAATTCCGGCCGGGCTCGCAGCCGCATCATGACGGCTCACCACCACGCATTCATCCAAGGAGCCCAGCATGACCACGATTTCCCTCGTTACCGGCGCCAGCCGCGGTCTCGGCCGCAACACCGCCCTCAGCATCGCCCGCAGTGGCGGCGATGTCATCCTGACTTACCAGAGCCGCGCCGAGGATGCGCAGGCGGTCGTGGCCGAGATCGAAGCGCTGGGCCGCAAGGCGCTGGCGTTCCGGCTCGACAGCGGCGACACCGCATCCTTTCCGGCCTTCGCGGAAACGCTGCAGGGGGCATTGCGCGACACGTGGCAGCGCGACACGTTCGACCACCTCGTCAACAATGCCGGCCACGGCGAATATGCGCCGCTGGCCGAAACGGCCGAAGCGCAGTTCGACCGACTGGTCGACGTGCATTTCAAGGGGGTGTTCTTCCTGGTGCAGGCGCTGCTGCCGCTGCTGGCCGACGGCGGCCGGATCGTCAACCTGTCGTCCGGGCTGACGCGCACCACCATCCCCGGCTATGCAGCGTATGCGGCGGCGAAGGGGGCGGTGGAAGTCATGACGCGCTACATGGCGAAGGAATTCGGCGGCCGCGGCATTACCGTCAACACGGTGGCGCCGGGCGCGATCGAAACCGATTTCGGCGGTGGCGCGGTGCGCGACAACCCCGACCTGAACCGCATGCTGGCGCAGATGACGGCGCTGGGCCGGGTCGGCGTGGCCGAAGACATCGGACCGATGATCGCCAGCCTGCTGTCGCCCGGCAACCGCTGGGTGACGGGCCAGCGCATCGAAGTGTCGGGTGGCCAGGCGCTGTAGGCATTCCCGTGGGACCTTGTCGCCAACAAAAAAAGGGGCCGAGCCGCACAACAGTACCCATGCCGTGGGACTATCGCTGTAGCACGACGGTATGGACCGTCACATGCACGCGGCATCGACCGCTTCCCGACCAGGAACCACGACATGAAACCAGTCCTGCCCGCCCTCCCCGCCCTGCTACTCGCATTCGTGCTGGCGGCACCCGCATGCACGAGTGCGCAATCCATCGACCCCGCGCGCCCCGGCACGGCGGTGCGCATCGACGCCCTTTTCACGCCGGACATCGGCGGCATCCGCCAGGCCATCGAGATCAAGACCGACGATGCCAGCAAGCCCGTGCTGCTGTTCCTGTCCGGCGGGCCGGGAAGCTCGATGATGAACAATTCGGATTCTTTCTCGAACATGCTGAAGAAGAAGTTCACGATCGTTCACTGGGACCAGCGGGACGCGGGCAGGACATTGAAACTGAATGCTTCGCCGAGCCAGCCCACGGTCGCGCAGATGGGCAGCGATACGCGGCAGGTCATCGAGTTCCTGCGGAAAAAGCTGAACAAGGAAAAAATCTACCTGCTGGGCAGTTCGTGGGGGAACGTGCTCGGCTTCCACATCGTCAGGCATCACCCTGAACTGATCCACGCATATTTTGCCGTGAATCCGGTCGTCAGCCAGCTGGCGAGCGAGAAGGAACTGCTGGCGGCGCTGAAGCGCCATTTCCAGGACGACCCAGTGGCGGCCGGCGAGCTGGCCAGCGTCAAGCTTCCGTTTGAAGATGACGACGACCTGTTTTTCCTGAGGAAATGGCTTTTCTACAAGGACGGCATGCGCCAGGCGACCAGCGAAGAATTCAGGACCGGTTTTCTGCAGTGGTCGAAAGCATGGTCGCCGGTGTGGCAGGAGGTGATGCGGATCGACTTGCCGAGGGAGTTGCCCAGGGCCGACTGCCCGGTGTATTTCTTCGTCGGTAAAAGCGATATCCAGACGTCCGCCGCCATCACCGGGCAATACTTCAGGCAACTGGAGGCGCCGAAGAAGGACCTGGTCCTGTTCGAACATTCCGGACACCAGATACACAAGGACGAGCCGGAAAAATTCCAGCACGCGATACTCGCCATCGCCGATGCGGGGCCAGGCGGTTGAGCCCGTGCTGCCGCGCTGTCGACCCGCGAGCGGGATGGCAGCGCGGTAAACGGAGACCGCCTTACAGGCTGGCGCGCAACGTCAGCGAGACATAGCGCGGATCGCCGTAGTAGTAGCTGATGCCGGTCGGCGCGAATTTCTTGTAGTACGTCTTGTCGAACAGGTTGTCCACGTTCAGCTGCACCGAATAGCGCTCGTTGAACTTGTAGCTCGCCATCGCGTTGAAGATCGAGTAGCCGCCCTGGCGCGCCGTCAGGCCGCCGGCGGTCACGTAGCTGCCATCCTGCGAGCGCACGCCGCCACCGACTGTCAGGCCGGCCAGCGCGCCATCGAAGCGATAGTTCGAGAACAGGTTCAGCTTGTGGCGCGGATCGATGCTGCGCAGCGGCAGGCCGGTGTTGGCGCTGCTGGTGTCGGTGATGTACTTGGTGCGGGTGTTGGTGTAGCCCGCCTGCACCTGCCAGCCCGGCAGGATCTCGCCGGCCACTTCCAGTTCCCACCCCTTGCTCTGCGTCTTGCCGCCGGCCACGCGGCAGAAGCCCGCGATGTAGTACGGCAGGCAGGGATTGATCGACGTGACATCCTCGACCGCCTTGCCTTCGTTGGTGATGTGGAAGATGCCGGCCGATGCCGTCAGCCTGCCGCCGAAGAAATCGCCCTTCACGCCGGCCTCGTAATCCTCGCCGCGGATCGGCTGCAGGATATTGCCACCTACATCCTTCACGTTTTGCGGGGTGAAGATTTCCGTGTAGCTCAGGTAGGCGTTCAGGTTCTGGTTGAAGTCGTATACCAGCCCGGCGAACGGCGTGGCTTCGCGCTCGATCTTGTAGTTGCTGGCCGGGGTGCGCGGCACCGCGTATTCCCACCACGACAGGCGGCCGCCGACCAGCAGCGTCAGCGGATCGGTGATGGACAGGCGGGCCGTGCCGAACACGCCCTTCTGGCGCGTGAAGTTCGGGTTGGCGCTGCCTGGCGTTGCCACGTCCCGCTCGGCGTAGGTGGTGTACGGGTCGAAGCTGCGGATGTCCACCACCTGCGGATACAGGTTGCCCTGGCCCCAGCTGTCGGTCGCCTCCGTGCGCAGCGCTTCGCCGCCCACGATCAGCTCGTGCTTGCGGCCGAACAGCGTGAACGGGCCGTTGGCCACCAGGTTGAAGACCTTCTGCGTGCTTTCCGAGCCGGTGTATTGCGCCGACGCCACGCTGAACAGGTATGGATTCGTGGTACCGGCGACGCGCGAGAAATACGACTGCTTGAAGCCGCCGTCCTTCAACGCCAGGTGCACCCAGGCGACGCTGGCCTTGGCCGTCCAGCCGTTGGCGAAGCGGTGCTCGATCTCGGCCTGGGCGATGTCGTTGTAGCGGTTCCAGCGGTTCCAGTCCACGCCCAGGTAGGTATCGCGTGGCAGGTACAGCGGCGAACCGTCGAAGTTGCCCGGCATGCCGCCCCAGGCGCCGGTGGCATCCAGGTCGGTGTGCTGCAGGCTGGCGGTGACCGTGGTGGCCGGCGCCAGGTCGTATTCCACCACGCCGTACAGCACTTCGCGTTTTTCCTGCTTGGCCTTCTGGAAGAATTCCTTCTCGTCCGCCACCACCACGGCGCGGGCGCGCAGCGAACCGGATGCATTCAGCGCACCGGAAATGTCACCCTCCACGCGATGGCGGTCCCAGCGGCCCACGGTGGCCGCGCCGGACAGCTGGAATTCCCGCGTCGGGCGCTTGCGCACCATGTTCACCGTGGCCGACGGGTTACCCGATCCACGCAGCATGCCCGAGGCGCCGCGCAGCACTTCCACGCGGTCCAGCACGGCCGTATCGGGCTGCACGAAGTGGGAACCGCTCTGGTTGATCGTGATGCCGTCGACCTGCAGCGCATCGATCTGGTAGCCGCGCGAGTGGTACGACACGCGTTCGCTGTCGGTGTAGTCGACCGACACGCCCGGCGTGTTCTGCAGCACGTCATGCAGGTCGAGCAGGTTGCGGTCGTCCAGCAGCTGGCGGGTGATCACGGTGACCGGCTGCGGGATATCGCGGATCGATTCGAAGCCCTTCATCACGCTGGCCTTGCGGGTGGCGAGCGAGCCGGTGTTTTCCGTGTTGTTGTCGGCGGTGCCGGTCACGGTGACCGTCTGCAGCGTGGTTTCCGCTGCCGGTGCTTCCGCGGCAGATACTTCGACGGCAGATGCGTCGGCCGCGTGCAGTGCCAGCGGATAGGCCAGCGACAGGCTTGCGCACAGCAGCGTCAACCGGGTGCCGCGCCTGCGGGACTGCGGGCGGAACGGGTGCGGGGCGGGACTGGCTGCGCGATCGGAAAACATTGACAACTCCTGGAGTGTGGACGTAATGAGAATACAAATGAGAATCAATCTCAATTATAAGTTGCATCCAGATAGTTTGTCGATGCCCCTTTCCGGTGATTGCGCGCTGAACGCGTTGCGATCGCGCGTTGTGTTCGCGCGTTGCCTGCCTGCTCGGCTTGCCGTCGGGAAGCGTGTCCTCCGGCGTTCACGACCGCTGCGCCGCCCCGATCGCGGATCGGGTAACTTGCACGGCTTCCGCATCCATTGAAAGGTGGTCAGCCATGAAGCAGGACACGTTACGCGTCGTCATTACCGGCGCATCGAGCGGCATCGGTGCCGCGACGGCAATCGCTTTCGCCAGGCAGGGCGCGCACCTCGTAC
Organism: Pseudoduganella sp. jia 9; assembly: GCF_055502615.1. NCBI lineage: Bacteria > Pseudomonadati > Pseudomonadota > Betaproteobacteria > Burkholderiales > Oxalobacteraceae > Pseudoduganella > Pseudoduganella sp. jia 9. Next base: position 48,716 of record NZ_JBUPWE010000001.1, on the reverse strand, counting down.
TTGGCGCCCGCGGCAGGGAGGGACTGGAAGATATCGCCGGCCGTTGCCGGCAGGCGGGTGGACAGGCGACAGTGCAGGTGGTCGATGTCACCGACGCCGCCGCGGTCGCGGCGTTCGCGGCCGACGCGCGCGATACGCTGGGCGGCATCGACCTGTGGTTCAGCGATGTCGGCATCGGCGTCGTCGGCAAGTATCTCGATGTGCCGATCGCCGACCACCGCCACGTGGTCGAGACGAACCTCGTCAGCCACATGAACGAGGCGCATGCCGTGCTGCCGGTCTTCGTGGCCCAGGGCCGCGGCACCTGGGTCAACATGATCTCGCTGGGCGGCTACATGACGTCACCCTACGCGGCAGCCTATGCCGCCAGCAAGTTCGGCCTGCGCGGCTTCAGCGCGGCATTGCGCGGCGAAATGCGCGACCACCCGCACATCCACATCTGCGATGTCTATCCGACCTTCGTCGATACCCCGGCGGTCTACCACGCCGGGAACTACACGGGCGCCAGGCTGACGTATCCGCCCGGTGCGCTGGCACCCGAAAAGGTGGCCGACGCCGTGGTGAAACTGGCGCGGCATCCACGCGCCAGCACCGTGATCGGCATGCCGGCGACCATGCTGAAACTCGGCCAGTTCGCCAATCCGCTTGCCGCCACGCTGATGAACCGCTTCATGAACCGGTGGTCGAAGCGCGCCGAATCCGTGCCTGAAACCACCGGCACCATGTACACGCCACCGGCCGGCGCCAGCGGCATCCACGGCGGCCAGCGCCGGGCCGGCGGGCAGCGCAACACGGCGCTGGCGGTGGGCGCGGCGGTGGTCGGTGTCGCGATTGCCGCACGCCTGCTGAGCCGCCGCTGAACGGATACCCGGTCATGGACCAGGCCAGTGGTAGCTGCCTGTGCGGCAGCGTGCGCATCGTGGCGACCGGCCAGCCGTATCGGGTAGGGATCTGCCACTGCCTCGACTGCCGCAAGCACCATGGCGCGCTGTTCCACGCTTCGGCGATCTTTCCCCAGGATGCGGTAACGATCGAAGGCGAGACGCGCGACTACGCCGGCAGGTTTTTCTGTCCGCGTTGCGGGGCATCGGTGTTTTCGCGCAGCGCTGACGAAATCGAAGTCAGCCTCGGCGCGCTGGATGCGCCGGGCCAGTTCGCCCCCACGTACGAACTGTGGACGATTCGCCGCGAGCCCTGGCTGCCGGCGTTCCCGCTGGCGAAACGCTACGAGCGCGATCGGGACGGCGGCGGCCGCCAGGAAGGCTGACCGGTGCCGCTATACTGGCGGGCACCCACAGCCGCCCGCCAGCATGACGAACCGCAGTTCCCTGAGCATCCTCGTCGTCGAGGACCACCCGGCGATCGCCCGCCAGATCGTCGATTTCCTCGATGGCCTTCGATGGCAGACCGACCATGCCGCCACCGGTGCGCTGGCCATCGATCTCGCCACGCGCGAACCCTACGACGTGATCCTGCTGGACCTGAACCTGCCCGACATCGATGGCATCGAGGTGTGCCGGGCGATCAAGGCGCAGGCGCCGCGCAACGTGCCGGTGCTGATGCTGACCGCCCGCGATGCGTTCGAGGACAAGGCACGCGGCTTCCATGGCGGTGCCGACGACTACCTGACCAAACCGTTCGACCTGCGCGAACTGGCGCTGCGCTGCGAGGCGCTGGCGCGGCGCGGGCAGCTGCATGTCGACCGCGAACTGCGCGTAGGTCCGCTGACGCTTTTCCCCAGGGAGCGGCGTGCCCTCTGCAACGGCGCAACGGTCGCGCTGACGCAGGCCGGTTTCAGGATCCTGCTGATGCTGTGCGCCGCCCACCCGCGCGCCGTGGCGCGGTCGGCGCTGATGCACGAACTGTGGGGCGCGAACCCGCCGGACAGCGACGCTCTCAAGTCGCATATCTATGCGCTGCGCCGGCAACTGGAGCTGGCCGGCGTGCCGCACGGGATCGTGACCATTCCGCAGCTGGGCTACCGGCTGCAAACCGGTGTGGCGCGCGATGTTTAAGTCGATCCGGCATGGCCTGTTTGCCGCGCTGGCCGGCTTCGCGGTGCTGATCTGCGTCTGTTATACCGGGCTGGCGCTGGTCATCGCGTATGTGACGGAAGACATGCTGATCGACCGGCTGCTGCAACGGGAGGCGGCCGCCATCACGGCGCATTTCCAGGCGCGCGGCGAAGTGAAGACGCCGGGCCTGGATCTCATCAGCGTCCATCGCCGTTTCGATACGCTGCCGCCGGCCGTGCGTGCGCAGGCCGCCGGCAAGGCGCGCGCCGAAGTGTTTACGGACTCGGGCCGGCACTATCACGTGCGCGTGCTCGACCTGCACGCCGAAGGAAAAGCCCGCACGCGTGGCGCGCAGCGCATCTACCTGCTGGCAGATGTCGGCCCGCTGCTGGTGGTGGCAAAGCTGATCGGGGAAGTCGGCGGCGTGCTGCTCGGCGTCGCCCTCGGGCTGGTGGCGCTGGCGCTGCTGGTGGCCTGGCTGCTGGCCAGGCGGCTCGTCTCGCCGTTGCTGGTGCTGGCGCAGGAGGTACGCGCCGTGACGCCGGACGGCGCGGCCAGCTTCAGCGCCCGTCAGCGCCCGGACGAAATCGGCTACCTGGCGGAAAAGCTGGGCACCACGATCGCCGGACTGCATGCGGCCCTGGGTCGGGAGCACGCGTTCACGCGCGACGTCAGCCATGAATTGCGCACGCCGCTGACGGTGATGAACAACGTGCTGGGCCAGGCGTCCGCCCGCCCGCTCGACGCACCGGCTGTGACGCAGCTGCAGGCCAGCCTCGGCGAGATCCGCCACACCGTCGATGTGCTGTTCGCGCTGGCGCGCGCGGAGCATGTCGTCGAGGAGACGTTCGACCTGCGCGGCATCATCGAGGAAAGCCTGCTGCGGCTGGTGGACGACGGGGCCTGGAACGGTGCGGCGCTGGTGCTCGACCTGCCCGACCGGCTGGCAGTCACCGGCAATCGCCACCTGGCCAGGCTGCTCATCGATAACTGCCTGGGCAATGCCCGCTTCCACGGTGCGCCTGGCCTGCAGGTAGGGTGGCACGACGGGGTGCTGAGCATGACCAACACGGTCGACCCGGGCCGCACGGCCACGATGCAGGGTTTCCAGCATGGCCAGAACCTGCTGGCGCGGATCGCCGCGGCGATGCGGTGGCGGATCCGCTTCCATGCCGGTACCGCAAGCTACCGCGTGGCTATCGTGCCTGCTGGGCCAGTCCTGCCGCCGCCCGTGCGCTGAACGAGGGCTGTCAGAAACCGATCTTCAGGTTGGCCCTGGCGCCGGTGGCGTTGGTGGCCTTGCCGAACGTACTGGCCGCGTCGCCGTGCCTGCCGTATTGCGCGTCGATCGACGCCTTCTCGCTCAGCTTGTACTGGGCCCCTGCGCCCAGGTAGCGGCCCCGGTCGATCTCCTGCCTGCGCGCCGGCGTGGAGCCGGCGTGGCCGTCATCCAGCGCCATCTGATGGCCGGTCCGCGTCCTCACGCTGTGGGCAACGCCGACCTTGCCGAAGGCGCTCAGCCTGTCGGTCAGCGGCACTGTGTACTTGACGGCCAGGTGGCTGCTGAAATTATTGGTGTTCAGGCCGCCCGGTGCTTCGTCGGGGCCCGGTTCGATGCGATGGAAGCCGCGGTCCAGCAGGTAGACATAACCCGCCTCGATGGCCAGGTTCGGGAACAGTTCATAGCCGCCGACCAGGCGGGGATCGCGCTTGAAAAGCCCGTCGAACGCCTTGTCGTTGGGACTTGCCGCTTCGTTGCCGCCGTAGGCGCGCGGATAGGGCCGGTAAGCCTTGTCGAACAGTGCCTGCGTGGCCGACTGTCCTGGATTGGTGAACGTGCCCGGCGCCTGGTCCACGACCTGCGCGTGCGCGGAACCGGCAAGGAGGATTGCTGCTGCATGGGCCAACCGGTGCAATGTCATCGTTTCCTCCGTTGATTGTTCGTGGTCGTCGGCGGCAATGCTGTCACAGGCCTGGTTGAATGACAAGCACGGTAACAAGTCATCACAGACGCTATGCAGGATGCATTCCGCGAAAGGTGAACTCCGGCAGCATGCAGCGTCACGATGCCGCCTTCAGCCAGTCCCGTCCCTTGTCGTCGAGCGCGGCGTCGATCACTTCGGGCGGCAGGCTGTACACCGTGGCCCATGTGGCACGGCCATCGGCGGCATTGGAGGGGAAACTCGTGGTGTCGATCGGCCAGTGGTATTTGCGCTTCAGCGCGCGCACGATCGCGGCAAGCGTGACGCGGCCGCGCAGCGGTTCGGCGCCGGCCTGGTCGGCATTGGACAGGAGCACGGCCAGCACGGCGCCACGGGCGGTGCGGGGGCCGGGAAAGATGGGGTTTTTGCGGGGCATGGCGATATTCTAGCGGCAAGGCGGTGCCGAAGCGGGTCCGGCAACGGCGCGGCCGGGCGGTGCGGCTGGGCGGTACGGCTGGGCGGTGCAGCTGTATACTCGCGCCCATGGATATCAATCACATTATCGCCCAGCGCCTGCGCGAACTGCGCAGCGCGCGCGGCATGACCCTCGCGGTGCTGGCCGAACACAGCGGCGTGAGCCGGTCGAACATTTCACTGATCGAACGCGGTGAGAGCAGCGCCACCGCGACGGTGCTCGACAAGCTGGCCGCCGCCCTCGGCGTGCCGGTGGCATCGCTGTTCGAACGACCGGTCGACGCGACGTCGCCGATCGCGCGCGCCGATGAGCAGCCGGTCTGGACCGATCCCGGCTCGGGCTATGTTCGCCGCACCCTGTCGCCCACGGTGCCTTCGCTGATCCAGATGGTCGAGATCACCTTCCCGGCGGGCGCGCGGGTCGCCTATGAAACCTCGTCGCAGGACATCGACCGGCAGCTGTGGATGATCGAAGGGCAGATGGAAATCACCGTCGGCGACACCCGCTGGGATCTGGCCGCCGGCGACTGCCTTGTCATGCGCCTCGACGAACCGAGCACCTATCACAATCCTGGCGCCATCCCGGCGCGCTACCTGATCGCCCAGGTCATGCAGGCACCCATCGTTCCCCGCACCGTGGTGGAACGCCAATGACGAGCTAGCCCGCCAGCGCGCGGATCGCCGCCACCAGCGCATCGAGATCGTCGAGCGACGTATAGAGGTGCGGCGTCACCCGCACGCATTCCTCGCCGCCGATGCCGCGCACCACGGTGAAGATGCGGTGCTCATTCATCAGCCGTTCGGCCACCTCGCCTGCGGCGATGCCGGCGATGCCGAACGACGCCAGCGCGCCATGGCGGCATGCATCGCGTGGCGTGAACAGCCGCACACCCGGTATGCCGCGCACGCGGTCCATCCAGTAGCGGGCCAGGTAGCGCAGCCGTGCCTCCTTGTTGCGCGTGCCGATCGACGCATGGAAGCGCAGCGCATCCTCGATCGCCAGGATCGGCGCCGGCGGTACCGCGCTGAAGTGGCCGAGTTTCACGATGTCGCCCGGCGCATGCCCGACATCGCCGAACAGCGGAGCGATATCGGCGATGCGCTCCCTGGCGATGTAGAGCAGCCCGGTGCCGAGCGGTGCGCCGACCCACTTGTGCAGGTTGAACGCGGCGAACTGCACGCCCAGCCCGGGCACCGTGTAGTCGATGTGGGCCAGCGAGTGCGCCGCGTCGACGATGACGTCGATGCCGCGCCCGCGCGCCATCGCGGCGATCTTCGCCACCGGCATCAGCTGGCCGGTGCGGTGGACCACGTGGGTCAGCAGCAGGAGCCGGGTGCGCGGCGTGATCGCCCGCTCGTACAACGCCACGATCTGCTCGTCGCTGTCCGGATCGAGCGGCACGTCCACTGTCACCAGTTCCAGTGCCTTGCGCTCGCCGACCATGCCGAACGTGTCGATGACGCTGTCGTAATCGTGCCGCGCCAGCAGCACGGCATCGCCCGCCGCGAACGGATAGCCCTGGATCAGGATGTTCAGCGATTCCATCGCGTTGCGGGTGAGCAGCAGCTCGTCGCGTCCGACGCCGATGAACGCGGCCAGCGTTTCCATCACCCGCGCCAGCCGCTCGGGAAAACGCACGCGCAGGAAGTACGCATTCTCGCGGTCCACCTGGTCCTGGTAGCGGCGCAATGCGCGCTGCACAGGAATGGCCGGCATACCGAAATAGCCGTTTTCCAGGTTGATGAACGCATCCGATGGGGTGTACTGGCGGCGAATGGCGCTCCAGGACCATTCGTCGTCCGGGGCGATGCAGGCGGGATGACCGGTCAAGACGTGCTCCTGTGATATGGAAACAACAAAACTGGCGGTGTGCATAATCCAGTATACAAGATTAACCTGTCCGGTATACTGGAATTGCCAATGTGATTGGCGATGGCCAAACCAATTTTATAAGCCAGGAGCAAGGGATGAGCAACGAGGCCGCGGCGCAATGCCGGGAGGATGCCGCCGGAATACCAGTGCAGCAACAACGGGACGGGCAGGCACCGGACGCCCGCACATCGCCGGTGCCGCCGGCACCGCGTCGCACCATCGCCGGCGAAATCGTCCGGCTGCTGGCCGCCCTGGCGACCCGCTGAGCGAAGATCAGCTGCGCTTCAGTACAGGCTTCCCATCTGTACGGTACTTCTGACGCTGACGACACGGGTCCGTGTCACGTCGGCGCTGACGGTACCCTGGTAGCCGCTGCCGAAGTAACTATCCACGATCAGCCGCGGACCATTCGCGGAACTCAGTTCCACGTGCGAATCCGAAGTGGCGGACACATCGACCGACGTGGTGCCGCCGGCCGCGATATCGCCCACGGCGTACGAGCGGCCCGTGACGTGCACGACCGCCGAGCGCAGCGGCTCATTGCCGACGTTGACCAGCGTGACCGTGACATGTGCTGGATTCGGCCAGGCCAGCAAGGCAAGCAGCGCAAGTATCAGCACGCCAAGCGTCACCAGGCCAACGGCAGGCAGCAGCTTCACGGCCATCGCGGCGCGCACCGTCCGCGGCGCATCGGGCGCGTCCTGCAACGACCGGCTCATGTGCTTTCCTTGGCGACCGGCATGCCCTCGATCTTCCAGCGCAGCATGCCCCCGGCCAGGTTGGCCACCTGGCCGAATCCCGCCTTGGCCAGCAGCACGCATGCCTGCGCCGAACGCACGCCGGAGCGGCAGACGGCGACCACCGGGCGTTCCCTGTCCAGCTCCTCCAGGTGTTCCTTCAGTTGCGACAGCGGCACCAGCCGCGCATCGGGCAGGTGGCCCAGCTTGTCGATGAACTCCACCTCTTCGCGCACGTCGACGATCTGCGCCTTCGCGCCATGTTCGAGCAGTGCCATCGGCTCGATTTCCCATACGCCGGAAAAACGCAGGGTCAGCGGCGCCCAGTCGGGGGCTTCCGGCGGCAGCGCGCCGTCTTCCGGCTGGCCGCAGCGCAGGTTGGCGGGAACCGCCACCGCGATCAGTTTCGGATGCGGCAAATGCAGGTTGTCCATATGGCCGGTGAAATCGCCCACGTCCACTTCGCCGCCCAGGCGCGGGTTGAAGCGGCGCTCCTCGGCCACGCTGGTGACCGTGATGCCGCGATAGTCGTGCGCCGGATACAGCAGGCAGCTGTCGGGCAGCGACAGGATCTGCTCGCGCACGGACGTGAACAGCTGCCGCGCGCTGCCCTGCTGGAAGTCGGTGCGGCCGCAGCCGCGGATCAGCAGGCTGTCGCCCGTAAAGGCCATGCTCGCGTCGTCCAGCACATAGGTCAGGCAGCCGTTGGTATGGCCCGGCGTGGCCCGTACCTCCAGGTGGCGCGCACCGAACTCGATGCGGTCGCCGTGCCGCAGCGGGCGATCGACCAGGTCCGCGCCGGCCGCCGCGGCCAGCCCGATGCGGCTGCCGCAGCGCTGGTTCAGGCGCCACGCGCCGGTCACGTGGTCGGCATGCACGTGCGTGTCCAGCGTGGCCATCAGTTTCACGCCGAGTTCCTGCAGAAGCGCCAGGTCGCGCGGTACCTGTTCGTAGACGGGATCGATCAGCAGCGCCTGGCCGCCATCGGCGAGCAGGTACGTGTAGGTCGACGACGTAGGGTCGAATAACTGGCGGAAAATCATGTCGGGCTCCTGGCGAACGGCCGGCTTCGTGGACCGGCCCGATGGCATGCCAGGCGGGTTGCCTGGTCGTGCGCAGATAGGTTCGACCATTGTAAAGCCGGGGACCGGCCGTTCGGCCTTCTTCGGTGCCCGCGACCGGCGCGATGATCACGTCATCGTCGCGGTGTGTGGGTCCGGCAGGTGCTCGCCGGCCCGTGTTATCGATCCAGCCGCGCCACCGAGGCCCGCATCGTCACCGTCACGGGAAAGTCCCGCTCGACCGGCCGCTCCAGGCCATAGCACAGGTTGAGCAGCGCATTCAGGCCGTTCAGCGTCATCTGCTGCCACGGCATGCGCACCGACGTCAGGCGCGGCGCGGCATACTCGGCGCTCGGCGTGTCGTCATACGCCATGACGGACAGGTCTTGCGGCACGCGGATGCCCGCTTCCTGGAAATGCGACAGCGCGCCCACGGCCATCTCGTCATTGGCGCAGAACAGCGCGGTGGGCTTGCGGCCGGATGCCACCAGCTCGCGCGCCGCGGCCCAGCCGCTGGCGGGTGAAAAATCGCCTTCATGGCGCCACATCGCGGCGGTGTCGATGCCTGCCGCCGACAGCTCGGCGAGGAAACCGTCGATGCGCGCCACGCTGTCCTCCAGCACCATCGGACCGGTCAGCAGGGCGATGTCGCGGTGGCCGTTCTCCAGCAGCGTGCGCGCGGCCAGGCGCCCGCCCAGCGCGTGGTCGACGGTGAAGCACTGGTCCGGGATCGTCGCGAAACCATGGTTCAGCGCTACCAAGCGCGACAGGCGGCTGCCGGCCACCGCGAGATCGTCTTCGTTCAGCGCGCTGGTCATCACGACCAGGCCGTCGCAGCCGCGCTCGACGAGGAACTCGATACCCTCGAGCGCCTGGCGCCGCGCATCGCCGAGGCCCACGCCGAAGGCCACCACCATGTGCAGGCCGGCCGCGCGCAGCTCGGTATCGATGATCTGCAGGATCGGCGTGAAGAAGGTGCCGGACAGCGCCGGGATGTAGACGCCGATCATCTTCGACGAGCCGGACAGCAGCGCGCGCGCCGCATGCGATGGCCGGAAGTCCAGCTCCTCGATCGCCTTCCGCACCCGCTCCAGCGTGGCCGGCGACACCGGCCCGCTGCCGTTGATGGCACGCGACGCGGTGCCCAGGCCCACGCCCGCCAGTCGGGCGACGTCTTTGATGGTTGCCACTGATATTCCTGTTCCGCTGACAAAACATGACGAGCATACTGGAAGTGACTATTCCGCGCCAACCGCCGCGCGGCGGTCCGCATGCCTGCGCGCCAACCGGCGCGCGCCGGTCCGCACGCCTGCGCGCATCCCGCCGGGTGGCGGTCCGCACGCCTGCGCTCAGCGGGACTTCACGTACTTCATGATGTTCAGGAAGGTGTCGGTCCAGTACAGCTTGCGGTTGTCGGCCAGGTACTTCACCAGTTCCTCGTGCGCGGCGCTGGAATTGGCCAGGTGGTCGCCGCCGATGCCGTGGAACGTGAATGCGATCATCGTGCCCTTGTCGGCCGCTTCCTTCACCATCGCGATCAGCTGCTGCCCTGTGAGCCCCACGGGAGCCACCACCGGCACCAGGTAGGGATCGAGCGTGGCCATCGACGGTACGGCACCGCCGCCGGTGCCGGCCTTGATCGCCACGAATCCGGACTGCACCGCCGGCAGGTAATTCTGCCCGCCGGCCAGCACGTCGCCGCACGGCGCCGTGAAGGTGCGTTCGCGGCGGCCGTCGATCGCGTACAGCATCGTGTTGGCCAGCGTGACCTGGTCCTTCAGTTGCGCCACGCTGGCCGTGTCCAGGTCGCGGTGCGGCGCGACCCAGCCGCGCTCCGGCAGCGAGCGGCGGCACTGGTGGAACAGCGTGTGGTTGGCCAGCTCGTGGCCGCGTTGCGCGGCGGCGCGCCATTCGGGCAGGCGCTGGTCGATGGCCGGGCTGGAAAGCGTCAGGTAGAACGTGCCTTTCACGCCGTATTTGTCGAGTGCGGGAATCGCATGATCGAGCTGCGAATCGGCCGCATCGTCATAGGCCAGGCTGACGGCGGCTTTCGCGCCGTTCGGCCAATGGAACGGTTCGGCGGCAGCGGCGCCGCCCGACATGCCGGCCAGTGCCAGCAGGGGCCACAAGGTTTTCATCATCTCGAGTCCTGTATGTGACAAGAACGCAACGCATGCTGCAATACGCGTTGCAGTGCGAATTGCGCTGAGTAAGTGGAAACGTTACCATGCAACGACATTCATCTTTGCACGCGCCTGCCGCGCCGTCAATCGGGGGGAACCATGGCTGCTTTCCATCGACGTTCGAGCACCGCCCTGCTCGCGCTGCTGCTAGCCGCGCTGGCTGCCTGCGGCAGCGTAGCGGCGGAAGCGACCGAAGCGGCCGCCGGCGGCCGGCCCGCCGGCTGGCAGCTCGTGTGGGCCGACGAATTCGAGGTGGACGGCTTGCCCGACCCGGAAAAGTGGGCGTACGACACCGCGGCCAACCGCACCGGCTGGCATAACAGGGAACTGCAGTACTACACCAGCGCGCGCCGCGAAAACGCCGAAGTGAAGAACGGCCGCCTGGTGATCACCGCCCGCAAGGAAGCGCTGGCGTCGATGCCGGATTACGGCGGCCAGGCCTACACGTCGGCGCGGCTGGTCACGCGGGGCAAGGCCAGCTGGACGCAGGGCTTCATCGAAGTGCGCGCCAGGCTGCCGTGCGGGCCGGGCAGCTGGCCGGCGATCTGGATGCTGGGCACGGGCGGCAAGTGGCCGGCCGACGGCGAGATCGACATCATGGAACACGTGGGCCACAAGCCCGGCGAGATCCTCGGCAGCATCTACACGAATGCGCAGAACTGGCCGCGCGGCACCGGCAAGACCAGCAAGACGATGGTGCCCGACGCGTGCGACGCCTTCCACGACTACCAGCTCACGTGGACGAAGGACCGGATACGCGTGGGCGTCGATGGCCGCAACTACGCCGAACTGGCGAACCCGCAGGACGGCGACTACGACAAGTGGCCGTTCGACCGGCCGCAGTACCTGCTGCTGAACCTGGCGGTAGGCGGCGACCTCGGTGGCGCGGTGCGCGACGACAGCCTGCCGTGGCGCATGGAAGTCGAATACGTCCGCGTCTTCCAGCCTGCCCGATGAGTTTTTACAACAGTATCGTCCAACAATAAATCTGTTCCGATTGACAACGCGAAATCGCCAACCTACCATTGACCGGCCAAATATGGAAACGTTTCCATTTATCTTGTAAAGCAAGAACACCGTATCTCGTGAAGCGAGAACACCGAAGACCGGCTGCCCATCCGAGCCCGATAAAAACCGATTTGCAGAAAACCATAAGAACACAGGAGACCACATGCAATATCCGCAGACCAAACAGAAACTGATCGCGCTGGCCGTATCCGGCGCCTGCGCCACCGCCGCGCTGCCGGCATGGGCACAGGACGTCGCGCAAAGCCAGGGCGCCGACCTGTCGTCGTCGCAGCCGGTGCAGTCGGTGGTGGTGACCGGCATCCGCGCATCGATGCAGTCGTCGCTGAACCTGAAGCGCAATTCCGACGGCATCGTCGACGGCATCGTCGCAGAGGACATCGGCAAGTTCCCCGATACGAACCTGGCCGAATCGCTGCAGCGCATTTCCGGCGTGTCGATCGACCGCTCGATCGGCGAAGGCTCGAAGGTAACGGTGCGCGGCGTGGGTCCCGACTTCAACATGGTGCTGCTCAATGGCCGCCAGATGCCGACCTCGAACCTGGGCGACCTGAATGGCCGCGCCTTCGACTTCGCCAACCTCGCTTCCGAGGCGGTGTCGCAGCTGCAGGTCTATAAGACCAGCCGTGCCGAAACGCCGACCGGCGGCATCGGCGCGACGCTGAACGTGATGACGGCACGCCCGCTCGACCGCCCCGGCATGCAGGCCTCCGTTGGCGTAAAAGGTGTCTACGACAAGTCGTCGTCGAACCTGCCGGGCGACGTGAAATCGGGAGATCGCGTCACGCCGGAGGTGTCGGGCATCTACACCAACACGTGGAACGACAACATGTTCGGCATCGCCGTGACCGGCAGCTACCAGGAGCGCAACCTGGGCTACAACACGGCGTCGGTCTCCAGCGGCTGGAAGGGGCCTTACCTGGGCAGCTCCACCGCGGGCGGAACGATTCCCCAGCCCGGCGCGCCGGGTTCCCAGAACATCACCAACCGCCCCGGCCCGAACGACGTCTATTCGCTGCCGCAAAACCTGAACTACGCGTTCTCCGGCGTGCAGCGCGAACGCACCAACGGCCAGCTCACGTTCCAGTTCGCACCCCGCAAGGACCTGACCACCACGCTGGACTACACCTACTCGCAGAACAAGATCCACACGCGCCGCCAGGATCTGTCGGCCTGGTTCAACTTCGGTCCGTCCGCCTCGAACTGGACCGGCGGCCCCGCCGCCGGCCCGCTGTCGTACACCGAGTTCCTGCCGGCGGCCAACAGCGACATCGCGATGGGCGGTGCCGATTTCGCCACCGTCAGCGAAAACAAGTCGGTCGGCTTCAACGCCCTGTGGAAGGTCAACAGCGCCCTGCGGCTGGAGTTCGACGCGCACAGTTCCAGCGCCGAATCGCAGGCCGACAGCCCGTGGGGTTCGGACAACGTGATCGGCACGGCGTCGTTCAGCCGTGGCGACACCACGGCCGATTTCAGCCAGGACTTCCCGGTGCTGTCGATCCAGGGCGCCGACTTCACGCGTGCGCCGCAGCAGGTCACCGGTTCGGCGTTCCGCAACGGCTACATGCGCGGCGATATCGACCAGGTGCAATTCAAGGGCCGCCTGAAGGTGATGGAACGCTCCCAGCTGAACTTCGGCCTGTCCGCCACGGAAGTGAAGAACCGTTCCGCGTTCTCCACGATGCAGCGCGACACGTGGGGCGGCGCCACCAGCCCGGCCGACTACCCGAGCAGCGTATGGCACCCGGAAACCGTGCGCGGCTACTTCGACAAGATCGATGGTTCCGGCAATCCGAACCTGTTCAACAACTTCTACACGTTCAACTTCGGCGAAGTGCGCGACGTGGCGATCGCCGCATCCGGCCGGCCCGACCTGTATTCGCCGAAGACCACCTGGGACACGGACCAGCGTACCGAGGAAAAATCCAAGGCGCTGTACCTGCAGTTCAATACCGACTGGGATACCGCGCTGCCGATCCGCACGGCGATCGGCGTGCGCTACGAAAAGACGGACATCGTCTCGAGCGCGCTGGTACAAACCGCCACCGGCATCACCTGGGTATCGCAGAACGAATTCCCGGTGACATTCGGCGCCCCGGATTTCACCACGCTGAGCGGCAAATACAAGCACCTGCTGCCGAGCGTCGATACCGAAATCGAACTGCGCGACGACATGAAGCTGCGCGTGTCGTACGGCGAAACGATCGGCCGCCCCCGCTACGACCAGATCCAGGGCGGCACCGTGCTGAGCAACCTGGCGCGGGTCGATGGCGGCACCGGCACCTCGGGCAACCCGGGCCTGAAGCCGGTGGAATCGAAGAACCTGGACCTGTCCTATGAGTGGTACTACGGCACGCAGAACTTCTTCGCCCTCGGCTTCTTCAGAAAGAACTTGGACAACTACGCCGGCGTGTCGCAGGTCGATGCGACGCCGTTCAACCTGCACACGCCGGTCGGCGGCGCACTGTGGAACGAAGCGATGGCCAATGGCTGCGCGACGTCCGACACGACTTGTATCCGCAATTACATCTTCCGCACGCATCCGACCGCACCGGGCGTCGTGCGCGGCCCGGATGACGCATCGGGCAACGCTACCGGCGTGATCACGGGCCAGCCAGGCGATCCGGTGGCGAACTTCCGCATCACGTCCTTCTCGAACCAGAAGAAGGCGAGCCTGAAAGGTTTCGAGGTCAACGTGCAGCACATGTTCGGCAACAGCGGCTTCGGCGTCTCGGCCAACTACACCTACGTGGACTCGGGCCTGGGCTTCAACAACGCCAGTGCCGGCGAGCAGTTCGCGCTGGTGGGGCTGTCGGATTCGGCCAACCTGATCGGCATCTACGAGAACGACAAGTGGAATGTCCGCGCCGCGTACAACTGGCGTGACGACTTCCTCGCGTCCACCTTCGATGCGGCGGGGCCCAACCCGGTCTACACCGAGGCCTACGGGCAGTTCGACCTGTCGATCGGTTATGCGATCACGCCGAACCTGTCGATGCAGTTCGAAGGCATCAACCTGACCAACGAAACGACGCGCCAGCACGGCCGCAACGAGCGCATCCTGGTCAACGCCACGCAGGCTGGGCCGCGCTACATGTTGGGTCTGCGCTACAAGTTTTGACGATCGTTTTCATACTATGAGAGGGGAGCGGCTCCGCAGGTGGCGGAGCCGCTCCCGTTTTTTCTCATTTGCCACGGCGAGGGTTAGTTTTTCGGTTAGACTAATTGCCACTTTGTCGTTCCTTGGCAGTTTCTTTCGTATTCGGGTTCCTCATGTCCAGCATGGTCCATCACGTGGTCATCGTCGGCGGCGGTTCCGCCGGCTGGCTGACCGCCGGCGTCATCGCGGCCGATCATCCGTCGCTCTCCGTCACGCTGATCGAGTCGCCGGACGTGGCACCGATCGGTGTCGGCGAAGGTACCTGGCCGTCGATGCGCGATACGCTGCACCGCATCGGCGTGTCGGAATCGGCATTCTTCCGCGAGTGCGACGCCGCATTCAAGCAGGGTTCCCGCTTCAACGGCTGGCGCAACGGCGGCGGCGCCGAGGATTATTATTTCCACCCGTTCGTGCTGCCGCAGGGTTTCGGCGAGGCCGACCTGGTGGATCGCTGGCAGCGCGATTTCCCGAACGTGCCGTTCGCTGACCTGGTGAGCTTCCAGCCGCATCTGTGCGTGCAGGGACGCGCGCCGAAGCAGCCGGCCACGCCGGAATTCGCCGCGGTGGCCAATTATGGCTATCACCTCGATGCCGGCAAGTTCGGCGTCTTCCTGCGCAAGCACTGCCTGGAAAAGCTGGGCGTGCGCTATGTGCCGGACCACGTCACGGCCGTCAACAGCCGCGAGAACGGCGACATCGCCTCGCTGCAGACGAAGGAACACGGCGCGCTCGAAGGCGACCTGTTCGTCGATTGCACCGGCATGCAGTCGCTGCTGCTGGGCCGCCACTACGGCGTGCCGCTGCTGCGCCGCAAGGACGTGCTGTTCAACGACAGCGCGCTGGCCGTGCAGGTGCCGTACGAGCGCGAGGACAGCCCGATCGCCTCGCAGACCACGTCCACCGCGCAGCGTGCCGGCTGGATCTGGGATATCGGCCTGCCGACCCGGCGCGGCATCGGCCACGTGTATGCGAGTTCGCACATCACCGATGAGCAGGCCGAGGCGGATTTGCGTGCCTACGTCGGCGTGGACATGCCCTCGCCCCGCAAGCTGACGTTCGAGCCCGGCTACCGCGAGCAGTTCTGGCACCGCAACGTGGTCGCCATCGGCCTGTCCGCCGGCTTCATCGAACCGCTGGAAGCTTCGGCACTGGCGCTGGTGGAAATGTCGGCGGCGATGGTCAGCGACGACCTGCCGGCCACGCGCGACGCGATGGACATCGTGGCGCGCCGCTTCAACGACGCCTTCACGTATCGCTGGGAGCGCGTCATTGAATTCCTCAAGCTGCACTACGTGCTCAGCGGCCGGACCGATTCCGACTACTGGCATGACAACCGCCGCTCCGAAACGATTCCCGCGCGGCTGCGCGAGCTGCTGGTGCTGTGGCGCCACCGGCCGCCATCGCGGCTGGACTTCAACCGTATCGAGGAAGTCTTCCCGTCCGCCAGCTGGCAGTACGTGCTGTACGGGATGGACTTCAAGCCCGACCGCGAACGCATCACGCGTCGCGAATCCGATGGCAACCGCGCCGGCGATGCCGACGGCTACTTCCGCGAAGCCGCCGAGCTCACGCGCAAGATGCTGCGCGCGCTGCCATCGAACCGCGAAATGATCGACCATATCCGCCTTCACGGGCTGCAGAAAATTTAGATTCAATCGGAAATAGATGTGATTTTTGGAAGCCAAAACACATTTATTTCCGATCAAATACTAGAACAGACGAGACAAGCATGACGAACCACGTATTACTGAACAACGTCCAGCACAAGGACCTGAAGGTCATCACCCGCCACGGCCACGGCTTCGGCGACGAGCTGATGTACGCTGCCACCTTCCCCGCCGAATTCCGCACGCTGCAGGCGCATTATCCGATCGTGTTCCGCAAGGCCGAGGATGGCCGCAGCTTCGAGCCGATCGTGCTGTTCGGCTTCCAGGCCGGCGAGAACCTGTTCCTGAAGGCCGATGGCTGGGACGCGCCGGAAATCCCGCTGATGATCGAGCGCCAGCCGTTCCTGATCGGCCGCAACGGCGACGAGATGCTGGTGCACGTGGATCTCGACAGCCCCCGCGTCTCCCGCACCGAAGGCGAGGCGGCGTTCCTGCCGCATGGCGGCATCACCGAATACCTGGAACGCATCAACTCGATCCTGTTCACGATCCATGAAGGCTTGCAGAGCAACGTAGGCTTCGTCGAAGCGCTGCTCAAGCATGAGCTGCTGGAATCGTTCGTGTTCGACATCGAACTGGACGACGGCTCGCAGAACCGCCTCGCCGGCTTCTACACGATCCACGAAGAGCGCCTGCACGCGCTCGATACGGAAGCCATCGGCGCGCTGCACCGGGCCGGCTACCTGCAGCCGATCCACATGGTACTGGCATCGCTGTCGCAATTCCGTGCGTTGATCGACCGGAAGAACCGGAAGCATGCTGCCGGTCGCTGAACTGCGCGGCCTGACGCCGCGCGACCTGAACGACCGGATCCTGACGTCCACGCAGCCGCTGCTGCTGCGCGGCCTGGTGGCGCACTGGCCGATGGTGCAGGCCGCACTGGCGTCGCAGGAAGCGGCGTCCACCTACCTGAAGCGTTTTTATTCGGGCGCTCCGGTGGTGGCGATGCTCGGCCTGCCGGACATCGGCGGCCGCTTCTTCTACAACGACGATATTTCCGGCTTCAATTTCCGGCCCGTGCATGCGCCGCTGGGCGGCGTGCTCGATGAGCTGGAGGCGCACCGCAACGACGAGCGGCCGCCGTCAATCTACGTGGGCTCGACCACGATCGACGCGTTCCTGCCGGGTTTCCGCGCCGACAACGACGTCGACCTGGGCGCCGGCCGCGAACCGCTGGCCTCGATCTGGATCGGCAACCGCACGCGCATCGCCGCGCATTACGACGCGCCGGACAACCTGGCCTGCGTGACCGCGGGCCGGCGCCGCTTCACGCTGTTCCCGCCCGAGCAGCTGCCGAACCTGTACGTGGGGCCGCTGGACTTCACGCCGGCCGGGCAGGCGATCAGCCTGGTCGACCTGCACGCGCCCGACTTCGCGCGATTCCCGCGCTTTGCCGAGGCGCTGGAGCACGCCCAGGTGGCCGAGATGGAACCGGGCGATGCGCTGTTCATTCCCAGCATGTGGTGGCACCACGTCGAGGCGCTGGAAGCGTTCAATGTGCTGGTGAATTACTGGTGGCGCCAGTCGCCCGACCATGTCGATACGGGGACCAGCGCGCTGATGCACGCGATCATGACGATCCGCGACCTGCCGCCCGCGCAGCGCAAGGCATGGGAAGGCCTGTTCCGCCATTACGTGTTCGAGCAGGATGGCGAGACGGCCGCCCATATTCCACCGGCGGCGCAGCGCATGCTGGCGCCGATGACCGAGGACATGACGCGCGCGCTGCGCGCCCAGCTGCTGAAGCGGTTGAATCGCTGAGCGCATCCATCACAAGAAGGCATAAGGCCGAAGGAGACGAACATGGAACAACAACGCCAGAAAAAGCCGGTGCGCCGCGTGGTGATCGCCGGCGGCGGCACGGCCGGCTGGATGGTCGCGGCCGGGCTGTCGAAATCGCTGGGCAAGCTGCTCGACATCAAGCTGATCGAGTCCGAGGAGATCGGCACCGTCGGCGTCGGCGAAGCCACTATTCCCACGCTGTTGAATTTCCACCACCTGATGGAAATCAACGAGCAGGAATTCATGGCTGAGACGATGGCCACCTTCAAGCTGGGCATCAGCTTTGAAAACTGGCGCAACGTGAACGAGGATTACATCCACTCGTTCGGCACCACCGGCACCGACCACTGGACGGCCGGCTTCCAGCACTTCTGGCACAAGGGCCGCGAGCGCGGCATCGCCGGCGACTACGGCGACTACTGCCTCGAGCTGAAGGCGGGCCTGAAGGACAAGTTCGCGCACCTGCCGAACAACGGCATGAACTACGCCTACCACATGGACGCGGGGCGCTACGCGAAGTTCCTGCGCCGCTTCTCCGAGCGCTACGGCGTGCAGCGCGTGGAGGGCAAGATCGTCGAGGTGCGCAAGAACCTGCTCAGCGGCGACATCACCGCGCTGCGCCTGGACTCCGGCTCGGAACTCGAGGGCGACCTGTTCATCGACTGCACCGGCTTCCGCGGCCTGCTGATCGGGCAGGCCATGGGCGTGGAATACGAGGACTGGTCGCACTGGCTGTTCAACGACAGCGCCGTGGCGCTGCAGACGAAGTCCGTGCGCGATGCGGTGCCGTACACCCGCTCGATCGCCCGCGACGCCGGCTGGCAGTGGCAGATCCCGCTGCAGCACCGCGTCGGCAACGGCCTGGTGTACTCCACCCGCTACACGGACGACGACACCGCGCTGCGCACGCTGCGGGCGGCCGTCGACGGCGAGCCGCTGATGAATCCGCGCGTGATCCGCTTCACGCCGGGCCAGCGAAAGCAGACGTGGAAGGGCAACTGCGTCGCCATCGGCCTGGCCAGCGGCTTCCTGGAGCCGATCGAGTCGACCAGCATCCACCTGATCCAGCGCGGCATCATCCGCCTGATGCAGATGTTCCCACAGGACGGCATCAGCCAGGCCGACATCGACGAATACAACCAGCAGGCCGACTACGAAATCCAGCACATCCGCGATTTCATCATCCTGCATTACAACGTGACGAACCGCCGCGACACGCCGTACTGGCGCGACGCCGCCACGATGAAACTGCCGCCGTCGCTGCAGCACCGCATCGACCTGTTCCGCGACACCGGCCGCGTGTTCCGCGTGCCGAACGAACTGTTCGCCGAAAATTCCTGGATCCAGGTCATGCTGGGCCAGGGCATCATGCCCGCCTCGCACCATCAGACCGCCGACCTGATGGGCGACGAGGAACTCGCCCACTTCCTCGGCAACATCAGCGGCGCTATCGACCGCACCGTGGCCCAGCTGCCCTCGCACCAGAAATACGTCGAACAGTACTGCTCCGGCACCGGGTGGTAATCAACAACAGGGTGGTAAATAAGTAACAGCACGATAAGCACGTATTTCCCAAAACCGGGGTCAGACCCCGGTTTTGGGAAATTAGTTGCATTGTGATAAAGAGTGAGTTTTCAACCGCTGCCGATGCGCTATAAACGGGGTTTGCCACTGCGGAGCTCATTTTGCGAATTGCCGTTGCCCGTCCTGCCATTGCCGCGCTGCTGGTGCTGTCCACCTGCCTCGGCCAGGCCCAGGAATACCGGATGAAGGCGGAGGAGGCGCGTACCGGGTCGCTGCTCAAGCGCGAGAATGCGCGTCTCAGCCTGCCGCCCGACAAGACCTACGCCGAGCTGGCCGAGGCCGACAAGGCGCGCCTGCGCAGCATGTATGAAAACATGGGTGCCGGGGACGAGCCGCCCTTCCCCGCCCGCGGCTATCGCAGCCTGATGCGCGCGATGTCGGCCGTGCAGGAGCGATTGCAGGTCGCAGGCACCGTGGACATGGGCGTGATCGTCGGCCCGGACGGCCGCGCCAGGGAGGTCAAGGTTTACGGTTCGTCCAATCCGCAGCTGACGACGGTCATCGCCAACGTGCTGGTGCTGGAAAAGTACAAGCCGGCGCTGTGTGGCGGTACACCCTGCTTGCAGGAATTTCCCTTCAGGATGAATTTCACGCTGCGCCATTGAACGCTTGACAGGCGGGCTGCCGGCGCGTAATTTACCAATTGGTTAATTAACCTTTTGGTTTACTTGTTGTGAACGAAGCATTTTCCACCACTGAACAGTCGAGCGAGCAGCTGAGCCTGACGTTCGCCGCGCTGGCCGACCCCACCCGCCGGGCGATCCTAGCGCGGCTGGCGCAAGGCGAAGCATCGGCGTCCGAACTGGCGGCACCGTTCGACATAACGCAGCCGGCGATCACGAAGCACCTGAAGGTGCTCGAGCGCGCCGGCCTGATCTCCCGCGGCAGGCATGCGCAGTGGCGGCCTTGCCGGCTGGAAGCGGCGCCGCTGCGCGAGGCCAGTGGCTGGATCGAGCAGTACCGCCAGCTGTGGGAAGACCGCCTGGACCGCCTCGACGATTACCTGACCGGACTGCAAACCAAGGAGAAACAGCATGGCAAGCGCTAACGAAGTTGGACTCACCATTCGCCGCGTATTCGACGCGCCGCGCGAACTGGTCTTCGCGACGATGACCGACCCGGATCACCTGCGGCACTGGTGGGGCCCGAAGGAATGCACGATCACCGTGGTGCAGGCCGACGTGCGGCCGGGCGGCATGTTCCACTATTGCATGCACGCGCGCGACAGCATGGCTCCCATGGACGTGTGGGGCCGCTTCGACTTCCGCGACATCGAGGCGCCGCACCGCTTCGCCTTCGTCAACGGTTTCGCGGACGAGCAGGGCAACCGCATCCGCTACCCTCTCCTGCCCATGTGGCCGCTGGAGGTGCTGAATACCGTCGCACTGGAAGAAGACAATGGCAAGACGGTCTTCACGCTGCACTCGGTCCCCGTCAACGCCAGCGAGGCGGAGTACGCCATCTTCCTCGCCAGCCATGCGTCGATGGAGGGTGGCTTCGGCGGCATGTACGACGTCTACGAGCAGTACCTGACCACCATGGCGGCAGGCGCGCCGGATGCGGCGGATGCGGCGGACACCGCGGACCGCGAGATCGTCATCACCCGCACGCTGCGGGCCGCGCGCGAGCGCGTGTTCGACGCGTTCACCGATCCGCAGCAGGTCGGCAAATGGTGGGGGCCGAACGGCTTCACGGTGGCCACGGCATCGATCGACGTACGCCCCGGCGGCAGCTGGCGTTTCGATATGGATGGGCCGGACGGCACGCGCTGGCCGAACCTGATCGAATACACGGAAGTGGTGCGCCCCGAGCGGCTGGTGTATCACCACGGTAGCGGCACCGCGGGCGACCCGGGCTTCGACGTGCGCGTCACATTCGAGGAGGCCGGCGATGGCGCCACGCTGCTGACGATGCGTACGATCCTCGCCAGCCCCGAGGCACTGGCCGCGGTCAGGAAATTCGGCGCCGAGGAACTGGGCAACCAGACCATCGACAAA
This sequence comes from Pseudoduganella sp. jia 9, assembly GCF_055502615.1. Lineage (NCBI taxonomy): Bacteria > Pseudomonadati > Pseudomonadota > Betaproteobacteria > Burkholderiales > Oxalobacteraceae > Pseudoduganella > Pseudoduganella sp. jia 9. The sequence continues at coordinate 27,235 of NZ_JBUPWE010000001.1, read as the reverse complement.
CTGGCCGCCTACCTCGAGGGCAGGCCGCAATAACCGTCACACCGCGTGACGCGTGGCCGCGGCCGGCATGGCTGCTGCCATCGCAACGATACGCACCGGCACAAGCCGCTCAGCGGTTCGTCAGCGTCACGCCCGCCGCCACCAGCACGCCGCCGGCCACCATCGATGCCAGCACCTGTTCGCCCAGCAGCAGGGCGGCCAGGCCGATGCCGAATACCGGCACCAGGTTGTTGAACACGGCGGTGCGCGAGGCGCCGATCGCTTTCACGCCCTCGTAGTACCAGACGAAGCCCAGCACCGTGCCGAACGCGCCCAGGTAGCCCAGGCTGCCCCACACCTGCCAGGCGATGGCGCTCCACTGCAGCGTGACCAGGTCGCGCCCGGCACCCACCAGCAGGAACAGCAGGCCCCACAGCGCGGCGTAAGTGGTGGCGGCTACCGGCGTCAGCCCCTTCAGCGCGGCGCGGCCCACCAGCGTGTAGGCGGCCCAGCTGCTGATCGCACACAGCATCAGCAGTTCGCCCTTGCCCAGCGACTGGCCGATGTCGTGCAACGCCGCCACCGGATCGCCACGCGTGATGACGATCGCCGCGCCGCAGAACGCCAGCGCGATACCGGCCCATTTCACGGCATGCAGGCGCTCGCGCAGCAGCACGGCGGCGGCCAGCGCGGTCACGATCGGGTTCAGTGCGATGAACAGCGCGGCGCGCCCGGCCGGCATCGAACCCAGCGCGCCGAAGAAGCACAGGTTGTACAGGAAGATGCCGGTCAGGCCCAGGGCCGCGGTGGCCGCCATCTGCTTGCCGCTCAGGCGCGGCAGGCCGCCCTCCTTCAGCCAGGCGACCAGCAGCAGCAGGGCCGCCGCCACGGCGAAGCGCAGCGCGGCGGCGGTCATCGCCGGCAGCGCATGCGCGACGATGCGGCCGGCAATGAACGTACCGCCCCAGAACAGGGTGACCAGTACGAGCTTCACGTACACCAGGTTGTTTTTCAGGAGAGCGCTGTTCATATTTTTCTTGCATGCGGGTTGGGGAAGCCATACAGTATTACTTATCCAAACTCATATGCAAATGAGCAAAAGCTCATGAGCAGGGCGCCCGGCAAGGCACTCTGTTTCCTGGACGATCATGACCTTCACCCAGCTGGAAATCTTCGTGATGGTGGCCGAGATGCGCGGCTTCACCTCGGCGGCGCTGCGCCTCGGCATCAGCCAGTCCGCCGTCTCGCACGCGATCCGCTCGCTCGAACAGGAGCTCGACGCGCAACTGGTCGAGCGCCAGCAGGCCGCCGTCGAGGTAACGGAGCTGGGCAGCCGCCTGCTGCTGCGCGCCCGCGAGATCCTCGGCCTGCAGGAAGCGATGCGGCAGGATGCCGCCGTGGCGCGTGGCCTGAACCAGGGTCTGATCCGCATCGGCTCGTTCGGCCCCACGTCGTCGCTGAAGCTGCTGCCGGCAATCCTGAAGGCGTTCCGCGCCCGCTATCCCGGCATCGAGGTGCAGATCGACGAGGGACCGGATGCCGCCGTCATCCAGTGGGTGGCAGACCGCCGCGTGGATGTCGGCTTCGCCGTGCTGCCGGACGATCGTTTCGACACGATACCGCTGGTCGAAGACCAGCTGGTGGCGCTGGTGCAGCGCGATCATCCGCTGGCGGCGAAGCGCTCGGTCACGCTGGAAGAGCTGACAGGGCTGCCCTTCATCATGCCGGAACAGGGCTGCTCGGCGCTGGTCGAGCCGCTGTTCTCCAACGCCGGGCTGGCGCCGCGCGTACGCTACCGCATGTCGCAGATGGTCACCGTGCTGGGCCTGGTCGACAATGGCGACGGCATCACCGTGATGCCCGAGCTGGCGCTGCCGCACGCCATGGCCGAAACGCATCCGCGCATCCTGGCCCGGCCCCTGCGGCCGATGGTGCGGCGGCGCGTGGGGCTGATCCTGCGCAACCTGTCGCGTGCCGCGCCGGCGGTGCAGGCCTTTGCGGAGATCGCGCGATCGGCGGCGAAGGCCGTTCGATGACGCCTGCAGCCCGCCGCCGGCGCGCAGCGTGGCACTTCGGCCGGCATGCGGGGTACATATCGCATTAGAATGGCCGGGTGCCCCGACCAACGGAGAGATCATGGATGAAAGCAGCAAGGACATCGAGCCCGGCATGGCCGATTGCAGCATCGTGACCACCCGCGTGCTGGATGCGCCCCGCGCACGGGTATTCGCCGCCTTCAGCGACCCCGGGCAGCTGGCGCAATGGTGGGGACCGGAAGGTTTCACGAGCACCTTCCAGGGATTCGATTTCGCGCCGGGCGGCGCGTGGACGTTCGTGATGCACGGGCCAGACGGCACCACCTACCCGAACGAATCGCACTTCGTGGAAATCGTTCCGGAGGAGCGCATCGTGTTCGATCACGTTTCCGGCCATACGTTCCGCGCCACGTTCGTGTTTGCCGATGCGGACGGCAAGACGCGGCTGCACTGGACGATGCATTTCGGCGACCCGGCCGAGTGCGCCAAGGTGGCGCGCTTCGTGGCCGGCGCCAACGAGCAGAACCTGGACCGCCTGGCCGCGCTGCTGGCCAGAGGATAGTCCAGGCTGGTGGAAGCGGCGCCCGGAGACCCTCACGCTCCGGGCGCGCCCGCCATCAATGCCCTTCCGAGGCGTTGAACATCGACTTCGCGTAGACCAGCCCCAGGCCGTAGGCGCCGCCGTGCTGCACCGAGGTCTTCACCGTCTGGTCGTACGTTTCGCCGCGGGCCCAGTCGCGCTGCAGTTCGAGCAGGTATTGCAGCGACGTGATCGGGCGGGCACCGGCCTGCACCATCCGCTGCACGGCGCGCTCGTGGGCTTCCTCGGTAATGTCGCCGGAAGCGTCGGTGATCACATACACCTCGAAGCCCTGGTCCAGCGCGGACAGTGCGGGGCCGACGATGCAGACCGACGTCCACAGCCCGGCCAGCACGATGCGGCCCTTGCCGATTGCATTGACGCGGTCGGCGATGCGCTGGTCTTCCCAGGTGTTCATCGTGGTGCGGTCGATCGGCTTCTGGTCCGGGAACACCGACTGGATCTCGTCGTAGATCGGGCCGGAGAACGAATCGGCGGCCACCGTGGTGAGAATGGTCGGCACCTTGAACTCGGCTGCCGCCTTCGATACCAGCGCCGCGTTATTGCGCAGCACGGTGGCATCGATCGATTTCGTCGCGAACGACATCTGCGACTGGTGGTCGATCATGATCAGCGTGTGGTCGTTACCGTTCAGCAGGGTTTTACCGGCTTGGGCTTTGGCGATTGGCATGATGTTTTCTCCTGAAATGATGAGTGAGTTGTCGATATCTTCGAAAGTCTGACGCTGCGTTTAATTCGGGCTGTTTCGTGTTCGCTGCGTCGATGGAATGCAGTATGAGCAATCCAGGAAGAAAACAAAAACGGAAAGATTACCGTTCTATTATCGAAATTTTCGAACGGCCATTTACAGGTATTTTCCATGCGATCCTGGCTGCGGCGGTCCGATGGCGGCGCCGCCCGCGCCGACTTTTCGCTAAGGTGGCAAGGGCCGGCCCGCTGCAAGCGGTACGGCAGGGGACAACCGCAATCTTCGGAGGACACGCATGGACAACTGGAAGCAGGTCATCATCAAGGGCATGATGCCCGGCGCGCTGGCGAGCCTGGCATCGACCGGCGCGCTGGCGCTGCGCTCGAAGCAGGAAACCGGCAGCCCTTATGCGGGAGCGAATGCGATCAGCCACGTGCTGTGGGGCGACAGGGCGTTCGTGCATGACGAACCCACGTGGAAATACACGCTGACGGGCTATGCGATCCACCATGCCAGCTCGCATTTCTGGGCCAGCATCTTCGAGCAGGCTGCGGGCAAGGTGTTCGACAGGCCCGGCGTGGCCTCCAAGCTTGCCTCGGCGGCGGCGGCATCGGCCGTGGCTTGCTTCGTCGACTACAAGCTCACGCCGCAGCGCCTGCAGCCGGGCTTCGACGTGCGCCTGTCGAAACGTTCGCTGGCGCTGGTGTACGGCGCATTCGCCATCGGCCTGGCGGCCGGCGCGCTGTTCAACCACCGGGAACGTTCGTAGTCATTCCCCCGCGCCCTGGTCGAGCCAGGCGCGGCCCGCTTCCAGCACCAGCGCCAGTTCGTGGCGCACGGCCGCGAAATGCGGTGCCAGCTGGCTGGCGGGCGATTCCGCGATCGCCAGCTCGGCATCCATCGTGGCCTTGATCAGGCGCTTCGCGCCCAGCACGCCGATGGCACCGCGCAGCGCGTGGAAGGTATGCGCCGCCGCCTGCACATCGCCGCTTGCCAGCGCACGATCCGCTTCGTCGGCCGGCGCCATGCCGCCTTCCAGCGCACTTTCCACCATCCTGCGCATCAGTGCCCGGCCTTTCGGATCCCGGCCCATCACGCGTGCCAGGCTGTCCATGCTGAACACGGGCTCGCCGCCTCGCACGGCCGGCGGTTCCGACTGCGGCTCGCGCGCCCGCGCTTTCTCCTGCGCTTCCAGCTGCGCTTCCAGCTGCGCTTCCTGTTGCGCTTCCAGCCGCGCTTCGAGCCGTGCTTCCTGCCGTCCTTCCTGCCCCGGTTCCGCCGGCCTGCGCCGGGCCGGCAGGTAGCGCTCGATGACCGCCATCATCTCGTCGACGACGACCGGCTTGGCGATGAAATCCGTGATGCCGGCCGCCATGCAGCGCTCCCGCTCGGACGCCAGCACGCCGGCGGTCATCGCGATCACCGGCAGGCGCAACGCCAGTTCCGAGCGTATCGCCGCGGTTGCCGAGAAGCCGTCCAGCACCGGCATCTGCATGTCCATCAGCACGATGTCGTAGCGCTGCGCGTCGATGCGCAACACGTCGAGGGCCTGGCGGCCGTCGCCTGCCACGTCGAGCGTGGCGCCGGCATGTTCGAGGATGCCGCGTGCCACCGCCTGGTTCAGCGGATTGTCCTCGACCAGCAGGAAGTGCACGCCCTGCAGGCGGCCCGCATAGCCCTGGGCGGTGGGCGGCAGCAGTTCGCTGCCGCCGCCCTTCACCGCCAGGGCCTGGTGCAGCGCGTCGAACAGCGTGGAACTGGTGATCGGCTTGACCAGTACCGCATCGGCCTCGGCACTTCTCGAAATCTGTTCGAGGCGCTCGCGCGCGAAGGCGTTGAGCATGACCACGATCGGCTGGCGGTGTCCGTCCGCCTCGCGCCGGATCGCGGCGGCCGGCGCATTGCCGTCGGGGCCGGCCATATGCCAGTCGGCCAGTACCACGTCGTACGGCCGGCCGGTGCGCATGCGGAAGGTGAACATCGCCAGCGCGGCACTGCCCGAATCGACCAGGTCCGCCTCCCAGCCCCACGCCTTGATCAGCCGGCCGATCAGGTTGCGGCTGGTGGCGTTGTCGTCCGCCACCAGTACGGCGAGGTGGCCGGCGGCCGGCTTGCGCGGTGCTTCCAGCCGCGGCAGCACACCGAACGGCAGTGCGAACCAGAAGCAGCTGCCCTTGCCCGGTTCGCTTTCGACGTGGATCTCTCCGCCCATCAGTTCGATCAGGCGGTGCGTGATCGCCAGGCCCAGGCCGGTGCCGCCGAAGCGGCGGGTGATGCTCTCGTCGGCCTGCGTGAACGCCTGGAACAGGTGCGACAGCTGTTCCGGATTCATGCCCATGCCGGTGTCGCGCACCTCGAAGCCGAGAACCGCCACGGTGTCGTCCGCACGGTATTCCTCCAGGCCCACTTCGACCACGACTTCGCCCTGCGCGGTGAACTTGATCGCATTGCCGGCCAGGTTCACCAGTACCTGCTGCAGCCGCAGCGCATCGCCGCGCAGCAGCCGGGGCACCTCCGGGTCGACGATGATGGCCAGCTCCAGTTCCTTGTCGCCGGCGTTCATCGTCATCGTCGTGGCCAGGGTGCTCATCGATTCGTCGAGGTCGAACTCGACGGGCGACAGTTCCATCCGCTGCGCTTCGATCTTGGAGAAATCCAGCACGTCGTTCAGGATGCCCAGCAGCGAATCGCCGGCGGTGCGGATCATGTGCAGGTACTTGCGCTGCTGGGGGGACAGGTCGGTGTTCTGCAGCAGTTGCGCCATGCCCAGCACGGCATTCATCGGTGTGCGGATTTCATGGCTCATGTTGGCCACGAAATCGCTCTTTGCCCGGTTGGCTGCTTCGGCGCGGTCGCGCGCCCGTTCCAGCTCGGCGGCGCGGGTCTCCAGCTCGTCCATCAGGTCGCCGGCATGCGCATCGGCCGCCGAACGTTCCCGCATCAGTTCATTGAAGGCGCCGGTCAGTTCGCCGATCTCGTCGCGCGACGTGACCGGCAGCGGGGCGAACTGCTGCGGCGCGCCGCGCAGCGCGCCGATCGCATCGCGCAGCCGCATCAGCGGCGACATCAGGCGCAGCATGGTCCATGTGATGACGGCTGCGGTGACGAGCGAGGCCAGCGTGCCCCACAGGGCGAGCCGCGCCAGCAGGTCTTCGAACGGTTCGAAGGCTTCCTCGGCCGGCAGGTTGGCAATCAGGATCCACGGTACCGTCTTCAGGCGCTTGTAGCTGAGCAGCGCGCGCACGCCGCGGCCGTCGGTGCTGATCGTGGTGCCTTCGAACCCTTCGCGGATCGCCAGCATGGTGGCGGCGTAGCCTTCCGGGTTGCGTGGTTTCAGCAGCCGGGTTGGATCCGGGTGCACGACATACACCGACGGCTCGTAGCCGGTGACGATGAAATAGTAGCCGGTGCGGCCCACCTTGGCCGTGCGCAGGTGTCCCAGCAGGTTGTTCTTGTAGAGCCGTAACACGCCAATCAGCACGCAGGCCACGTCGCCGTCCTCGCTCAGCACCGGGGCGACCATCTGCACCACGGGTTGCCGGTTCGCCTTGCCGATCACCGGCTCGGCGATCAGGGGAGACTTTTCCACCAGCACGCGCTGGAAGTAGGCGCGGTCCGTCACGCTGACGCCGGGGCGGCCCGGCAGCGCGGGTACGTCGGCCACGATGACGCCGGCCGGGCTGACGACGATGATATCGTCGAACAGGCGCAGGACGGCGCTGTAGTCGTAGTGCGCGCGCAGCGCCGGCGGGTCGGCACAGATGTCGCTGGGCTGCCAGCGTGCCGATTCGGCGACGATGTCGCGCAGCAGCGTCATCTTTTCATCCACCTCGAGCGCGGTGCGCGCGATCAGCGCATCCTGCTGGGCAAACAGCACGCGCGAGACACCCTCCTGCATGCGCTGGGCCTGCAGCACGGTCACGAGCGCGATCATCACGATGGATGTGACTGTCGTCGCCAGTGCGACTTTCGCCTTGATACCGAGCGGTCGCATGGTCTCCCCCCGCCGCGTTGTTATCGGTTCACTATGCGCCGCTTCGCCTCTGGCGTACTGTGCGGAAGGGCACGCAAGCTGCAAGTTGCGGCGAGCCTGGCGCGCCCGCCGGATCAAGTACACTGTGGGTCAACCGTAACCGACCATGACAAAGATGCATGAGCTTCCCTCGCTGACCCTGCCCGGCGCCACGATTGAAATCCTGAAGGCGCGCTGCTCGACCTGCAGCATGCACCAGCTGTGCCTGCCGATGGGGCTGGACATGGGCGACATGGACAAGCTGGACAAGATCATCGGCCGCCGCCGCAAGGTGCAGAAGGGCGAGAACCTGTTCCGTATCGGCGAGCAGTTCACGAACCTGTACGCGATCCGGCTTGGCCATTTCAAGACTTACCAGATCAACGCCAACGGCGAGGAACAGGTGACGGGCTTCCAGATGGGCGGTGAATTGCTGGGCATGGACGCGATCAGCACCGACCGGCACTATTGCAGCGCGCTGGCGCTGGAGGACAGCGAAGTATGCGAGATCCCGTTCGCCAGCCTGGAACGGCTGCTGGTGGACATGCCCACCCTGCTGCGCCACTTCCATCGCATGATGAGCCAGGAGATCACGCGCGAGCAGAGCGTGATGCTGCTGCTGGGGAATATGCAGGCCACGCAGCGCTTCGCCGCATTTCTCGTCAACCTGGCTTCGCGCTACGAGGTGCGCGGTTATTCCAGCACCGCGTTCCAGCTGCGCATGTCGCGCGAGGACATCGGCAACTACCTGGGCCTGACGATCGAGAGCATCAGCCGGCTGCTGAACAAGTTCAAGAAGCAGGGGCTGCTGAAGGTGTCGAACCGGGAAGTCGAGGTGCTCGACCTGCCGCGGCTCAAGGCGATCACGGCCGGCACCGAGACCTGCGCGTAGTGACCCACTAGTGCTATAGGGCCGCCAGCGTCACCTGCCGCGCCGCCGGCCAGTGCCATTGGCCTTCCAGGCGCCAGGTGCGCCGTTCATCTTCCACCAGCACGGTCCAGCGGCTGCGTTCGAGCAGCGGCAGCGGCACGGCGAAGCGGCCGGCCGCGTCGGGGCGCACCAGCAGGCGCAGGTCCTTCTCCGGCTGCGTGGCATGCGCCAGGTGCAGTTGCAGCGGGCCGCTGCGCACCGGTTCGCGCATGGACAGGCGGCCATGCAGTACGCCATGTGCGGCGTCGTAGCGCAGCGCGATGGCGGCGCCCAGCGCGGCGGCGCTGCGGTCGCGCCGCAAGTCCTGGTTGATCGCCTTGCCGCGCTTGTAGTAATCGCCCACCACCAGCGCATCCTGCTGCGCGAAGGCCAGCCAGCCGGTATAGGCGCCGGCTGCCAGCACGGCGGCCGGGCCGGCCATCAGCAGCCATGGCCAGCGCTCGCGGTACCAGGGTGTGGCGGAAATCGTGTGCATCGTGGACTCCTTTTCAGCGCGGGATGATGAAGACCGCGGCTTCCTCGACGGCGAGGCTGGCATCGTCGAGCGCCGTCAGCGTGAAGGCGATCCCGTTGGAGCCGGTCTTGCCGGCGCCGTGCGGGGCCCGTACCCGCACCGGCACGGCACGCGTTTCGGTGCCGGCCAGCGCGACGACATCTTCCGACGCCAGCGCCAGGCCGGGCAGGCCGGTGGCGGCGATCCGGTAGCGGTGCGGCCGCTCCGACGTATTCATGATCTGCAGCCGGTACACGTTCTCGATGGCGCCGCCATCCACTTCGCGGCCCATCGAGCCGCGGTCGCGGATCACGTCCATTTTCAGCGGCGTGCGGGTAGCCAGCGCATGGCCGACCGCCAGCGTGACCGCCAGCAGCGCGGCGCAGTAGGCCAGCACGCGCGGACGCAGCGCACGCCGCCGGATCTGCGCCGCCGTCATGTTCGTGGCCATCGCCCGGTCCGTGCTGTAGCGCACCAGGCCGCGCGGCTGGCCGACCTTGTCCATCACATCGTTGCAGGCATCCACGCAGGCGGCGCAGCCGATGCATTCGTATTGCAGGCCGTTGCGGATATCGATGCCGGCCGGGCATACCTGCACGCACAGCGTGCAGTCGATGCAGGCACCGCCCGTGGCCTTCTTGCCGCGCGGTTCGCCGCGCCCCGTGTCGTAGGTGATGATCAGCGTATCGCGGTCGAACATCGAGCTCTGGAAGCGGGCGTACGGGCACATGTACTTGCAGACCTGCTCGCGCAGCCAGCCGGCGTTGCCGTAGGTGGCGAAGCTGTAGAACAGCACCCAGAACCATTCCCATGGCCCCAATGCCAGCGTGGCGATGCCGGTGCCCAGCTCGCGCACCGGCGTGAAGTAGCCGACAAAGGTAAAGCCGGTCCACAGCGCGACGGCGCCCCATGCCAGATGCTTGGCGACGCGCCTGGCGAACTTGCGCGCCGAAGGGCCTTGCCGGTCGAGCGCGATGCGCGCCGCGCGCGAGCCTTCGATCCTGCGCTCGATCCACAGGAAGATCGAGGTGTACACCGTTTGCGGGCAGGCGAAGCCGCACCACACGCGGCCGGCCACCGCCGTCACCAGGAACAGCCCCCAGGCGCAGATGATCAGCAGCGCGGCCAGGTAGATGAAATCCTGCGGCCACAGCACCAGGCCAAACAGGTAGAACTTGCGTGTGCCCAGGTCGAACAGCACGGCCTGGCGGTCGTTCCACGCCAGCCATGGCGTGCCGTAGAACGCCAGCTGCGTCAGCCACAGGCACAGCCAGCGCAGGCGCGCGTAGCGGCCATCCGTCTCGCGCGGATGAATCGGCTGGCGCTTCTCGTACATCCGGATCACCTGTTCGGGCACGGGGGCGTTCATGCCTGTCTCGTTTCGTGTCATTTCGCTTCGTTGGACAGGCCCCACACGTAGGCCGACAGCACGTGCACCTTGCCTTCGCCGAGGAAGTCGCCGAACGCCGGCATGGTGTTGTCGCGGCCCGTGCGGATGGTTTCCATGATCGTCTCGGCGCTGCCGCCGTACAGCCAGGTCTTGTCGGCCAGGTTCGGCGCGCCGAGCGCATGGTTGCCGGTGCCGCCGGCGCCATGGCAGGCCAGGCAGGCGGTGAACTTGCCTTTGCCAAACACGCTCTTGATCGGATCGGCCGCGCTGCTGCCGGAAAGGCTCAGCACATAGTGCGCGACGTTCTCGACATCCTTGTCGGAACCGACCGCCGCGCCCATCGGCGGCATCACGCCGTGGCGGCCGTTCATGATCGTCTGCCTGATCGTGTCCGGCTCGCCGCCGTGCAGCCAGTCCTTGTCGGCCAGGTTCGGAAAGCCCTTGTTGCCGCGCGCATCGGAGCCGTGGCATTGCGCGCAGTAGGTAAGGAACAGCCGCTCGCCCATCGCGCGCGCCTGCGGATCGGCGGCCACCGCCTTCAGGTCCTGCTTGCGGTACTTGTCGAACAGCGGGCCGTAGGCATCGTCGGCCTTCGCCAGTTCCTCCCTGTACTGCCCTGCAGACTGCCAGCCAAGCTTGCCGGCGTAGGTACCCAGGCCCGGGTACAGGAACAGGTAGGCGGCGCCGAACACGATCGTCAGGTAGAACAGCCACATCCACCAGCGCGGCATCGGCGTATTCAGTTCCGTCAGGTCGTCGTCCCACACGTGGCCGGTGGTGGCGATCTTGCCGGCCGCCGCATCGGCGGCCGATACCTTGTGCACCGACTGCGTGTACAGCAGCACGCCGCAGCCGAGGATGCCCAGCACCGTCAGCACGGCGATGTAGAGGTTCCAGAAATCGCTGGTGAAATCAGACATCGCCAGTCTCCTCGCCGCGCGGGTCGTCCATGAACGGAAGCTGTGCCGCCTGCGCGAAATCCTGTTGCTTGCGGGTGGACCAGGCCCACGCCCAGATGCCGGCGAAGGTGATGAACGAAACCACCGTCATCACGCTGCTGGCGCTGTCGAAAATGTGTTCGATGCTCATTGCGTCAATTCCTCGATTTGATCAGCGTGCCCAGGCCTTGAAGGTAGGCGATCAGCGCGTCTTCTTCCGTCTTGTCCACCAGCTCCGCCGGTGCGGCCTTGATTTCGGCGTCGGTATATCCGTCGCCCAGGCGCTGCAGCGCGCGCAGCTTCGGCACGATGTCCTGCGGGACCAGCCTTGTTTCAGCCAGCCACGGGTAGCCGGGCATGTTCGATTCCGGCACCACGTCGCGCGGGTTGCGCAGGTGCGTGCGGTGCCATTCGTCGCTGTAGCGGGCGCCCACGCGGGCCAGGTCGGGGCCGGTGCGCTTCGAGCCCCACTGGAACGGCCGGTCGAACACGAACTCGCCGGCCACCGAGTAGTGGCCATAGCGCTCGGTCTCGGCGCGGAACGGGCGCACCATCTGCGAATGGCAGGCGTAGCAGCCTTCGCGCACGTAGATGTCGCGGCCGGCCAGGCGCAGCGGAGAGTAGTGCGTGAGGCCGGCCACCGGTTCGGTGGTCGATTTCTGGAAGAACAGCGGCACGATCTCGACGGCGCCGCCGACCGATACCACCAGCGTCACCAGGGCGATCAGCAGCCAGGGGTTCTTCTCGATCCACTCATGGGAAAAATGCGTGATGAATTTCATGTCGTTGTCCTCAGGCTGCCTTGAGTTGCGGGATGGCGGCGACCGGCACGTCGCGGCCGCGCAGCGTCATCCACGTGTTCCAGGCCATGATCACCATGCCGGCCAGGTACAGCGTGCCGCCGGCGAAGCGCACCACGTAGTAGGGGTAGGTGGCTTTCACGCTCTCGACGAAGGTGTACGTGAGCGTGCCGTCCGGATTCACCGCGCGCCACATCAGGCCCTGCATCACGCCGGCGATCCACATCGCGGCGATGTACAGCACCACGCCGATGGTGGCCACCCAGAAGTGCAGGTCGACCAGGCGGGTGCTGTACATCTTCGTCTGGCCGGCCAGGCGCGGCAGCAGGTAGTAGATCGAGCCCATCGTGATGAAGCCGACCCAGCCCAGCGCGCCGCCATGCACGTGGGCGATGCCCCAGTCGGTGTAGTGGGACAGCGCGTTGATGGTCTTGATCGACATCATCGGGCCCTCGAACGTGGCCATGCCGTAGAACGACAGCGAAACGATCATGAACTTCAGGATCGGATCCGTGCGCAGCTTGTGCCATGCGCCGGAGAGCGTCATGATCCCGTTGATCATGCCGCCCCACGAAGGCGCCAGCAGGATCAGCGAGAACACCATGCCCAGCGACTGCGTCCAGTCGGGCAGGGCGGTGTAGTGCAGGTGGTGCGGGCCGGCCCACATGTAGGTGAAGATCAGCGCCCAGAAGTGCACGATCGACAGGCGGTACGAGTACACCGGGCGGCCGGCCTGCTTCGGGATGAAGTAGTACACCATGCCCAGGTAGCCCGCGGTGAGGATGAAGCCCACCGCGTTGTGGCCGTACCACCACTGGATCATCGCGTCCTGCACGCCGGTGTACATCGAATACGATTTCGTCAGCGTGGCCGGCATGACCATGCCGTTCACCACGTGCAGCAGCGTGACGGCCAGGATGTAGCCGCCGAAGAACCAGTTGGCCACGTAGATATGCCTGACCTTGCGCCTGACGATGGTGCCGAAGAAGACCACGGCGTAGGCGATCCACACCACCGCGATCAAAATCGCGATCGGCCATTCCAGCTCCGCGTATTCCTTGCCGCGCGTGAGCCCCATCGGCAGCGTGATCACGGCGGACACGATCACCGCCTGCCAGCCCCAGAATGTGAACGCGGCCAGCCTGTCCGAGAACAGCCGCACCTGGCAGGTGCGCTGCACCACGTAGTACGAGGTGGCGAACAGGCCGGAGATGCCGAAGGCGAAGATCACGCCGTTCGTGTGCAGCGGCCGCAGGCGACCATAGGTAAGCCATGGCACATCGAAATTGAGCGCGGGCCACGCCAGCTGCGCGGCGATGACCACGCCGACCAGCATGCCGACGACGCCCCACAGCACCGTCGCGATCGCGAACTGCTTCACGACCTTGTAGTTATAGTTCTGTTCCACCTGAACACCCCTGAGTTCTTGATATGCATCACAGATTACGCAGCGGGGTGTTTAAAAACTTTGACCTACATCAAAATTGACTGAGTGCATCACCAAGCCGATTTCGCGCTCCGCAACGTGTTGTAAAAGCGTTGTGTTTCCAAGAACCGGGGTCAGACCCCGGTTCTTGGAAACATTGCCGAAATTCGGGGTCAGACCCCGGTTTTTGGAAATATTTCTTGGGGCGGCTAGTTGCTTGCGGCGCGGATGTGTTGCTGGCAACGAGGCCCTGGCGGGGTCAGTCGTCGTCTTGCAGGATGCGCAGGGCCGGGCCTTCGAGGTCGTCGAACTGGCCGTCGTCGGAGGCCTTGAAGAAGATCCACAGCGCGCCGAAGACCAGTGCGATGGACAGGGGGACCAGCAGGTACAGCGATTCCATCGGGGCCTCCGTCAGCGGTAGCGCAGCCGCAGTGCGTTGAGGATCACCAGCGCGGAGCTGGCGGCCATGCCGACGCCGGACAGCCACGGCCCGAGCAGCCCGAGCGCGGCGGCGGGGATCGCGGCCGCGTTGTACACGGTGGCCCAGGCGAGGTTTTGCCGGATCACGCGCATCGTCGCGCTGGCGGTGGCGGCGGTGTCGGCGACCAGCCCAAGCTGGCCGTGCAGCAGGACGGTGTCCGCGCTGACCTGCGCGAGCGCGGCGCCGCTGCCCATCGCGAACGACACGTCGGCGGCGGACAGCACGGCCGCGTCGTTGATGCCGTCGCCGACCATCGCGACGATGGCGCCGCGCCGCTGCAGCCGCTGCACGTAATCGAGCTTGCGCGCCGGCAGGCAGTCGCCGATGGCCTTGGCGATGCCCAGCTGCGCGGCCACCGCGTCGGCCAGTACCTGCCGGTCGCCGGACAGCAGGATCACCTGCTTGCCCGAGGCGAGGAAGCGATTGACCGTGGCTTTCGCATCGGGCCGCAACGGGTCGGCGATCGCGAAGCAGGCCAGCCATGCGCCATCGGTGCCGAGGTAGACGGCGCTGCTGTCCGGCAGCGCGGCAGGTGCCGTGCCGCCGGCAAGCGCGCCGACGAAGCCGCCGTTGCCGAGCCGGTACCGCCGGCCCTGTACCGTGCCTTCCAGACCCTGCCCGGGCGTTTCCGACAGGGCGTCCGCATGCCAGTCGTGCATGCGCGGCAGTTCGCTGTCCAGCGCCGCGATGGCCCGCCCGATCGGGTGCAGGCTGCCTTGCTCCAATGCGGCAGCGATGGCGATGCAGGCGTTGCGGTCCACGTCGCCGTGCAGCCGTACCGACTGCACCGTGGGCCGGCCGGCGGTCAGCGTGCCGGTCTTGTCGAACACCACGTGCGTGGCACGGTGCAGCGTCTCCAGCACGTGCGGCCGCATCACCAGCACGCCCTTGCCCAGCAGCGCATCGGTGGCGGCGGCCAGCGCGGACGGCGTGGCCAGCGACAGCGCGCAAGGGCAGGACACCACCAGCACCGCGATCGCCACCGGCCAGGCCTGCGCCGGGTCGACGAACTGCCATGCCGTGAACGCCAGCAATGCCAGAAGCAGCAGCGCGGCCGTGAAGCGCGATGCGACGCGGTCGGCCCACTGCGCGATGCGCGGCTTGGCGTTGCCGGCCTGTTCCACCAGTTTCAGCAAACCTGACAGGGTGCTTTGCCCGGCCGCCTGCGTGACGCGCAGCACGACGGCCGGCCCGGCATTGACGGCACCGCCCGGCACGTCCTCGCCCGGGCCGCGCGGCTGCGGCGCCGATTCGCCGGTCAGCAGCGACAGGTCGACGCAGGTGCGTCCTTCGGCGATCAGGCCATCCGCGGCGAATGCCTCGCCGGTTCGGACGAACACGTGATCGCCCGGCACCAGTGCGGCGGCAGCGACGATGCCGGTGCTGCCGGACGACGGCCAGGTGTCGAAGCGCGTGGCGGCGGCCGGCAGGGCATGCCGCATGCGTTGCAGCGTGCTGGCCGCCTTTTGCCGCGCGTGCAGCTCCAGCCAGCGGCTGGCCAGCAGCAGGAACACGAACATCGTGACGGAGTCGAAATATACGTCGCCGCCGCCACGCACCGTGGCCACCACACTGCCGCCGAACGCCGCGGCGATGCCCAGCGCCACCGGCACATCCATGCCGGGTGCCCGGGCGCGCAGGCTGGCCCATGCGCCCTTGAAGAACGGCTGCGCCGAATAGACGACGGCGGGAATCGTCAACAGCAGGCTGGCCCAGCGCATCAGCGCGGCCATGTCGGCATCGAGCGTGCCGTCGCCGGCCAGGTAGGCGGGCGCGACGTACATCATCACCTGCATCATCGACAGGCCGGCCACGAACAGTTGCCGGCCCAGCGTGCGGCCGGCCCTGGACAGCTGTTCCTCGTGGCGCGCGGCATCGTAGGGCCAGGCGCTGTAGCCGATCGTGCGCAGCGCCTGCAGGATGGCGGACAATGCCACACGCTCGCCATGCCAGCTGACCGTCAGCCGCTCGGTGGCCACGTTCAGGCTGGCGGCGATGACGCCGGGCAGCGCCAGCAGCCGTCCCTCGACCAGCCACACGCAGGCGGCGCAGCGGATGCCGTCGACCAGCAGTACGGCTTCGTGTTCCGTATCGCTGGCACTGCTGCGCGAAACGAAGCGCGGATCGGCATCGTACAGGCGCAGTTCTGGCGGTACCAGGCCGGAATCTTCCGCCGTGGCGGCAAAACCGGTGCGCTCGCGGTAATAGCTTTCGTGGCCGATGTCGACGATCGTCTGGCAGACCGCCGCGCAACCGGGGCAGCACATCTCGCGCGGTGCGCCATCGACCGTCACGCGCCATGCGGAACCCGCCGGCACCGGCAGGCCGCAATGGAAACATTGCGGTTTCAGCACCGCGTTCATGCCGGTACTCCCAGGCACAGTGCGTCGAGCCAGCCATGCGGCAGGCCGGCGCCGTAACGGACCAGGCCCAGCACGCCGAAGCCCAGCACCAGCAAGCCGCAGCCGGCGCGCACGGCAGGGTGCTGCAGCGCCTGGCGCAGCCCCGCGCCGGCCATGCCGAGTGCCAGCAGCATCGGCAGCGTGCCGGCGCCGAACGCCAGCATCGCCGCGGCACCGCCCGTGGCGGAACCGGCCAGCAGCGCCGTCAGCAGCACGCTGTACACCATGCCGCACGGTACCCAGCCCCACAGCGCACCGAGTGCGAAGGATTTCGGCAGCGTGTCGGCCGGCAGCAGGTAGCGCAGCGCCGGCAGCAGCCGGCGCCACAACACGTTGCCGGCCGTTTCCAGGCGCGCCAGGCCATGCCAGGCGTTCATCAGGTACAGCCCGAGGGCGACCAGCATCGCGTTGGCCAGCAGGTAGGCCACGCCCTGCCAGCGCGCCGCCAGCGCCAGCGTGCCGGCACCGTTCGCGAGCCCGCCGGCGATCGCACCGGCAACCATGTAGCTGGCGATACGGCCGGCGTTATAGGCCAGCACGCGCACGGCGCCATCGAGGTCCGTCGTGGCTGCCATGGCGGAAGCGGCCGGCACGATCGGGATCGTGCGGCGCACGCCGGTGCCGCCCAGCGCCCCACTCAGCGCACCCACGATGCCGCCGCACATGCCGATGCAGTGCACGCTGCCGGCCAGGCCGACGGCGAACAGCGGCAACAGGTTCAGCCCATCCATGCCGGTCTCCTTGGCCGCGCTCAGATGGTGCGCGAATAGCGCAGCGGCTGCGCGGACGCCGGCGCCGCCGCGGTTGCCGGCATTGCGGCGGCCTGCAGGCGTGCCTGCCGCAGGTGGCGGTCGAACACCATGCAGATGTTGCGGATCAGCAGGCGGCCCTTCGGCGTGACCGTCAGCCAGTCATCTTCGAGCGTTACCAGGCCATCGGCCACGAATGCACCCAGTTCCGTCAGTTCCGGCGCGAAGTACTCGCGGAAGGGCACCGCCATGCCTTGCGCGACCGATGCCAGGGACAGTTCGAAATTGCACATCAGCCGCTGGATCACGACGCGGCGCAGCAGGTCGTCGTTGCCGAGGCGGTAGCCGCGCGCGATCGGCAGCTTGCCGGCATCGAGCCTGGCGTAATACGCGTCGGGCGTTTTCTCGTTCTGGCTGTAGGTGCCGTTGACGGCGCTGATGGCCGAGACACCGCACGCCACCAGGTCCATCTCCGCATGGGTCGAGTAGCCCTGGAAGTTGCGGTGCAGGCGGCCCTGGCGCTGGGCCACGGCGAGATCGTCTTCCGGCCTGGCGAAATGGTCCATGCCGATGTATACGTAGCCGGCAACGGTCAGGCGGCTGATGCACAGCGCCAGCATGTCCAGCTTGACGGCGGGCGCCGGCAGGTCGGCCTCGCTGATGCGGCGCTGCGGCTTGAACAGGTGCGGCATGTGCGCGTAGTTGTACAGCGCGATGCGGTCCGGATTGGCCGCGATGATCTTCGACAGCGTCTCTTCCATCGTCCGCATCGTCTGTTTCGGCAAGCCGTAGATCAGGTCCACGCTGATCGAGCGGAAACCGGCGGCGCGCGCCGCGTTCATCACCACCATCGTTTCCTCGTGGGGCTGGATGCGGTTGACGGCCTTTTGCACGTCCGGATCGAAATCCTGGATGCCCAGGCTGACGCGGTTGAAACCCTGCGCGCGCAGCGAATGGATGCGTTGCGGATCGACGGTGCGGGGATCGATCTCGATCGAGTATTCGCCTTCCCGGTCCGGTGCGAGCTCGAAGTGGCGGCGCAGGTGCGCCATCAGTTCCGCCATCTGCGCGTCCGAGAAATACGTGGGCGTGCCGCCGCCGAAGTGCAGCTGCTCCACGCGGTGCATGCCGGCGAACAGCTTGCCCTGCATGGCCGTTTCCTGCTTCAGGTAGCCGAGGTACGTGGCCGCCTTCGAACGGTCCTTCGTGATGATCTTGTTGCAGGCGCAGTAGTAGCACAGCCGGTCGCAGAACGGCACGTGCAGGTACAGCGACAGCGGCCGGCGCCGGCCCCGGTAGGTGAGCCCGGCCAGCGCTTCGAGGTAGTCGCCGTAGCCGAAATCGGCCGTGAAACGGTCGGCGGTCGGGTAGGAGGTGTAGCGCGGTCCGGACATCGACAGCTTGCTAATGATGTTCGCATCGAACTGCACGGACGGCATGGTGGTCATGATGGTTCCAGTCGGGTCAGGTGGCGGTAGTTCAGGCGGCCAGGCGCTGCACGTCGCGCGCCGGAGCGCGGCCGGGGCGCTGCGGCGCTTGCCGGATGCCCTTGCCGAAGTTGAACAGGCTGACGGCCTGCGTAAGGCCGTGTGCCTCGTCGGCCAGGCTGCTGGCGGCGGCCGCCGCTTCCTCCACCAGCGCTGCGTTCTGCTGCGTCACTTCATCCATGTGGCCGATGGCCTGGTTGACCTGGCCGACGCCCAGGCTTTGCTCGTGCGACGCCGTGGATATTTCCTGCATGATCGCCGTGACTTGCCGGACCGAGGCAACCACGTGTTCCATCGTGGCGCCGGCCCGGTGCGCGCGTTCCATGCCCGCGCCGACCTTGCCGACCGAGGCGTGGATCAGCCCCTTGATATCCTTCGCCGCCACGGACGAGCGCTGCGCCAGGTTGCGCACTTCGCCCGCCACCACCGCGAAGCCGCGCCCCTGTTCTCCGGCGCGGGCCGCTTCGACGGCGGCGTTCAGCGCCAGGATGTTGGTCTGGAAGGCGATGCCTTCGATCAGTCCGATGATGTCGACGATGCGCTTCGACGAGGCATTGATGTCGTCCATCGTGGCGATCACCTCGGCGACGATGGTGCCGCCTTCCTCGGCCACCTGCGAGGCGGCCACGGCCAGTTCGCTGGCCTGCCGCGAGTTGTCCGCATTGGCTTTCACCGTGGACGAGAATTCGTCGACCGATGCCGCCGTTTCTTCCAGGCTGGCCGCCTGCGCCTCGGTGCGGCCGGACAGGTCGGCATTGCCGGCGGCGATCTGGCGCGTGGCCACCGCCATCGTTTCCACGTTGACGCGCACGTCGCGGATGGTGGCGATCAGGTTGCTGTTCATTTGCTGCAGCGCGCGCAACAGCTGGCCCACTTCATCGGTGCTCTGGGTGTCGAAGGAGCCGGAAAGGTCGCCGGCGGCGATGGCGCGCGCGCCGTCGAGTGCGCGGGCCAGCGGCTGCAGCATGCCGGTGCGCAGCGTGTACCACAGGAAGACATTGATCAGCAGTCCGGCGAAGGTGGCGGCGAAGATGCCATAGCGAACGCCGGCACTTGCTTCATCGGCGAACAGGCTGGCCAGGCACACCATCAGCAGCAGCACGTTGACCACGCTGGTGGAAAGCCAGATGCGCTGGGCGAGCGACACGTGCGACAGGCGCGCGAGCAGGTGCGGCAGGCCATGGCGCACGATCTGGCCGTGGCGCATCGAGAGTGCGCTGGTACCGGCACGCAGCGCGGCGTACGCGGCGGCCGCGTCGGCGACCTGCTCGCGCGTCGCGCGGGTGCGCACGGACATGTAGCCGATCGTCCGGCCGCCATCGCGGATCGGCGTGATGTTGGCTTTCACCCAGTAGTGATCGCCGTTCTTGCAGCGGTTCTTGACGATGCCGGTCCACGGCATGCCGGCGCGGATCGACGCCCACAGGTCGGCGAAGGCCTCGGCCGGCATGTCCGGGTGGCGCACGATGTTTTGCGGTGCGCCGATCAGTTCTTCTTCGGCGAAGCCGCTGATGTGGATGAAATACGGGTTGACGTAGACGATGTTGCCGTCGAGGTCGGTCTTCGACACGATCGCCTGGTGTTCGTCGAGCTCCACCTCGCGGGTGGTGACGGGCAAATTCTTGCGCATCTGTTGTTACTCCTGAGCCTGGATATATTTTTATGTTTCTTAATGGCAATTTCGCCACGTGTCCAGTTTAGGTAGAGCAACACTTTAAAACCTTGATGTAGATCAAAAATGGAACAGGCACCCGTTGCCGAGCATTGCTCGACAACAGTTGCCTGTTCTGGAAGCGTGATGTTTTAGCGCGACAAGAGCGGTTGCAAGCATATCGACCGCTTCACTTCCCTTCTGCTTTCTCGTGCAATATTGCGTTCAGTGCATCGAAACGCTGTTCCCACATCCGGCGATTGAGCTCCACCCAGTGTGCAAGGACGTCGAGTCCGTGGCCGTCGAGCTCGCACATGCGAACCCGGCCGACCTTGTGCGTCCGCAGCAGCCCGCAGGTTTGCAGTACCCGCAGATGCTGGGAGATGGCGGTCAGCGTCACATCCAGCGCCGCGGCCAGGGAGCTGACCGATTGCGGCCCCTGGGCGACCAGCCTGACGATCGCGCGGCGGGTGGCGTCGCCCAGCGCGGCGAAAACCTGGTCCGCCGCGTCCGCCTGCGTTGCCTGTAACTGGTGCATGCCGGCCCTTTACCGGACCGCCAGGGCGGCATGCAACTGGTCCAGCAGTTGCTGCCAGCCGTTGCGCCGCAGTTCCGGGCCATCCGCACCGTCGCCGTACATCGCCTGGTGGGTGAAGGCCAGGCGCGTGGCGGGCCCATCACTGAAGAATTCAAAGGTGTGCAAGGACGCGGAAAAACGCCGTTCTCCCATCGCCATCGTGGCGGCGGCGACGATGCGCTGTTGCGGCACGATATCAAGGATGTATCCGTCCGATTCCAGCGCCACGCCCGCGAAGGGCGTACCGGGCTTGAAGCGGTAGCGCGCCAGTTCGCGCCCGCCAACTTCGAACTGCATGTCGTAGTGTTCGATCTCATGCTGGGCGCCCTCGGCAAACCAGCGCTTCTTCTCGCGCGGATCGCTGAACGCCTGGAAGACGCGCGCCAGCGGGGCGGCGAAGGTACGTTCCAGGGTGAAGGTATCGAACTGCGCTGCCTGAGCCATGATCTGCCTCCAATAGTGAAGTTGAGACTTCAGTGTAGGACACTTGAAGCTGAAGTCAAGGCTTCACTAATGAGGCGTCGGTAATGGTGTATGCCCGCGCAGCCGCTGGCGTATGCCGGGTTCTGCCGGGCGTTTTCAGGCTTGATCGTGGAGGGCGTCGACGGGTTCCGCGCTGTCGCGCACGTTCTTCTGCACGGCCACGGCCGCGAACAGGCTCAGCGCGAACGACATTGCATAGAACCCTTTTTCGCTGGGCGCCAGCGCGGCATTCCACAGGCCCACGCCCAGCAGCAGCAGCGCGGCCAGCACGGAAACCCAGCACAGGCCGAAGTACAGCGTCGTGACGCGGATGCCTTCCATCCGGTCGCGCACGGACTTCTGCAGCGAGACGGCGGCGAACAGGCCGTACAGCAGCAGCGTGAAGTAGTAGCCCTTCTCGTTCAGCTGCATCGTGGCGTTCCACAGGCCGACCAGGTAGGTGATGACGCCGACCAGCAGCGCCAGCCAGGATGCGCCGACGAAGGCAGAAGTAGGGCGTTGAGTGATTGCCATGAAAACTCCTCGGGAATGGTGTCGATGCGGGCGCGGCGCCGGATGCGCCGCCCACGGATCAGACCAGAACCATCAGGCCTTGCGTTTGATGCCGCGCAGCATCTTGCCGACGACCGTCACGACCGCCAGCACGATCGCGCCGGTGATCACGCCAACGACGATGTCGGCCACGTGCGGGGTGATCGCGCCCAGCACCGGACCGCCCGCCGCCGAGGCGCTTTCGATCGCATGGTGCAGGAACGGCGCACCGTGCGTGATGATGCTGCCGCCCACCATGAACATGGCCACGGTGCCCAGCACCGACAGCAGTTTCATCAGTTTCGGCGCGGCGGCCAGCAGGCCATGGCCGATGGCGCGCGGCACCGCCATGCCGGCGCCGGTGCGCTGCGTGAGATACAGGCCGGCGTCGTCCATCTTGACGATGCCGGCCACCAGGCCATACACGCCGACCGTCATCGCCAGCGCAATGGCGACCAGTACCGATACCTGCTGCGAAAACGGCACGCCGGCCACGGTGCCCAGCGCGATCACGATGATCTCGGCCGACAGGATGAAGTCGGTGCGAACCGCGCCCTTGATCTTTTCCTTTTCCAGCGCCACCAGGTCGATGTGCGGATTGGCCAAGGCCGAGACGAGTTCGGCGCGGTGGGCATCGTCCTGTTCCTTGCTGTGCAGGAACTTGTGGGCCAGTTTCTCGAAACCTTCGAAGCACAGGTAGGCGCCGCCGATCATCAGCAGCGGCGTGATGGCCCACGGTGCAAAGGCGCTGATCGCCAGCGCGGCGGGCACCAGGATGGCCTTGTTTTTCATCGAGCCGACTGCCACCGCCCATACCACAGGCAATTCGCGGTCCGCCTTCACGCCGGAGACCTGTTGCGCGTTCAGGGCCAGGTCGTCGCCCAGCACGCCGGCGGTTTTCTTCGCGGCGACCTTGCTCATGGCGGCAACGTCGTCGAGGATGGAGGCAATATCGTCGATCAGGGCAAGCAGGCTGGTTCCGGCCATCGGACAATCTCTCAATAATGATAATGCGGCAATCTTACCTTACTCGTTCGCCGGCGCGGCCACGCTACAATCGCTTATTTACCTGGATTTCTCTATGAGCTTCGCTACCTGGCTCGGTTTTGCCGTTTCCGCCATCATCATCGCGCTGTCGCCCGGTTCCGGCGCGGTGCTGTCGATGTCGCATGGCCTGTCGTATGGCGTGAAGAAGGCCAGCGCCACGGTGATCGGCCTGCAACTGGGCCTGCTGCTGGTGCTGTTCATCGCCGGTGCCGGCGTCGGTTCGCTGCTGCTGGCTTCCGAAGTGGCATTCAATATCGTCAAGACGGTGGGTGCGCTGTACCTGATCTGGCTGGGCCTGTCGCAGTGGCGCGCCAGGGTGAAGGAGGGCGCGGAAGTCGAAGTGGCGCGCGCCGCGGCGCCGTCCGTGAAACGCCGCCTGCTGACCGGCTTTCTCACCAATGCCACGAACCCGAAGGGCATCATCTTCATGGTCGCGGTGCTGCCCCAGTTCATCACGCAGGGCGAACCGGTGCTGCCGCAACTGCTGATCCTGGCTGCGACGATGGTGGCGATCGACATGACGGTCATGCATGGCTATGCATTCCTGGCTTCCACGATGCAAGGCTATTTCCGCGACGCGCGCGCCATGCGCCTGCAAAACCGGGTGTTCGGCGGGCTGCTGATGGCGGTGGGCACGGCGCTGTTTTTCGTCAAACGTAACGCCTGATCGCCGATTCGAAAATATTTGTAACGGGCGTCTTCTTCGGCGTGGTTTCGGCGTTATATGAGACAGCTGAACCACATAACGATCCACATAACATCGCCGGAGATCCCGATGTCCCGCAAAATCCTGCATTTCCTGTTGCTGGCCGCCCTGGTGGCCGCTTCGTCGTTTGCGCTGGCCGTCGAGCCGCCGACGCTGGTCGGCCGCATCTCCGCCACCGAGGGCCAGGTCACGGTGCAAACCGATGACGGCGACGAAACCGGCAACCTGCTGAACTGGCCCGTCAAGGGCGGCGACCGCATCGCCACCGCACGCGGCGCGCGCACCGAATTCCGCGTGGGCCCGGTGGCCGTGCGCCTCGACGGCGACAGCGCGCTGGACATCGAGGAACTGGACGAGGACGTGATGCGGCTGCGCCTGAACTATGGCACGGCCAGCGTGCGCATCCGCGATCCGCAGGCGCTGTCCGGTTTCGAGCTGGCCACGCCGCATGGCCGCGTGCTGCTGACGGAACCCGGTACCGTGCGCGTCGATACCGAGCGCGAACCGGATACCACAAGCGTTTCCGTGCTGATGGGGATCGCCCGCCTGGAAGCGGCCGGCACGGCGCTCACGCTGCGTACCGGCAAGCGCGCCGAGATCCGCGGCGACGACGTGCGTACCGGCCAGGCGCTGCAGGATGCATTCGATTCCTGGGCCTTCGCGCGCGACCGCCGCGACGATGCCGCGATCGCCACCCGCTACATTCCCAATTATGTGACCGGTTACGAAGAGCTGGACCAGTACGGCAGCTGGACCGTCAACGACGACTACGGCCCGCTGTGGGCGCCCCGCTCGATTGCCTCGGGCTGGTCGCCCTACAGCGATGGCCGCTGGGCCTGGGTGGCCCCGTGGGGCTGGACCTGGGTCGACAACGCGCCGTGGGGCTACGCGCCGTTCCACTACGGCCGCTGGGTGACCGTGCGCAACCGCTGGTACTGGGCGCCCGGTCGCATCGTCGGCCGGCCCGTGTGGGCGCCGGCACTGGTGGGCTGGGTGGGCGGCGACGGCTGGTCCGTGTCGTTCAGCGACCGCCGCCACCGTCCTGGCCTGGGCTGGTATCCGCTGACCCCGCGCGACCGCTACGTGCCGCACTACCAGGTATCGCCGGACCATGAGCGCCGCCTCGGCTGGCAATACCGCGGCAACGAACGTTGGAAAAACACGCCGGTGCGCCGCGAAGGCATCACGATCGTGCCGCGCGAGCAGTTCGAGGACCGCCGCAGCGTGCGCGTCAACAATCTGCCGCGCGCATCCGTGGTGAATCGGGCCAATCTGCCAACCGCCGCGCCGGTGGTGCCCGGCTTTGCCCGCTCGCCGGACCGCAACCGCGACGGCATCGCCGGACGGCCGCAGGGTAATGGCGTGCAGGTCGACCGGCCGAACATCAACCGGCTGCAGACCGACCGCGGCGACGATGGGGCGCCGGGCCGCGTGCAGGTGGGCCGCGACCGCGAAAGCATCGCCGATCGCGCGCAGGCCGACCGCAACCGCGACGGTACGCCGGACCGGCTGCAGCTCGAGCGCGGCCGCGATATGCCGACGGTCAACCGCATCCAGACCGATGGCGCGCCGGATCGCGCCCAGGTGGACCGTAACCGCGATGGCATCACCACCCGGTTCCAGTCGGATCGCAACATCGACAGCGTGGCCGAACGGATGCAGCGGGAACGGAATATGGCTCCGCTGCGCAGCAATAACGTGATCGTCACCGATCGGCCGCAGGTGGACCGGCCGCGCGTGGAGCGGCCGCAGGTCGAGCGCCCGGTGAGCCAGCCGGCGTTCAATGCACCGGCGCCGCTGGCGACACCGCAGCCGGCACCCCAGCCGCGTCCGCAGGTGGACCCGGACGCGGGCCGTCCGTTCCACAACGAGCGCCTGGAGCGGCAGCGCGAAGCGGCGCAGATGCGCACGCAGGAGCGCATGCAGGAACGGGCCGATGCGCAGCGCGAGATGGAAAGCCGCCGGCAGGCGGTGCAACGCATGTCCATCCAGCAGGCGGCACCGGCTCCGGCACCGATTGCCCAGCCGCGGCCGGCTCCCGCGCCCATGCCTGCGCCGCCGCCCGTCATGCAGCCCCGCCCGGCACCGCCACCGCCACCGGTGATGCAGCCCCGTCCGGCACCGGTTGCCCAGCCGGCGGCACCGGCGCCGGCGCCCAGCGTGCAACCGCGCGGTGGGCGGCCCGACCGTTCGGAAGGCTCGCGCGAACGCTGACCACCGGAATATTCCACGGCTGGGCGCCGTTTTTGCCGCCCAGCCCGGAATTTTGTTCGTTCATCCGCGCTTTCGTGCAGCCTGTCACAAAGCCGTAGCGAGCTCTTTGTACACTGTCTACAGTGTCGAAATGCCGGGAAAGCACGCACGACAGGTCCCCAGATGGTCCGCAGCAAGGCATTCCCGTGACTGTACCGATGTCCCAACTATTCCGTGCGCAGTGTGTTTTTCTCAGCCCAGAATAGTTTTTCGGCCAGCCTCCAGGGCTGGCCATTTTTTTGGTTCATCGCACTTTGCCGGGGAACGCATTCTTGATTTTCAAGAAGAAGTAGGATGCGTCCCGGAATCCGTAAGCCATGCGTTTGATCACTTTGATGCGATTGTTGACGCCTTCCAGGATGGATGAGTTCATCGGATAGATGGCCGAAGCCAAGATACCGCGCCGGTATTTGGCCAAGCGTTTAGCGAACTGGATCAGCGGTGCGATCTGGCTTTCCAGGGCGAGCTTGAGCCAGGTTTTCCATCGACGAGCACCTTCCCAGGCCGATGGCGCATACCAGATCTCTTTCAGTTCGGTCTTGAGCAGGTAGACCGTTGCCAAGGGCTGGTTGGCGGCGAGCAGTTCGTCAAGTTTGATCGCCTGGTCGGTTTTGAGATTGTCGCGATTACGCAGCAAAAGCCATCGGCTGCGCTTGATGACCTGACGGGCTTTTGGCTCTGCACGTAGTGCATTGGCTTGATCGACCCGTACCCGGTCAACGACTTCGCGGCCAAAACGGGCCACGACATGAAATAGGTCGTAGACCACCTCGGCATTGGGGCATTGCTGGCGCACTTCGAGATCCATAGCCGTGTTCATGTCCATCGCCACGGCTTCAATCCGCTGGCAGCCTTCCGGTCCCAGCATCTCGAAAAATGGCCGGATCGCTTCCCGGCTATTGCCTTCTCCAACCCACAATACGCGCATCCGTTCAGCATCGAGCGCGACAGTGGCATAGCGGTGTCCCTTGTGCAGGGCGAATTCGTCCATCACCAGGCGCCGTACACCCTCTGCTGAGAAGTCAGCATGCAAGTGCTTCAAGCGCCGATGATCGATCTCTTTGACGGTATGCCAGTGTAGGCCGGTCAGCCGGGCCACATGTGCTATCGGAAGCAGTTGCGCCAGCGCCTCGACCCACAGGCGCACACGATGCGTAATGCGTGAACGCCGGTCAAGCCAGACAATGTGCTCGGCAACCCGTGCATTACAGTGATGGCAGTCCAGTCGCCGCACTGGCACATCAAGCCAGACGCGTTTGTCCAGAATATCGCGGTCGCGCACCTTGCGTCTTCGGCGCTCATGCACCAAGGCGCAAGGCTGGCGGCACGACCCACACAAAGCATCACTTGTCGGACAGGGTTCGAGAACGATCAGCAGGGAACCGTCTTTCTGTTCTTGGACGGAGTCGAGAATATGGCCTTCCCAAAACGGGAG
The DNA here is from genome assembly GCF_055502615.1 of Pseudoduganella sp. jia 9. Taxonomy (NCBI): domain Bacteria; kingdom Pseudomonadati; phylum Pseudomonadota; class Betaproteobacteria; order Burkholderiales; family Oxalobacteraceae; genus Pseudoduganella; species Pseudoduganella sp. jia 9. The sequence continues at coordinate 139 of NZ_JBUPWE010000001.1, read as the reverse complement.
AGACGACATAGCATTGAGCATGGCGGTGGTTTGAAAGATTGACTTGTTTGGCGACTATCAATCTACCAACTTCAGACCCCCGCCACCACTTCCTGCTCAGATCGTCAATCCCGTCTTCCCCCATTCCCCGCGAAGAACC